>JAFOZZ010000173.1 GCA_017390945.1 Akkermansia sp.
CGCTATCCATGGCCACACCGCAGCGGAATTAATTATGCTGCGAGCCGATTCCTCTCAACCCAACATGGGGCTTACATCTTGGCAACGAGATAGGGTACTTGCCACGGATGTGATAACCGCAAAGAATTACCTGCACGAAGAAGAGATTGAGGCTTTTAATCGACTCACCTCCATGTGTTTGGACTTTGTAGAGGATAGGGCTAAACAGCGGAAGCAGGTCTTCATGGATGAATGGGAAGAAGCGATTGACAGCCTTTTGAAACTCACCGGACGCGAAGTTTTGCAAGGAAAAGGTTCTCGTTCCATGACTAATGCCCGCGAACACGCACAAGAGCAATACCGTCTTTTCTGTGAACGCCGACGCGAGGCTGCAGAACAACTGGCCGAACTCGAGTTGCAAAATGCCCTGGTGGCGGAAGTTGCCCAACTGGCGAAAGAAAAGAAAGGGCAATGATAATTGGCCATTGCATGACTCAAAAAAGCCGTTGTTTATCAGCGTTTTCATGTTATTATGAGGCATCATGAAAACGCTTCGTTGTCTCATAGCCCTCATCATGGGTGGTATGCTCTTGCAAGGTACAGTATTGGCAGATGCCGAGCTCGACCAACTGATTGCCCAACTGCGCCGCACGCAATACACGAATGCCGTGCAAAAGGCCTACCAAAAGCGCCTGCTGAGCATTCTGCCGAGCATCTCCAACGGCGCCCCCATCGACACCGTCATCGCCAATGCCAACGGCACCACTGCCCTGCACAATGCCTGCGGCCTGAGCCATGTGGAAATCGTCCGCTGGCTGGTCAACCACGGCGCTAACACGCAGGCAAAAACCGCCAAAGGTGCCTCAGTAGCCGCCTGCGTAGCCCAACCCAACGCCGCAGCTATCAACAAAATCCTGGTAAGCGCCAAGTCTCCGAAAACGGCTCCGGTTGCCGCCAACATGGCACCCCAGTCTGTCAAAGGCAAGTCCATCACATTCTGGAAAAACGGCGCCCCGCTCTCCGACCAGAGCTACACCTTCAGACAAGGCAACAAGAATGTGCTGGCCAACAACATCCCCAACGGCTATGGTAATGCCCTCAACTATACCAAGACCGGTAACAATACCGCCCAAATTGTGGTAGAAGAGTGGGAATCATCGACCACCTATTACCTTACCTTCACCTCGCCCACAGAGGGCACTGCCTGGCTCGAAGGTAGCGGCGAAGGTGAGGAGTGGACAGCAGCTGGGCTGACTTTCACGATGGATTAAGGGAGAGAAGAGTTACGTGCTTCGAGGTACGAATTACGAGTGACGAACTCGGTGGAAATTGTAGCCGCAGTCTTTGCTTGCAGACTGCGGCTTTTCTTTGTAGCTCCACAAAGAGGTAGCCTAAATGTTTTTCGCATCGGCTAATCAGCGCCCTATTATCGGCTAATATCAGCTAATTTACGGCTAAATTAGCTGATAAATATTCTTTACTATCCCCATTTCGGATGCCATTCGCGGGTGCACAGACGCACATCAAAGTAATACTTATCGTTGGCGCTCTTTGCCTTACAACTACTGCAATTCCATTTAGACGCAGTTTCCCCCAGTAAAGTCTCGTTTGCGCTATCGGCTAATTTTTCACAAAATTAGCCGATAAGTATTGACCACTGGATAATGTGTGCTACAATGAGGGCATGAAACGGCGGATAGCAGTACCATCTTTACCAAATCTCATGGAACAAGAAACGGGAAATTTCCTGGAAATCATGAAATTGTCTGCTCAGGAAGCGCTGCGCATGGATCGCTACCTGAGTTGGAATGAACTGCGTTACCGTACCCCTCCCGCGGGGCTCACCAGCAAACAATGGTGGTTGGGCGTTAAGATACACCGTGCCCAGGCTCGACAACCCCTTCCCTTGCTCTCGGCGAAAGGAGCCCCTTTCAGTTTTGCTTCCACGCAATACATTCAGCAATACCTCCACAAAGTGGACCGAAAATCCGGCGTTATGCTGATGACGGATGCGGATGAAATATTCTGCAACCAGGAGCGCGACAAATACCTGCTGACTTCACTCGAGGAGGAAGCTATCATGTCCAGTATACTGGAGGGCGCCGTTGTAACACGCTCCGAAGCCCGCGCGCTCATACGCGATAACCGAATCCCGAAGGATGAACACGAGCGCATGGTGATGAATAATTACCTCACCATGAAAATGATTCTCGAGAATAAGGATAAGCCTCTTACGCCGGCCTTTATTCTGTCACTACACCGGAGCATGGTGGAAGGCACCCTGCAAAATCCGGAGAAAGCAGGCGCACTCCGCCAACCGAAAGATAAAGTCTATGTCGAGGATGTTCGCTCAGGTGATATCGTACACATGCCTCCGGCGGCGGATCAGTTGCCGGAGCGCCTGGAAGCCTTGTGCCGCTTTGCAAACGGTGAAGACGAAACAGAACAATATATTCACCCCGTTATCCGCGCCATTATCCTGCATTTCCAGTTAGCATACGACCACCCCTTTGTGGATGGCAATGGCAGAACCGCACGTGCACTCTTCTACTGGGGAATGCTCCGCGCGGGATATTGGCTTTTTGAGTTCATTTCCATCTCACGCGAGATATTCATGCACTCCCGGCGTTACTATGATTCCTTCCTCAATACCGAAGAGGATGAGAACGACTTAAACTATTTCATCATTAATCAGCTGGAAACAATCCTGAGCTCCATCAACAGCCTGATGGAATACGCCCGGAACTCTCAGAAAACAAAGGACCAATTCCGCCAGTATATCGAAACAAGCCTCCCATCCCTCAATTATCGACAGCGCCAGGTACTGCTGAACTTCATCCAGCACCCGGACACTCATACCTCGGTCTCCATTCACTGCCGCACCCATAACGTGGTGCGCCAGACCGCCCGCACCGACTTGAGCGAATTGGTAACACTCGGCCTGCTTTACACGGAAAATATCTCGCGAGAGTTTATCTTTAAGCCCAAGCCAGATTTAGAAGCTCAGCTCCGAAAAATTGCAGAAAATAAACCTACCAGCAGCTAATTATCGGCTAATATCAGCTAATTTACGGCTAAATTAGCTGATAAACATTCTTTACTATCCCCATTTCGGATGCCATTCGCGGGCGCACAGACGCACATCAAAGTAATACTTATCGTTGGCGCTCTTTGCCTTACAACTACTACAATTCCATTTAGACGCAGTTTCCCCCAGTAAAGTTCCGTTTGCGCCATCGGCTAATTTTTTCGCAAAATTAGCCGATGATTCATACCTGAGACGGGATAGCCAAAAAACGGCATCCGTGCGGGCGCGGTGTTGCAGATGGAATCTACTGCTGCTTTTGCTTGCCAATGAGGGCGTGATGTGGTATCCTAGCGCGCATGAGCGTTATAAGCAGAATGGCGAAAGCCATCAGCAGACAAAAACAATGGGTGTGCAGCGCCGTAGCAGCACTGGTGCTGCCACTGATTATGACCGGCTGCGACAGCAAGGATGAATCGCAGCAGCCCACCTATGTGGTGGCCATGGAAGCCACCTTCCCTCCGTATGAATTCTACAAGGGCGGTGAGATTGCCGGCATCGATGTCGATATTCTGAAGGAAATCGGCCGCCGCAAGGGCGTCAACTTTAAGCTGGAGGACATGGCATTCGACTCCATCATCACCGCCGTGCAGACCGGCAAGGTGGATTTGGTGGTATCCGGGCTCACCGTTACGCAGGATCGCCAGCGCATGGTGGACTTCACCCGCCCGTACTCCGGTGCCCGCCAGGTGCTGATTGCGCCTAAGAATGCCCCCATCTACAGCAAGGAAGATTTAGCCAAGCTTCGCCTCGGTGTGCAGCACGGTTCCTCCGGTGACGTGTTCGTTACGGAAAACATCCGCGAGCCCGAGCGCTTCACGAATGGCGCGCTGGCTGTGTCCGCCATGAATGCCGGCAAGCTCGATGCCGTGGTGCTGGACAACGCCCCGGCAGAGAACCACGTAGCCGGTAGCCCGGAACTCACCATTCAGCCCACCGCCCTGGTGGAGGAAGAGTACGCCATGGCTGTCCGCAAGGGCAACACAGCCCTGCTCAACATGCTCAACGCCGCGCTCATCGACCTGGAGGCCGACGGCACGCTGAAGGCCATCATCGACCGCCACATGCGCGAGAACAAGCCGGAGAATGCCCAGGTGGCCGACACCGCATTCGGCCGCCTGATAGATGATTTTAAAACCGACTTTATTAAAAACGACCGCTGGAAGTACCTGGCTGAGGGTTTCCTGGTAACGATTGAGATTGCCGTTGCAGCTGCTCTGGTGGGCATTGCGCTGGGTTTCCTGATTGCGGTGATTCGCAGCACAGCCGACCTGACGGGGCGCCTGAAGGTGCTCGACTGGCTCTGCCGCCTGTACCTCACCGTAGTGCGTGGTACGCCGGTCGTGGTGCAGCTGCTCATCATCTACTTCGTCATCTTCGGTGCAGTGGATATCAGCAAAGTGCTGGTAGCTATCGTGGCTTTCGGTCTGAACTCCGGCGCCTACGTGGCCGAAATTATCCGTTCGGGTATCATGTCCGTAGACCGCGGGCAGATGGAAGCCGGCCGCAGCCTGGGCCTGAGCTACGGCACCACCATGCGCAGCGTGGTACTGCCGCAGGCGCTCAAGAATGTGCTGCCCGCCCTGGGCAATGAGTTCATCGTCCTGCTGAAGGAGACCTCCATCTGCGGTTACATCGCTCTGCAGGACCTCACAAAGGGCGGCGACATCATCCGCAGCCAAACATACGATGCCTTCCTACCGCTGCTCGGCGTAGCCCTCATTTACCTCACTATGGTGGTACTGCTCAGCCACCTCCTTAAGAAATTCGAACTCCATCTCAAGAAGAATGAACGATAACAGCATACTGGAGGTTCGCGACCTCGTGAAAAACTTCGGCAGCCTGCAAGTCATCAAGGGCGTATCGCTCGCAGTGAACAAGGGCGAGGTGGTGTTCCTGGTGGGTCCCTCCGGTGCCGGTAAGAGCACTGTGCTGCGCTGCATGAACTTCCTGGAGACGCCGAACGGCGGCCAGGTACTCTTTCATGGCAAGGAACCCGGCCGCAGCGATGCCGAGCTGAACACCTACCGCAGCCGCGTAGGCATGGTGTTCCAGCACTTCAACCTCTTCCCGCACCTCGACATCGTGCAGAATATCACACTGGCTCCTATCAAAACCGGGCAAATGACACCCGAGGAGGCTGAGAAAACCGCCCTGCAACTGCTGGAGCGCATCGGCCTGGCAGACAAAGCACACGCCTACCCTGCCCAGCTGTCCGGCGGCCAGAAGCAGCGCGTCGCCATCGTACGCGCTCTCGCCATGAACCCGGAGGTGCTCCTCTTCGACGAGCCCACCTCCGCCCTCGACCCCGAAATGGTAGGCGAAGTACAGGCACTCATGCGCGACCTGGCCAATGATGGCATGACCATGATTGTCGTGTCGCACGATATTGCCTTTGCCTGCGAGCTGGCAGACCGCATCATCTTCCTGGCCGATGGCAAGGTAGTGGAGGACGACACCCCCACCGAACTGCGCAACTCCGCCAACGATCGCATCCGCGAATTCCTCGCCCTTCGACACATGTAAGGAAGGACGAAGTACGAATTCCGAGGGACGAATTTTTGAGTTAGGCGCCTTTCGGCGCAAGGTGGTGCAAAGCTTTGCTTGGGCTGGTGCTCCGCGCCTTAGAGCGCCTGCCTGTCGGCAGGCAGGCGTTAAGCTTGGCATTTGCTTCGCTTATCCCCCTCGGCGTCAGCCGACTAGCTAGCACTTCGTACTTTTAAAAGCCTTTATTAAAGCGGGACACTTCGCGGCGGGCTTCGAGCATCTCGACGCGAGCCTTCAGGTCATAGCGCTGGTCGCGGTGGGTCTTACCACGGCCGATACCGATTTCGGCCTTTACCTTGCCATTCTTCCAGTAAAGGCGCAGCAGCGGCAGGGCAAAGCCCTTCTGAGCCTGCTGGATTTCAATTTTGAGAATCTCTCGCTTGTGCATCAGCAAGCGGCGCGGGCGCTTAGCCTCGTGCTGGAACCACTTGCCAGCGGTCTCCCAGGGCTGCACATCGCAACCATACAGGAAAATCTGCCCCTTCTCCACGCGGGCGAAAGCGTCGGATATATTCACACGCCCCTCGCGGATGGACTTCACCTCCGTACCGCGCAGCTCGATACCACACTCGTGCTTGCCGAGGATTTCGTAATCTCGGCCGGCTTTCTTGTTGCTGGCAATAAGGGAGGACTGGGGTGCGGGCTTCTTGGCCATGGCGTTCAGGTGGGGGTGGTGTGGGATGGAAAATGAAAAAGACCCGGCAACCGGGGAATGTCCGGCAGCCGGGCCTGCGCAAAAAAGGTTCTATCAGAGCTCGATGGTGGCAGTGATGGTGCGGTCGTCGTCTGCGGGGACTTCAGCAGCCTCGCTCATGTCGATGAAGAGGTCGTCCTCCAGGTCGCCACCGGAGATAAGGGGAGTCTCGTCATCAGCCTCGCGCCACATAATCTTACCCTCAACAATCTCAGTGAGAGCGATGTCGCCACTGCCCATCTCGGGGGTGGTGGGCACGTAGGGGTCGGAGCCCTGGTTCAACTGCTGTACACGCTTAGATACGATATTGACCAGCAGCTGGTTATCGCCTACAATCTGAGCAGCTTTCTCGATGAGTTCAACTTTCATGGATGGAAAAAATGGTCTGTCCCCACGGCCTGCGGGGTGGTGCATTATACAATGCAGTGCACTGAATGGCAAGCCTATAATCGCGTCAGCAGCAAAAAAGATAGGCAAATGCTCTCTTTTTTGCTTGCCAAATGGGGTTCCAGGCGAGTAGAATGTGCATGAAACACACTTCCTGCCGTGTTTTACGCACGAGCGGGACTCTTATACACTGAACGTTATACATATTACATACGATTATGGCTAATCTGAACAAAGTCATGCTTATCGGCAACCTCACCGCCGACCCCGAGGTACGCCAGACTCCCCGCGGCAACTCCCTGACCGAACTGCGCCTCGCCGTGAACCGCGTATCCAGCGGGCCGAACGAAGGCGAGCGCCGCGAGGAAACCACGTTCCTGGACGTCACCTGCTGGGGGCGCACCGGCGAGGTAGCAGCCCAGTACCTGAGCAAGGGTCGCCCGGTATTCATCGAGGGTCGCCTGCAGATGGACACGTGGGAGGATAAGCAGACCGGCCAGCGCCGCAGCCGCATCCGCATCATTGCTGAGAATCTGCAGCTGCTCGGCGGCCGCGAGGGTGGCCAGCAGGGCGGTGGCAACTATGGCAACGGCGGCGGCTACGGCAACAATGGCGGCGGCTACCAGCAACGCAGCAACAACTACGGTAACGGCGGTGGCTACAGCAACGGCGGTGGCAACTATGGCAATGGCGGCGGCAACTATGGCAATGGCGGCGGCTACGGCAACAACGGCGGCGGCTACCAGCAGCCCCGCAGCAATGGTGGCTACCAGCAGGCACCCGCACAGGCTCCTGCCCCCATGCCCGAGGAGGCCGATGACGACATCCCGTTCTGATAAAACACTACAAGTTACAAATCAATGTTGATGATTCAGGCGTTAGGCTTGGTCTGTACTTTGCTTCCCCCCGCGCCAAAGGCGCCTGAATCTCTACTTTGTAGATTGTAGATTTTCCATGTATTGGCGGGCTTTCATGCCCGCCGAACTTTTCCCCCTCTTTTCCCTCATGGCATTAACATATAGCGCTGCGCTCGATTGGCTGTACTCCACCCAGATGTTCGGTATCAAGCTGGGGTTGGAGGGCATCACCAAGCTCCTGCAAGCCTGTAGCGTGCTCTACCCGCGGGCTCGCGTCATCCACGTAGCCGGTACCAATGGCAAGGGCTCCACCTGCGCCTTTGCCGAGAGCGTGGCACGCACCGCCGGCTACAGCACCGGCCTGTTCACCTCGCCGCACCTGGTGGAGTTCAACGAACGCATCCGCGTGAATGGGCAAATGATACCGGATGCCGACGCCGCCCGCCTCATTGCCCGCGTACGCGACACCATCGAGCCCTGGGAGGTGAAGCCCACTTTCTTTGAGCTGGTGCTGGCCATTGCCATGATGTACTTTGCCGAGCGCGAGGTGGACATCATCATCCTGGAGACCGGCATGGGCGGCCGCCTGGATGCCACAAACGCCGTACCCAAGGACGTCGCGGTGCTCACCCCCATCGGCATGGATCACACCCAGTACCTCGGCAACACGCTCGAGGAAATCGCCGCGGAGAAAGCCGCCATCTTTGCCTGGCACCGCCCCGCCCTCAGCGCCCCGCAGCAACCGGAGGCCGTGCGCGCCATCCATGCCGCAGCCCAGCGTATGGATACCACCTACCGCATCGTCACCGAGGAATGCGAGCTTCCGCTCGGCCTCCGTGGCGCCCACCAGCGCCAGAATGCCGCGCTGGCACTCGCCGCCCTGCGTGCCCTGCCACATTTCCTGGCCAGCGAGGCGGAGATAGCCCGCGGCCTGGCCGAGGTGCAATGGCCCGGGCGCTTCGAGGAAATAGCCCCGCAGGTCATCATGGACGGCGCTCACAACCCGCCCGCCATCCGCGTACTGGTGGACAGCTGGCGCCAGGCCTATGGTGAGCAGAAAGCCCGCTGCATCTACGCCGGTTCTGCCGACAAAGCGCTCGATGAAGTGCTGGAGCTGCTCTCCCCCATCGTAAGCGAGTGGGTACTGCCGCCGGTGCAGAGCCCGCGCATTCTCCCCCCTGCCGACATGGAGGGTAAGATTCGCGCCGCATCCACCGCCCCCATCAGCCTGCCATCCACCCTGGCCGAGGCTCTGGCAGACATGCCGCCGCACACCCTCATCTGCGGCTCCTTCTTCCTGCTGGGCGAGGCCAAAGCCCACCTGCGCCAGCACACCGCCTACCGCAAAACCGAGCAGTAAGCCGCCACCGCCATGCCCGCTGAGACCCTCATGATAGCCGTTGTTCTCCTCTGCCTGGCCTACATGCTGGCTTTCGAGCACCTGGGGCGGCGGCGCTACCGCATCAGCATGGTACTCATCGTGCTCAGTCTGCTGACAGCCGCCGGGTGCTACCTGGCTGGCAGCACTGCTGCGGCCGAGTGCGGCATGGTGGCATTTGTCCTGCTGGGTTGCCACGGCCTGTGGGAGCTGGGACGCTGGCTCATCCGCGAAGGACAGGCACACATCCGCGGCCGCAAGCGCTCACGCATGCCCGCACGCCGCCTCAAGAAAACCGCCCTCGCCTTCACCATCAGCAACGAGCAGCTCATCGCCCGCTTCACTGAACTGGCAAAGAAAGACCCGCTGACCGTCGTCAAAACCTCCCTCCATTTCCTGGCATGGAACAACGGCGACGACTACGTCCTCCAGCTGCACCTCATCCCCGGCGGCGGCTGGGTGTCCATCTTCTGGTCGCCCTCCGAGTTCGAGCTGCGCGACAAGGAGGTGAAATCCGCCTGCAAATCCGCCGGCATCCCCTGCCACAAGCACCTGCTGGGCATGCGAGCACGCGGCATCGCCATCTGCACGCGCGGGCAAGTCGTCATCTCCCCGGCAGATCAGCTCATGCACTTCGATGAGTTCCTGCACACCGTCCTCGCCCCGGAGGACGACTTCCGCACCTGGCTAGCAGCTTACACACCCAAGGGCACATGACAACCGCTATCTACATTGCCTTGGTAATCGGCGCAATGCTCTGGTGGAACTACACAGAGCACATCTCCCGCGCGTGGCTGTTTCACCTGCTGCATGGCAGCCTCTTCACCCTGCTGGCTGCCACGCATTACCTGCTCCCCGCCACATCGGAACCGGCAAGAGAAATCACCTTCGTAGCCGCTTTCACCATGGCAAGTCTGTGGCTCTTCCTGCACTACCTCCGCTGGAGCGATGACCGGCACCTGCGCCGCATCGCCAGGCAGCGCAGCGAGCGCCCCTTGCAGCAGCAGCTGTGCACCGCCACCACTACGCCTTGCAACCTCAGCTTCGAGACACTCCGCACCTACCTGCAGGAGCTACCGGGCACCATCTGCCACAGCAAAGGGGGCACCAGCATCGCCGTGAGCGAAACCGCGGAGCACCGCTTCTCCATTGAAGCCACGCCCCTACCCGGCGGCGGCTGGCTGCTTGCCCTTTGGGACGACCTCGCCAACGATGAGCTTTACAACAAAGAGCTTGCCCACATCCTCTCCCAGCACGGCATCGCGCCCTCACACTGCCCCGATTGTCTCGGCGTCAATGCCCTCGCCATCTGCTGCAACGGGCAGCTACACACATATCCAGACAAAGGAATTTGGAAGTACGAAGGCCTAATTCCGAAAGACGGATTTTTATCTACAATCTACAATTTACAATCGACAGAGTATTGAGTCAGGCGCCTTTCGGTGCGGGGATAAGCAAAGCGAATTCCACGCGTAACGCCTGCCTGCCGACAGGCAGGCCCGCGCTTTAGGGCGCGGAGCACAAGCCAATGCAAAGCTGAGCAGAGCTTTGCGGGCGTATGCCCGCCGAACTTTCACTTTAAACATTAAAAATTAAACATTAGCAGTGCGGTACGCACTGCGCCCCTGCCCGCCGAGCTCTCAATATCAAAAATCCAAAATCAAACATCAAAAATCACTCTTGCGGCAGCAAGCGAAACGTACCGGCGCGCATCTGCTCGATGGCTTCCACCCAGGGGATTCCGTTGAGGTAGACCTGTTTCACGGTGAGGCCATTGCGGCCGCGGCAGGCGAAATCTACCGTCGTTTCAATGCGATTGCGAGGGAAAGGCTCTTTCTTCTGTTGATGCTTCTGCCCCTCACGCCAGGCGTCGGCGGGCTCGCCCATTTTCTCCGGCACATAGAAGCGGAAGCTGGAGTACCTCGTCTCCTCGTTTGGTTGAAGATAGACCCGTAGCGATGCCTTCACCTGCAAGCTGCCATCCTCCAGCTGTACCACGCTATCCGAACAGCGAACGTTCACCATGGTACGGATTTCGCCCCCTCGTGGTACATCGAGTGCGCTGTCAGCCTTCACCACACGAACAAGCTTAGACACGCCATGTTCACTGGGGAGCCAATAGCCTGCCAGACTGAATATCGAGTATGACTTATCGAAAATCAGCTCCACAGAATCAGGATTGGTGGCCGCCTTGGCGGGAATCGTCTTCAGCTGGTCAATGGGGATAACTCGACTCCCACAATCCTGGGCCGTGGGTGCATGGACGTATACGTTCACCATCCCCGACTTGTCAGGCGTCGGCGCCAGAGTATTCCAGTGCAACAGGTCGGTAAATGCCGGGTCGGTGACAGGCAGCTCCCAGTGGGCTGTAAAGCGTACATAGTCCCCGCGGAACATATCGCGCGGGTCGAGAGCATCGCACGACACCGTAAGTACAGGCGCGCTGGCTATTTCCTCCGTGCGAGCATAGTAGTTGTAGCCCAGCCATCCCAGCTGACCTGCGACGACAGCCCCAAGAAGAATAAGGGATAAATGATTTTTCATGACTGAGAAGTGGAGGGTTGAGGGTTACATACAGTGCGGATGAGGCGGCGACGGCTCTTCTCCAGCAGCACACCCAGTGCCAGCAACAACAGACCGGCACCCACCAGCACCAGCCCCGAAAAGGTGTAGCTGCGCAGCACATCAGTCACCAGAGCAATGGCTGTGAATACCACCATGAGCGAGCCGATATTGATCCAGCTCATGCGGCGGGCACGCACACCGCTGAACATCATCAGCAGCGACATGAGGAAGTAAATGATGATACCGGAGAAACGCGCCACCCACGCAGGCAGAAGAGACGCCGCATTTTCGACAGCCTGGTAAGTATAATGCCCAACGTTGCGCAAGCCGGCGTGTTCATGCAGCCCACCCACCAGGAACCAGCACGGCAGCGCCAGACTAATGACAGCCGATACGCCGCCCCAGGGCAGCCACTGCATCCCCCGCGGCTTCAGCGCAAACAACACCACCGGCACCAGCGCCATGAGCACACAGATGACGATATCCAGATCCTTGGAGGGAATCCCCTCATACATCATCATCTGCGTCACAGAAACGCATGACAGCAGCAGTACCGGAGCCACCCAGTAATAGCTACGCCAGCGCTCGGAGGACACACGCCATTTCTCCGCCACTCCCCACCAGATAGCCCCCATCAGCAACGCAACGAATACCGTGTATACATCGCGGAATCCGGGTATCCACTTTACCAGGCTCAGATAGCTGGTAGAGCTTACCCCCAGCGCGATAAGTTCAATAAAGGACACCAGCACCACCGCCCATATCAGGAAACGCTGGCGGCATACAAACGGCAGCAGCACAATACCCGCAAAGAACAGCGTGCAGCCCTCCACAAAGGGATTCTGCAACTGAAAAATCTGCCCGTAGAGCGCAATGCACGCCAACCACATACCACCACCGCAAAAGCCTAATACCTCCGATGTGATGGGGCGCACTTCACGCTGCTTTGCCCAGGCGAACCAGAAGCCAGACATCAGCAGCATGGCCACCAGCATCTTCACCAGCGGCGGTATGCTGTACCAGTTGGCGGACACCAGCATCACCATACCCGCCACAATCAAGCCACCCGCCAGCACGGACAGGCAGATGAGCAGCCAGCGCATGCCCTTACTTTCATTCAGACGGAAGTGCTCCACAATAGCATCCCGCTGGGTCGGCGATATCAGCCCGGCCTCCAGCATCTTCTCAACGTCGCTGCGTTTCATGGCGTTCTCGTTCTTATAAATTGACCATACCAGCAGCTTTCAGCACATCCCAGCCGCCGTTTAACACATAGATAGGTGCCTCCGTCAGTTGCAGCTCGCGCAACTCGCGGGCTATGTCCTCCGATGCCGTGCAATCATTCGTGCAGAAGACCACAATGCACTCACCACGCTCCCCGGCCTCCATCAGGCGCTCCACCGCGGCATCCATCAAGGCCTGCTTCTGCGCACCCGGGCGCACGGGGAACATGCGGTTATCATTGAACATGAGGTGATTGATTTCAAAATCACTCTCGCTGCGGGCATCTATCCACACCACCTTGTCGCCATACTGCGTGCGCACCGTCTCCAGACACACACGCCCCTCGGGCAGCTCCGCCTGCACACAGGCCGGCAAACGCCGCGGCGCAAACCACGCGGCATCCACCCAATACAGCACCACGGCCAACGCCAGGATGATTAAACCAAGTCGGATAAGCTGGGCAAAGGTATCTTTCATTCTGCCCTTCTTTTACCACACCATGCACTCTCTGTCAATTTCGTTTTTTGATTGATAAATGAGCCGCTCTGTGGTAAACATAAGTCATGGAACGTTTGAACAATCGCGGGCTGGATGAAATGCGCCCGCTCGAATTCGTGCTCGACGTGGCGCCCCACGCCACCGCCTCCGTGCTTTCCTGCTTCGGCAACACCCGCGTCATCTGCGCCGTCACCATCGAGGAGGACGTCCCGCGCTGGATGAAGGCTCAGGGTATCCCCGGCGGCTGGCTTACCGCCGAGTACGCCATGCTCCCCTACTCCACCCTCGACCGCAAGCGCCGCGACAGCACCGCTGGCAAGGTGGATGGCCGCTCCGTCGAGATTCAGCGCCTCATTGGCCGCTCCCTCCGCGCCGTGATGGATCTGGAGGCACTCGGTCAGCGTACTGTCTGGATTGACTGCGATGTCCTGCAGGCCGACGGCGGCACCCGTACCGCCTCCATCACCGGTGCCGCCGTGGCTCTCGCCATCGCCATCAACCGCATCATGGCCAAGGGAGCCATCACCACCAACCCCATGCGCCAGCTCGTCTCCGCCGTGTCCGTCGGCAAGCTGCAAGGCACCCCCATCCTCGACCTCTGCTACGTGGAGGACAAGGACGCCGAGGTGGACATGAACGTCGTGATGACCGAGCAAGGCCAGTACGTCGAGGTACAGGGCAGCGGCGAGGAAGCCGTTTTCACCGCCGAAGAAATGGCTCAGATGCTCGCGCTGGCCGCCAAGGGCATCGCCGACATCACCGCCGCCCAGAAGGAAGCCATCGCCCGCGCCGACCAGCCCACGGCAGATGACTTCAACTCCCTGCGCGACTTCTTCGCCAAGTAAAAGTTCAGCACCTACGGTGCAACAGAAAAAGCCGCAGTCTCTGCAGACTGCGGCTTTTCTCTTGCGGGCGGGAGCCCATTACTGGATAAAACTGGTATGCCTCAGCGACACCGTATTTTTACTTCTTCACCTGCAAATAGATAATAAAGCGGGCGAAGCGGGGATCGGTGGAATCCGTATCAATCATCAGGCGATTGAGGGTGCGCTTAGCGGTGGACTTGGGGGTGACGGTGACGGTGAACTCGCCGGGGCGGGAGCCCTTGCGAGGGTCGTAGTCGAAGTCGGAGCCGGAGAGCGAGGCCTCTGTCACGCGCTGCACGGGCGAGCCTTTGGGAATGCTGATGCGGAGGGTCTGTGGCCTGGGTGCCTCGCCCAGCTTCCATTGCAGGGTGCGGGCGCTCAGGTTGAGCGCGGCAGGCACAGTAAAGCGCATGGTGAGGCGCGTAGTGCGGCCATCCGCCGTGGTGGCATCAATCGTCTTTTCCACCTGCCCCTCGAACTTGGAGGCATCCACCTGAGCCACGAGGCGGTTGTTGTCGATGCTCACGGTGGTGCAATCGCAGTGCGGCTTGGCCTTGCGGATGCGCTGGTCGGCCTCAAAGGTGAGGGTAACGGCATTCTGCCCGTGCTTCAGCTGCACGGACTGCTCCGTCCTGGCAAAGCCAGCCAGAGCCGGCACCGCCGCAAGCAGGTAAAGAGCGTAGCGCCACATGGTGTGGGAAATCAGGCTTGAGGTTCCTCGTCAGCAGGAGCGGCGGCGTCCTTCTTCTCCTCCTTCTGCTCCGGCGGAGCCATGAAGGAAGCAATCAGGAAAAGGCCGGCAGCGATGCACACGCAGGAATCTGCCACGTTGAAAGACGGCCAGTGGTAAC
>JAFOZZ010000174.1 GCA_017390945.1 Akkermansia sp.
CGCAGGGACGACAGATAGTAGCCCGGTGGTGAAGGCGCAACGCGCCGTAACCCCGGGTAAGCATAGAAAAATAATTTGAGCCCGGGCGGCATCGCGAATGCGATGTCGTAGAGGGCGGCAGATAACGGCGACGGGCGTTAGCCCGGAGGCAAAGGTGGATGTTTAATGTTTGATGTTGAAGTAGAATGGGCGGCTTCGCTGCGCTTCTCCGGTGAAATTATATGCCTGGCGGCATATAGTGAAATTGCGGGCGAAAGCCCGCAGTGAAATTAAGCTAGCGCTTAGTGAAATTGCCCCGCTTTGCGGGCAGTGGTGGAGTTAGGCGGGCTTTGCCCGCGGAATTCGAGAGGAGGCAATGCCTGCTGGGGCAGGCGGTTATATTGAGCCGTTGGCTCAGTTATATTGTGCCTGCGGCACAGTTATATCCGCTCCTGCGGAGCGGGTTATATTGCCCCACTTCGCGGGGCAGTGAGAGAAAAAAGGCGCCTGCCGGAGCAGGCGGTTATATTGCCCCGCTGCGCGGGGCAGTTTTTTTAATCATCCAGTAGCGCACGGAGGGAGGCGATAGCGTCCTCGCATTGCTCCTCGGTGAGCGGAGTTTTCATGAGTTTATCGTAATCGATGAACTCGTAGAGGCGGTTGGGGATTTCGCTGATGAAGCAGGAGGGCTGGCAGCGCTCCTGCTGGCCATAGCGGGTGCGCTTGGCGCAGTAGGTCATGGTCAGGCGTTCGCGGGCGCGGGTGATGCCTACGTAGAACAGGCGGCGTTCCTCGTCCAGGTTGCCTTCATCCACCGAGCGCGTGTGGGGCAGCAGCCCGTCCTCCACACCGACGATGTACACCTGCGGGAACTCCAGCCCCTTGGCGGCGTGCATGGTGATGAGGCACACGCCGCTCTTGGCCTCGATGTCGTCATCATCGCGGTCGTTATCGAGGTTGATTTTGGAGAGGAAGTCCGTGAGCTTGGCACCGGGCAGCCAGTACTGGCGCAGCGCGCTCTTGATGTCATCGATGGCGGCCTGGCGGCGGTTCTTTTCTTCCTCCGTCTTGCAGTTTTTGGAGATGTATTCCTCGTACTGCGTCTCCTTGAGGAAATCGGTGAGGATGTCGACGAAGGGTCGCTCGCTTTGGGCGAACTCCGTACCGTAGCGGGTAACGAGCTCGGTGAAGGCTGCGATGCTGTTCTGCGAGCGCGTCGAGCACTCCGACAGGAAGGAAAGGTCGAGCAGGGTAGCCCAGATGCTCTTCTTGTTCTCGCGGCTCCAGTCGATGGCGAAGGAGGCGGTGTTGGCGCTGATGCCACGCGGCGGCGTGTTGAGCACACGCAGCAGGTGCAGGTCTGCATCCGGGTTGTCCATCATTTGCAGGTAACTCATCAGGTCCTTCACCTCGCGGCGGTCGAAGAAGCTCTTGGTTCCGACCATGCGGTAGGGAATGTGGCGCTCACGCAGTGCCATTTCCAGCGCGCGGCTCTGGGCATTGGCGCGGAAGAGGACGGCGAAGGACTCCCAGGGCTGGCGGTCGCGCAGGTGAATCTGCTCGATTTCGTCGGCCATGAACTCGGATTCCTCCTCCGGCCCCGGCATGGCCAGCAGGCGCACAGGGTATTCGCCCACCTTATTGGTGCGCAGTGTTTTGTCGCGGCGGCCTGCATTGTTGCGGATGAGGATGTTCGCGCAATCGAGCACCTGCTTGGTGCAGCGGTAGTTTTCCTCCAGCTTGATGACGGTGGGGTTCGGGAAGAAGCTCTCGAAGTCCAGAATGTTGGAAATCTGGGCGCCTCGCCAGCCGTAAATGGATTGGTCGTCATCGCCCACCACGCAGACATTGTGCTCCGGCCCGACGAGCTGTCGCAGCAGACTCATTTGCAGAGAGTTTGTGTCCTGGAACTCGTCTACGGTGATGTAGGAAAAGCGCTTGTTCCACTTCTCGTGCACATCCGGGTAGCAGCGCAGCAGGCGCTCGGTGAGGATGAGCAGGTCGTCGAAGTCTACGGCGTTCTGGGCGCGCAGCTCGCGCTGGTAGGCACCGGCTACGGCGGAGATGAGCGAGTCCTCAATGTCCTTGTAGTCCTGCCCGTTGTTGCGCACGCGGGAGTATTCCGCTATCACTTGAGCGGGTTCCAGCTTTTCGCGGCGGGCGCCGTACTCCATAATCAGGCGCTTGAGCAAGCCGCTCTGGTCGCTGCCGGTGTAGATGGAAAAGTTCTCTTTATAGCCGAGCTTGCCGATGTCCTGGCGCAGAATGCGTACGCAGAGGGAGTGGAAGGTGCACACCGTCATTTTGCGGGCGGCTTTGCGGTCCACCAGTCCGGCCACGCGGTCAGCCATTTCGTTAGCGGCCTTGTTGGTGAAGGTGAGGGCCAGGATGCCGGCGGGGTTCACGCCCTTGTCAATCATGTTGGCGATGCGGCAGGTGACGGTACGGGTTTTGCCTGTGCCTGCTCCGGCCAGAATGAGTACCGGGCCGTTGAGGGTCTGCACAGCCTGGCGCTGCGCTTCATTCAAGCTGTTGATGTCGAACTTCTCTGCCATAATCGTGCGGTGAGCGTCCTTCTGACGCGGCGGGCTATGCTAGCATATTTCCGCCGTGGCGGCAAGAAATTTATCTACAATCTACTACCATTGACAATTGACGATTGGCAATGGAAAGGTAACTCGAAACTCGTAACTGACTTAATCCTCCGTTTTATCGTGCACCGGGAGCATGAGCAGGCGCAGCATGGCGAGTACCGGCAGCTGAGCCCACAGGTAGTACCAGGGGGCTGGACCAAGGTAGTCCAGCAGTGTGCCGGGGATAGGGGCGCCCATAGTGTAGCCGTAGTTGGTATTGAGCCACAGGTTGATGGGGTGCACGAGCAGCACATAGGCATCCATGATGAGCAGTGTTTTTACGTCGTCCCACCCGCGGGCGCGCCAACCGAGGAGTACAGGAATGGCCAGGGCAACAATGAGGAGCAGGCTGTGGGCAATGAAGAAGACGAAGAAGGCCATGCTGGGGTAGCCATCCGCCATGGCCGGAGTGATGAGTCCTTGAATGCTGCCGACCAACACCCCGAAGTAGACAATGGCACAGACCCAGCGTACCCGCCACCACAGAGCGATGAAGGCAAAGACGCTCATGAAGGAGCAGAAGTGCAGCGGGAGGTTGTATTGCCATGGGCCGTAGTCGTCTACACACGCACGCCAGATGAACTCACTCACCAGTTGGAAGAGAACGATACCACCCAGCACACGGCACAGGCGGAAGCGCCCGCGCTCCTGCATGCGGCTCCCCAGCCAGAGAACGAGGGCGGCTATGAGAACAGTGAGGATAAGTGCGATGATGTGCGGTGGTGACCAGCGGACGAACATGGACAGTTACGAGTTTCGAGTTGTATTGCTGCGGGCGGATGCCCGCAATTTAACTATTCCCGTAGGGGATAATTTCACTGGTGCGGAGCACCAATTTCACTCGAGCGTAGCGAGAATTTCACCTCAGAAAAATGATAAGTGAAATTTGCCCTTTGGGCAAGTGAAATTCATGCAAGCATGAGTGAAATTGAGCCTGACAGCTCAGTTAAATTGCTCGCTGCGCGAGCAGCAAGGAATTCGCTTTATGAGGGATAGATTTCTGAGTTGTTTCGGATGGTGTTAATGGAGGATATTAACATTCTTCTGATTGCGCCTGCATCGTTGCGCAATTTTAAGGCTTCTTCCATGTGTTCCTTACAGCATTCTGATAAAAGAGTCAGCCAATATTCTGTTTCGTGACATTCCTTGAGTGCGATTTTGAACTTATGGATAAAATCGTCACGGCTTTCTGCATAGTGAGCCTCGTGAATATTGGCACCTATACTAGTAGCAGCTCTTCCTAATTGCTGTTTGAGGATTGCTTTGCGTTCTATTCTGTCACATAACGCTAAAATTTGAGTAGCGAAAGCAATTGAGGTTGCTTTGAGTTTGCCTTTCTGTGGTGACGTCATAATAACGAAGCTGAGTTTCTTAACTCGGTGTATGATAAGTGAAATTTGCCCATAGGGCAAGTTAAATTCATGCAAGCATGAGTGAAATTGAGCCTGACGGCTCAGTTAAATTGCTCGCTGCGCGAGCAGCGAAGACCATTGCTGCGGGCGGATGCCCGCAATTTAACTATTCCCGTAGGGGATAATTTCACTGGTGCGGAGCACCAATTTCACTCGAGCGCAGCGAGAATTTCACTACTGCAATATGATAAGTGAAATTTGCCCATAGGGCAAGTTAAATTCATGCAAGCATGAGTGAAATTGAGCCTGACGGCTCAATTAAATTGCTCGCTGCGCGAGCAGTTTTTGCCAGTCGGACGTACAAACAGGTACATCAGGTAAAATAATGCGAGGGCGGGGAGCTGGAGCTTGAGGTAGTACCAGGGGCCTGGGCCGAGTTGGGCGAGGATGGTGCCGGCGGGGCCGTGGGCGGTGAAGCCGTAGTTGCTGTGCAGCCAGAGGTTGACCGGATGGATGGCGAGAATGTAGGCATCCATGAGCAGGAGGCAGAGGAGCGGGTCGCGGCGGCGGGCTCGCCAGCCCAGTACTCCGATTTGTGTGAGAGCGGCCAGGAACAGCAGGCTGTGGGAGATGAAGAAGTTGAAAAAGGCGATGGAGGGGAAATTATCGCGCAGCACAGGTGTGATGATGGCCTGGATACTGGCGCTGAGGATGCCAAAGTACACCAGAGAACAGGCCCAAGGGGCACGCCACCACATGGCAATGATGCAGATGAGCGACATGATAGCGCAGAAATGCAGGGGGAGCAACTGGTGCTCAATGCAACCGGCGAATCCGTAGGTGGCGAAGCGCCATGTGTATTCAAAGATGAAAAACAGCAGGATGACCAGCCCGAGTCTACGCGCGAAATAGATGCGTCCCTCGGCGGATTGGCGTCTGCCATACCACACGAACAGGTAGGCAATGATGGCGATAATCGCCATGGTAATCAGGTGAGTGGTGCCCCAGTTGGTGAAAGCGGTGTTCATGCGTTGTTTTGAGCTTTTTGTTGCCAGATGCGTGCGAGATGAGCACAGGCCATGAGCTGTACCTGGTGGAATACCATGAGGGGGAGCAGCAGGTTGTTGTCCAGCTCGCCGAAGATGGCCAGCATCATGGGCGCGCCGACGGCCAGACTTTTCTTGGAGCCGCAGAAGACGATGGTAATGCGGTCCTCGCGGTTGAAGCCCATCCACTTACTGCTGTAGTAGGTGGCGGCAAAGGTGATGCAGAGGAAGATGGCGCAGACGACAATAAGCCCCAGCAGGTGGTGCCAGGCAAGCAACTGCCAGTAGCCGTTCGCCGTGGCATTGGAGAAAGAGGTGTAGATGACCAGCCAGATAGTGCCTTGGTCGTTCCACTTGATGAGCCCCTTGTTGCGCTCGACCCACTGGCGCAGCCAGCGGCGGCTCAGTTGACCTGCGATAAAG
>JAFOZZ010000175.1 GCA_017390945.1 Akkermansia sp.
CTCCACCTAAGGCTCAATTGCTTCCTCACCATCAAACTCTTCCACTGGTGCCACCAACTCATCCATATCCTCCGTGTACAGGTCAGCGCCCGGCACTTCTTCCTCCACCTCGGCGGGGGCTTCCTGCGGCTCCTGCGTAGGGATACGCTCGGGCACAGGCGGCGTTTCGATAGCAGTCTTAAACTCATCAGCATTGATGGATGCAATGAGCGTGACGCGGATTTCATCGCCCAGGTGGGGCTTCACCGTAGTACCGAAGAAGATGTTGACCTCCTCATCAGCCAGCCCGGCGCGGATGTTCTCCATGACGGTGCGAATCTCGGTAAGGGACAAGCTATCGCCACCGGCTATGTGCACAATGACCGTGCGGGCAAAGCTGATAGCGCCATGGTAAGCCACGAGGGGAGACTCCAGCACGGCACGGGCTGCAGCCTCGGCGCGGTTGGGGCCATAGCCGCTGCCGCTGCCGAAAATGCAGCGGGAATCCTGATTTTCGAGCGCGGTGGCCAATTCATCCAGCCCCAGGTTGATGAAACCGGGGGAGGAAGCCAGCATGGGCACAGAGGCCGTGGCACGAGCCAGCATGCGGTCCACCTCCTCAAACACGGCACGAGCACCTGCGCGGTTGCGGAAAAGCTCCTCCATGTAGTCATTCTCGAAGCAGAAAACAATATCGCTCAGGCGGGCTACCTCCTCGCGAGCCAGTTCGGCCTGCTCGCGGCGGCGCTTACCCTCAAAGCTGAAGGGCATGACCAGCACCGATACCAGGAACAAGCCAGCCTCGCGAGCCAGCTGTGCCAGCACAGGCGCCGCGCCGGAGCCCGTACCGCCACCCAGACCCGCCACCAGTACCAGCAAGCGGGCATCCTTCATCATGGCCTGAATCTCCGCACGGCTCTCCAAGGCAGCGCGAGTACCCACGGAAGGGTCGCCACCGGAGCCCAGGCCGTGGTTCATACCACCGCCCAGCTGCACAAACTCCACATTGGTGCCGCAGGCGCGCCCCACGCGTTCATCGAGCGACAGGGTATAGAGGCGCACATTGTTAGCGCTGGAGCCCGCGAAGCATTGCAGGATGTTGGCACCGGCACCGCCGATACCGACGATGGCTATGCCGTCTTCCTTCTGCGGAATGGTTTGGTATGGGAGCATAATCGTGTGAGAGGGTGTAAGAGTGAAATGCTGCTGTACCGTGAAGGGCAGTCAGAATCAGTAGCGACGGCCGCGGAACATGTTGAACAGGCGCTTAATGAAGCCCGGCGAAGCATTGCGCAAAGCCTCGTCATCATAGCGCTGAGCAAAGCGAATGAGGCCGATGGCGGTGCAGTAGCGGGGGTCTGCCAGGTAGGAGTGGTTCTGCCCCTCAGGCAGGGGAGACGGCTGATGCACGGGTACGTTGTAGATGTGTTGAGCCAAGGAGTCCAGACCACGCATCAAGCTGGTACCACCGGACAAGTACACGCTCATACCGCTCTGCTTCCACACGTCCTCAGGCACACGCTTACCCACACGCACAAGAATGTCGGCCAGGCGGTTACGGATGATGCGGTTCAGGTCACCACGGGCGATGGAAGCATCGCTCAGGCCGTTCTCACTCTTATAAATAGCCAGAGAGCGGTCCTTCTCGTCGCCAAAGGCGTTACCCTCGGTGCACTTCAGCACTTCAGCAGCCTTGGTGCTGTTCACGCGCTGCTCGGAAAGCTTCATGATATCGCTGTTGATTGTGTTACCACCGGCCGGGATACAGCCGCTGGCCACCACATCGCCACCACTGTAGCAAATGAAGTCGGACGTACCACCACCAATGTCAATCAAGAGAGCGCCGGCCTCCTTCTGCTGGCGGTTGAGCACCATCTGTGCCGTAGCAAGCGGAGCAAAGACGATATCCTCCACCTCCAGCGGTACCTGGCGCACGCACAGCAGGGAGTTCTGCAGGCGGGTGCGAATGCCGTGCATAATGTGGCAGTTCACATCGAGCGTACGGCCGGTCAGGCCTACGGGGTGACGGGAAGCCTCGCGATTGTCGATGGAGAAATTGCCCAGCTCACGGTTCACAGCAAAGCGGTCGCTGGAAATCTCGGCCTGCTCGGCCTTCTCCTTAGCGAGCTTCACGTGGTCATCCTCGATGATGTCCTCATCATCAGGCAAGCGGTAGGAGCCCACGCTGTTCTCACCATAGATGTGCTCACCGGTAACGGAAAGGAATACATTGAGAATATCCACTTCAGCATGGTCCTGAGCCAGCTGCCAGGCATCGCATACACACTGACGGGCAAAGGTTTGGTCTACAATCTCACCCTTGCGCACACCGGCTGTGGGTACCTCACCTACGCCGATAATGGTAGCCGTGGCATCGGGGCGGATTTCGCCCACAACCATGCAGGTTTTGGAGGTGCCGATTTCGAGACCTACGAGAATTTTGGATTGAGCCATAAAAAAGCTTGAAAAGTTCTAAGTTCCTGAAAAAACGATAAAGACGAATTCTTGCGCCTATTCTAGCAGATAAACGATGGAGCTGCGCGTCAAATGCGCGTCATATTAGCGAAATTGAGCGCACTGCTGTGGTGTAGGCATGATAACAGGGCGCAGGGTTACATAGTTGGGGTCGTAATCCTCGGAGGGTACAAAGAGGTACCCGGGCTTATTATTGCGCACCTTGAACGACGTAGGGCGGAAAATCGGCAGTACCTGATTAGTGCCGGAATCATACGCATTGGCACCTGTATACGTACCCTTTACGATATATTCCACATTGTTATCCGTGCCGAACACGGCACCCTCTGTAGGCGGCTCAATGCCGCGGTCGGGCGTAAGGCAGTTGCGCTCATCCATCATGACCAGTTTGGACTCGCGCCAGCTCTGGCCAGGCTTACGCAGGTACCCCCAGAAGCGGGTGTAAGGAATCCAGTAGCGGCGTCCTACATAGTAGTCCCCCGGGGTTTCCTTAGCAATCTCCGCCTCGCGAATGCGCAGTGCCTCGCAATCGGATTTCATGGTATTGCACTGGCACATCAACAGACAGCCCAGAGCAGCAAAAAAGATTTTACGGGTCATAACAACAGAGGTGATGGCAGATGGTTAATCCTTGTTGTTCATCAGATTCTCGAAATCAGCACGCTGCTTTGCCTTGCGACGCGCAGAGGAAATACCGCTCCAGATACCAATGAGCACCAGCAGAGCCACCAAGCCCAAAATCAGCTTGGCCACTCGCTCATCCACCTCAATACCCAGTGCCTGCAACAGGTTCGCAGCCTCGCCCTGCTCCGCAGTATCAGCCACCTCCTGGTCCAAATCATCCAGCTCGGCCTGCGTAGGAGCCACAGCCACAGGAGCAGCGGGGCGCTGCACGGGACGCGTGGGCTCGGCAGAAGGCTTAGGAGTAGCAGCGGGGCGCGGTGTGGGGGTAGGAGTCGCTACAGCCACAGCGGTACCACCCACCGGGGTAGGCTCGATGCGCATACGGCGCTCCTCATCAGCACGCAGCTGTTTAGATACACCGGCCATACCGGAACTACCCATAGCGGTGCGGCCGGAGAACTCATTAGCATCGCCCAGCGTCATGCGGTCCATCTTCGGAGCGGTGGCAAACCAGCACAGGCGGTTGCACTTCTCCTTGCTGCCGGACTCCCAGAACAGCAAGCTCTTGTCATTCAGGCGCATCAGGCGTGTATTCTTCTTCAACCCCACCTTCTCGACGGCCTCTTTCTTCGTTTTGCTCCACTTAGCATCATCGCGGCGCCCTTCGGTCAGCGCCTTCACATCGGCCAACGCCGTGCGCTTCTCAGCCGCAGGCTTGTAATCAATGAAAATAGCGATGGCCTTATCGCTGCGGATATCGAAATCCACCGCAATACTCTTACCCTCCGCCTGCCAGGTACGACGCACGGTATTATCCTCGAGAATACGGTACACGTAATCCTTTCTGAAGTGCTTGTCGGCATGCGTGCGAGTCAGCCCGGATGTCAAATCCGCAACATCCTGAGCCATAGCACCGCCACTCAGTGCCAACACTAACGCACCTGCACAAAATAAACTTGTAACAATTCGCTTCATATCTTTCTTATCTAAAAAATTTTGCGGCCTTGCCACCGCTCGGCCATTTTTAGCATATTTTGCCTCCTTTCTCAAGCAGAAATACCGACCACGCCACAAAAATGACTTGACATCACGCCACTTCGCCGCCATAATCTCGCCACCACTTCACGGAGAGATGGCTGAGTTGGTCTAAGGCACTCGACTCGAAATCGAGCGTGGCAGAGATGTCACCGTGGGTTCGAATCCCACTCTCTCCGCTGGTAAGCCTCGCATCTGTACCACACGGACGCGAGGCTTTTTTTTGTTTATTCGAGCGCTTTTTATTGATAAACTATCTTTTAGAATCGACAAATGCACGTAAACTGCTAAGATAACGGCATGAGCAACACCATCGCACCTAAAGGGCGTGTCCAATGGATTGATTTCTGCCGCGTGTATGTGGCCTTCTGCGTGATTGTGCGCCACACCGACCGCTACACGGAAAGTCCCGCATTCTTTACGGATTTATTCACCTACCGCAGTCTCATCTACTTCTTCTTTTTCTTTGCTGCATACTTCACGCACAAGGCTGCTGATGGCCAATGGCTGGATTTCCGCCGCACAGGACGCCTGCTGTGGCCCTACCTGTTCTGGGGTTTTGTAGCCATGCTGACCATGATGCCGCTGTACTACTGGGACCAGACCAGTGTGGGTGACTGGAGCTGGTTCCACTTCCACATGGTACTGCGCGAAATGGGACTGCTGGACTGGAAGTACTGGTCATTCACCAATGTGCCGCTGTGGTTCATGCGTACGCTCATCATTCTGGCCTTTTTCAGCCCTATTCTGCAACGCCTGCCCATGAAAGCCCTGCTCGGCATGGTGCTTATCATTTTCGCCGCGAGCGATGTGCTGTGCTTTGCTGACGTGGAAGCCGCCACCAAGAACGGCCGAGAAGGCGTGGCCTGGCTGCCCTTCCGCCTGTATGAAAGCGTGCTGGCGCTGGGGTTCTATGGTGCCGGTTTATTAGTGCGCCGCTATTTCAATGCCCAGCAGCTTACGGAGTTCATTCGCGGCTACGCCTGGGTGCCGATTCTGGGCTCACTCATCCTGCTGCCGGCAGTGTACCACTGGCGCTTCAACCCGCCCATCATGAGCAGTGCCCTCGTGCTGCTGGGAGTGGTGACAACGATGAGCATCGGCTGCCTGTGCGAGCAATACCTGCCCCGCTTCTGCGCCTTGGTAGCCAAGGCAGGTCCGGCGGCATTCTTCGTCTACGTCACCCACTACCCGCTGCTCAAGTGCATCAAGTTCTTCTGCGCCGGTGGGTACCGCGCCGACCTCACCATCGTGCAAGCCAGTTGGGCACCCTTTGCCATCCTGGGCACCAGCCTGAGCGCCTATTACCTGCTGCGCCGCTTCTGCCCCGGCTTCATCCGCATCTTCGGGTTGAATTAATATAGTCTGTCTAAAGACGCATTCTGTAAAAAATATGGTGCAGCAGGAAATGATGTGGCTCGCAGCGGGTGGAGCAGCAGCTACGCTGGGGCTCGGGGTAGTACTGGGGTATGCCGTGGCTCGCTACCGGGCGGTGCACCGCATTGCCGGGCTGGAGGCAGAACTGCGAGCCCTGCAAAATACCCGCGTGGATGTGCAGCAGCAATTCCGCGCACTGGCTGCCGATGTGCTGGAGCAAAGCGCTCTGGGCTTGCACCGGAGCAACGCCGAGCAAATGAGTGCTACCCTGGCTCCCCTGCGTGAGCAGTTGATGGGGTTGTCCCGCGCGGTGGCCGATACCCGAGCCGCCGGGGCGGACAATACAGCCAGTGTACGCGAGATGGTTGCTCTCCTGCTCAACCGAGCCGAGGAGATAGGCCGCGATGCCGCAAACCTGACCCGCGCCCTGAAAGGCAACAGCAAGGTACAAGGCGATTGGGGTGAGGCTGTGCTGGAGCGTTTGTTTGAAAGCGCCGGCTTGCAGGCGGGCATCCACTACGAGCTGCAAAAGAGCTATGATACGCCGCAGGGGCGTCTGCGGCCTGATGCTGTGGTCTATATGCCGCAGGATTTGAGCCTGATTATCGATAGCAAGGTATCCCTTACCGCCTATGTGAACTACGTGACTGCGGAGGACGAGGAAACGCGCAGCAGTGCTCTGCGAGCACACCTGAACTCCGTGCGTGCTCATGTGAGCGAACTGGCGGGCAAGCAATACGAGCGCCTGGAGCCCGGCTCACCGGATTTTGTGCTCATGTTCATCCCGAATGAGGGTGCCTACATTGCTGCCGTGCAGAGTGCCCCCGAGCTGATGGCCACGGCCATGCGCCGCAAGGTACTGCTGCTGAGCCCGGCGAACCTCATGATGGCTCTGCACCTGGCACGCCTGCTGTGGCAGCGCGATACTCAGCAAAAGAATGTGCAGGCTATAGTGGAACGCGCCACCCTGCTCTACGAGAAGTTTGCCCTCTTCCGCGAATCCTTCGATGGCGTGCAGAAAGCCCTCGACAACGCCAACAACGCCTTTGCCGAAGCCCGCTCGCGCCTGTACGAAGGTAAGGGGAACTACCGCAGCCAGGTCGAAAAACTGCGCGAAATGGGGATTAAGTAAGGCAAGCTGCGGCGCAGAGTCGGCTGTCAGGGTTGCGCGGGCGTCAGTTCAAACAACTTCCTCACTTCCTCGGGTAAGGAATCTTCCGGCGATTGCAGGTGGTACATCTTCTGCCCGGAAGCGTTCTCGACAATAACGCTCACCTCCCTGTCAGCATAGGAGACAGTCAAGCCCTCTTTCACAACGAGCGTTTGGTTACCTCCCCCTTGCAGGAAAAGAGAGCGCAGTTTCATCCATGGGTGAGGCTCCTGAGCCATCACCTGAGCGACCATGCGGGAAAGCTCACCAGCTCCACCTTCAGCCTTAACCTGCGGTGTGGGAGAAGATTCTAAATTCAGCACCGCGCTTCTACTCTTTCCCATACCCCGCATACGCACGCTTTCAGGTGCATAAGTAATGGCTGAAGAATCAACTGTCAGTTCATCTTTACTACCCTCATCCAGCGAATCCGCACACACTGCCACCTCCGGTACAGATTGCGGAACAATGGTCTGAGTATCGCCCTTGACTGGAGACCTCTCTATATTCAGCCCCAGAGCCACCTGCACATCTTCATTCAGAAAGAGAAGGCTGCCCATGCCCAGCAACAACACGAGCGATGCCACCAGTGAAACCGCCTGATACACAGCCTGTCGGCGCTCCACACGAGCAGACTCGGCAGAGATAACCTGCTGCACGCGCTCCTGCATAGCTGTCGCGGCCTCTGCTGCGCCCTGCTTATCGCGGGCAGCCAGGCTACGCAATGCATGTTCCAGCGTCAACAGGTCCTGTTCATCGTCATTCATGGTGCAGAAATCCTTTGTTTTATCTGTTTGAGAGCAGCGCTGAACCGACTGCGAACTGTCGACTCCGGCAGCTGCAGGCGGGTAGCAATGTCGGGAAAGGTGAGTTCATCCCATATACGCATGGTCACGATACAGCCTTGTTCTTGTGGCAAGCCGCGAACTGCTCGGCGCAATTGTAATTGCACATCATCCGGCCCCTCGGTGGAGGGGTGACGTGGTTGGGAAGCTTGCCACTCCTGCTCACCAAAACGCTGCTCCGAGCGTCGACGGCGCGCATTCTGCTCTCGCAAACGAGCGGCGGCATTCCAAATACTGCGCAGGGCATAAGGATGCAGTTCCTCCATTGTCACACGGTGCTCACACACAGCGCGGGTCACGTTGGCAGCCACCGTTGTCACCAGCAGTTCCACATCTGCCTGAGCATCGGCCTGCTGGTGAGCATAGGTGAGCAGTTCTTGCAGGTGCACAGTAAACCACTCCGCACATTTATGGCGGAGTTGCTCTTCATCTCTGTGCAACCGGAAGCCAAACATCACCTCTCTCCGTCTTTATTAATACGGCTCAAGCCCTAAAACTTGAAGTATCGAGCGTTTTTCTGCACTTTTTTCATCCAAGAGGCTCTGCTCCATTAAATTTTTATACCGGTTGATACCCGCTTTTCGCATTTTTTCCAAATTATAGGCTCTATCATCCGGCAGCGGATCCACTCCATCTAAGCATTCATCGATATACTGTTGCACCAGTGCATCGAAGCTTTTATTCACCTCCTTCTGCAAGCGAATCATCTCTGTATAGAAGCGGGATTCCACCCACTCACCGGCCTTCACTTTTTGCTTAAGCTCTGCTTCCTTATCTTTCAGCCCCTTTTGAAGTGCCAGCGCCGCAGCTACAAATTGTTTTTCCTGCGGATGATGGGGTACCGTTTCTGTTTGCGGAATGATATCGCCATTATTTTCCACCCATACGAGATTGAACGGAGCACTGTAGGGTATCTTCACCTCCTTTTCCGGTATAAGCAATGCCACAGCTATAGCCACCGCCAGAACGCCAGCTGCACGCCACAACCACTTGAGGCGCTTAAACCAAGGCTCCATATCGCACAACCATTCCACAGCTGACGCATAGCGATTTTCAGGCGCCGGTTGGCATGCTTTTTTGAGCGTAGCGGCCAGACGCCGCGGCAAGCGCACGCCGAATTCATCGGCCAGAACCCTAAAAGAGCGCCCCAGTCCGTAGATGTCCACTCGCGGCCCAGGCACCACCGATGGGTCTGCCTGCTCAGGAGCTGCATAATCCGGCGTGCCCACCAAGGTGAGGGTATGCGTTGGCTCCCCCATCAACGCCGCACCAAAATCAATAATAATCGGCGCGCCATCTTCCTTTACCAATATGTTGGCGGGTTTAATATCGCGATGCACTACTCCGCAGCCATGCATATACTCCAGGGTATGCAGCAATTGATTCGCCACCTGCTGTATAGCCGCCGCTGAGGGATGCTTACACAGCCACTCCCGCAGGGTAATACCCTCCACATAGTCAATGACCAAGAACGCCGTACCGCACGCACCGAATAGCTCATGTATAGGCACCACCCCAGCGTGATTCATGGCTGCCAATATACGCGCCTCACGGCAAAAGCTGTTCAAAGAGCGCTCGTACGGTTTCACCTCCACCGGCTCCACCTGTGCACTACCCGGCACCCGGCGACAAAGCCCCATAGGAAAATGCTCCTTCACCACCACCTGACGCCTCAGCTGGTGGTCAATAGCCAGGTACGTAATGCCACCGCCGCCCTGCCCCAGCACCTCCAGCAGCTCATACTTCTCCAGGCGAGTTCCTTTGGGCAGCGCTATGACGGTCTCATTTACCTCCATGGAAGCTGTAACAGAGTATTATTTATCGAGCGGCGGCAAGATAACCTCTCGACTCTTCATGAGCGCCACGTGGGAAGATAGCTCCGGCGTATCACTCAGCAAGTTGCTGATAGCTTGCGCCACGAGCGCCTCCGCCGTCAGGCCGGCAGCTTGCGCCCGCTCCGTCAGGCGCCAGTAGAGCTCCGGCGCCAGCTGCACTGTGAGTGCCATACTGGCATTGACCGACACCCCGGGCACACTGTTGTGTGCGGCATCATTTGTGCCCGCAGGCAGCTGTACCATCACCCGCTCTATCAGCTGCTGCTTCAGCGGGGGAATGTTTTTCTGACTCATCCAATTGCGTACCGTGATTTCCGATACGCCGCAACGCTCCGCCATCCACTGGTAATCGAGCTTGTGACTCTTCAACCACTGTTTGACTGCATTTTTGAACTCCGTCTGGTCGTTCCCCATCGTCATATAGCAGAGCATATCATATTGCACGCTCTTGTCAAGGTATTGCGGTAATCTATCATCACAACCGCATGAGAATTATGACACGGCGAGCTTTTTATCCTCGCGCAAGCTGCTCAATTTCGCGCGCCACCAGCTCCTCGGGGGTGCACCCCTCACGCAAGGCTCGCCGCGCTAAACGCCCATATTCCTCCATGCTCAATTCTACACGACATCGCTTCAATATATCATCTTGAGATAACCGCCTTTCTTTCCCCTCCGGCTCCGAACTCATCCCATTCTCTGCCGACACACCTTCTTGTTTCTTGCTCATCTCTTTGCTGCTCTGTTTCATAGTTCTCTTGCGTGCTAACGCCCCTATTATGCCATGTCTTGCTTCAGTTGTAAATTATCTTTTTGAGATTTTTTTATTGACTTGTTCGCATTTTGAGATATTATTACGAACGAAACCTATCAACTCTCACCATTATCACCACCATGTTCTGTTCCAAATGCGGTAAAGAAATCAACGAGCAGCAAAACTGCTGCCACCACTGCGGGCATCGTCTTACACCGACAAATGCTCCTTCACCGGCCAATATACCGGTCTTTGTGCCACAAGAGCAAAAGTCCGGCTGCGGTAAAAAGCTACTCATAGCCATTTGTGTTTTCATCGGCTTCAATATGTTAATAGGCTTGATTGGTGCTATTGCCTCTGTAGCCGATAGTGACAATAAGGGCAATACAAGTGCAACCCAAACACAGCAAGCGCCGGCTGCACAAGCTACCGAACAGCCTGCCACCACCGCCAGCGACACGGCAGCAGAAAAACCTCAGGCAACCCCGGCCAAACCTACTCCTCCTCCGCCACCCTCGAAGTTTGATGGCGATTGCGGTATAACTGCCACAGCACATCTCAAGAGCAACGATTTCATTAACCATCCCGAGCTCAAGATTTCCGTAAAAAATACCTCCGGCAAAAACATTGCCGCCATTCAGTTCTTGGCTGTCCCCTTCGATGTTTACGGCAACGATATTTCCTCAAACCTGCTGGCACAAGATAAGTTCTATACCGACGACATGATTCGCGCCGGGAAGAGTGAAACCTTGACCTTCGGCCCCCTATTGGACCAGAAAATCAAATCAGTCAAAGTGTACGTCTACAGCGTGTTCTTTGAGGACGGCACCGAGTGGGGCGACCGCGAGGCCTCCCGCTCCGAAATCCGCGAAAAAGGACAACCCATCAAGGCTACTTTCCAAAAATAACAATCTCTCACCATTATCACACCATGAACAATACACAATCCCCTCAACAGGTCGTATACATCGCACAGGGAAAATCCCGCTTCACCTACATCCTCCTCGCCTTTCTCTTCGGCGGGCTCGGTCTGCATGACTTTTATGCTGGCTACACCGGCAAAGGGCTCATGAAGATTCTCAACGGCTTTTTGTCCGGCTTCCTGATGGTGATGGGCGGTCTGGGCACCTTCGTCTTTGCGGCCACAGAAGAAGCCGAAGCCGCCGGTGGCATGGGTGTTACCCTTCTGCTGGGTATTGGCCTGCTGCTCTTCCAGGGGCTCTACATTTTCTACCAGATGTTTGCCGTAAACAAAGATGCCAAGGGCGTTCCGTTTAATTAATTCTTCAGTCCTCTTTAGCTATGAACTTCGGTCTTTTTGAAATCGTCGTCATCCCGCAGAATCACTGCGCGGTGGTGGAGGTCTTCGGTAAACCCAAAAAGGTGCTTTCCTCCGGCCTCAATATCAACTTCCCCCTCTTTGGTCTTTGGCACAACACTAAAAATGTAAGCCACTGGCCGGAATCATACAAGAATGGCTCCTTCATCGAGCTTTCCGAGCAATTAACCAACCTGCACGCTCGCAATTGTGCCACACGAGACAATGTTGACGTTCTTGTCGACTGCGTACTGCGCTGGCGCATTACAGACCCGCTCAAGGCTGTATACGCCGTGGATCACCTGCACAACTCCATGCGCGAGAAAGTGCTGGCCGAGCTCCGCGGGCAGGTAGGTCTACGCTCGCTGGACGAAATGCTCTCCGCCCGCGCTAAGATATCCGATGCCGTCGTTGCCAATATCTCCACTGTACTCGCTCAATGGGGCGTGACTGTGCTGGGGGTAGAGATTCAATCCCTCGAGTTTGAAGATAATGTAAAGGAAGCCATGCTGCAACAAATGGCGGCCGAGCGCAAAGCACGAGCCATTGCACTCGAAGCTGAGGGTAACAGCAAAGCTATCGAAACAAAGGCCGAGGCTGAACGCAAAGCGCTCTTTATTATGGCACAAGCTCAGAAAGAATACCTCAGCGAGCTCGCAAGTGTCGTTGGTGTAGAAGCAGCCACAAAAATCATGCTCAATATGCAAACACTCAACGCCTACGATACTATCACCAAAAACCAGGCTGACAAGGTATATCTGCCCAGTAACCTGCCCGCTATGATAACACTCAAAGACTAACCACACACACCATGAAAACACACAAGTCATTCCACCGCCACGCCACTTTGGCACTCGCTACCCTGGCAGCCCTCACCATGACCTCATGCGAAGAACGCTACGACGGCTCATCAAACGAAGCCGCAAAAGCCAGCATGGAAAAAATGTGCAAATCGCTGACTGTAGATGAAACCAAAGAGTTTGCCTCATCATACATGATTATCGGCTTAGATAACCTGGGAGACGATTACACACTCAACAAAATGCTGGATGGTAAGACGGTAGCTGAAATCAATGCCATTGCCGCAGAGATTAAAGCAAAACGTGAGGCAGAGAAAGAGAAAAAGCGCATCGAACGCGAACAGCGTGAAAAAGAAGAAGCAGAAAGAAGAAAGGCAGAGGAGGAACAGCGCCGACAAGAGAAAATCAGCGCCCTGACAGAAAAAATCTCCGTACTCCGCAAGCAGGAGGAAGAAAACCAGGCACACCAAGCACAGCGCGATAAAATCATCATCACCGGCGCTTCTTTCCGTATGGAAAAAGACCGCTTCATCAATACACCTAAGCCTATCATTTCATTCACCATCAACAATACCTCAGAGGCTACTATCTCCCAATTAAGCTTCGACGCCGTATTAACCAGTACCGGCCGCAAAGTACCGTGGGTAAAAGATGGGTTCAGCTACTCCTTCAAGGGTGGACTCAACCCCGGTGAGCAGCAAAAGCTTGATTTGGCACCCAATCCGTTCTCCGACTGGGGAAGAGTGGAAAACCGTGATGATTACCAGCTACAGCTCACTATCGACTCCGTTTACGATGAAACGGAAGAAAAAATATGGCTCATCCACAAAAACACAGAAAAAGAACGATTGGAATGTGAGCAGGAGCTGAAAGGCCTCCAGTAAATCTCAACCACCGAGAGGTTTACCGGCAGCAACAACACGCCGGCTTTCTTCTCATCAATACCGTATGAACATCGGATTCCGGGGAAACACCGCCTCCGGAATCCATGTTTTTTATCGCTCCAAGAGATATTTTTGGCTTATTTTTTGGAAAAGTGTCAATTTTACCCCTAAAATAACATGGAAAAGTGGGCACTGCGTCAAAAAAGTCGCGGAATGACGGACTGAGGTGCGCCACCCACCAAGAGTTGTGGTAATATGTGGTTGGAATGAATGTTATACCGGCTCTTGAAATGAAGGGGTGGCGCACCTCTGCGTCAGATTGTACAGGGAATCAGATAGTTGTCAAGTACGAGTTTGTCTCTTCTGAGACATTCTGGTGTAGGTTATGCAATCAACGAATGCAAAGGCGAGGATGTCGCCAACTTTCCGTAGTAGATACC
>JAFOZZ010000176.1 GCA_017390945.1 Akkermansia sp.
GGCAGGAAACGCCCTGTGCCACAATCTGGATGTGAATCTGGAATTGCTGACCAAGGCTATGGCATACCGCAACCTCTAAATACCCGAATGCAACTATGATTAACGCAAGCAAAGAAGAAATCCGCAAGGCTCTCGATAAAAAGGGAGCCGAGTTCCGAGCCTCCCTCGATAAGACGATGGAAGTGCTGGATAAGTACCAAGACGCTATTGAGAACGAGCGCAACAAGGCGAAGTTCAAGAAAGCACAGGATGAATACATCCGCCATATCTCCAAGCTTGCACCGCAGAACGAGCGGCTGAGTCTGGAGTTCAGCAAGCTTGCCGGGCTTGCGCTGTACCATGAATTGCCGGTGGATGAGAAAACACTGAGCCTTGCATTGAAATACGTGAATCGCCGACACGGGAAATAACCGGAATCCCGGTATTCAGCCCCAGGGGAGCCGCTACCACGCCGCTCCCATTTTTTGACATGCCGCCATGGGGTATGAACATCTACATTAATCCAGAAAAATCTCCGGCGGCAATCCAAGCAAAAGCATCAGGTTCGCCTATCTCCGGCTTGCGTTTCAAACGTGGCGCCAATCTCAACCTGTCCGTGGTTGTGCTGGGCTGCACGAGCGCCAGCAAGCTGCGCTTCGGCATCAAAGCCAAGGGCGACTACGAGGGCGCGTTGCTCGTCTACGCAGCCGCAGATAATGGCATCACCGATGAAGACGGTACGCGCTTTGAGTTGAGTCTGGCTGTTTCCAGCGAAGCGCTCAATGCTGCGTTCAACGTGGGTTCCGGCAATGCCGCTACGGCAGCAAGTATTTCGGCTGTGGCGGAGTTTGCTTGGCAGGAGAATGGAGCAGAACGGCTGACCGACACCATCAACACGACTCTTCTCAATGACATTATCCGACTGGCCACGGATGTACCCGAAGCTGCAGCCGGGGAATATCCCACGCCGGATCTGGTGGCCACTAAGTCATGGGTTAACAGCAAGCAAGCCACCGCTGATACCTCTGGCTTCGTCATGCTGGGAACAGACGAGACGATTTCTGGCAAGCAAGTGCGCCCGGTAGGCAAAGCCGCCAGCGGCGGTTTAGCGGTCGATGTTTCCGGTGCTTCTGCATACGAGATTGCTGTGGCCAATGGCTTTTCCGGCTCGGAATCCGCATGGCTTGAATCGCTCAAAGGTGAGCGTGGTACAAAAGGGGAACAGGGAGAGCAAGGCAACCAAGGAGAACGTGGAGAACAAGGCGAGCCCGGAGCCTCTGCCTACGACATGGCTGTGAGCAATGGCTACGAGGGGACGGAAGAGGAATGGCTCAGCACGCTTGGTATTGACGTGCTTTATGAAAAAAGCTACCTTGTCCCGGATTCCGGCTCTGAGGACAATTACGATGCCTACGGCTTCGGCGTTATCATGAAGGGTTCCGGGCTCATGCGAAGCATATCTGTTCCGTGCCGTCCCACTGCCAACTCTTCGCAGGTGGGGACGGAGCCAGTATGGTGCAAGGTATGGAAAGATGGTAAGCTTATTGCCTTATCCCTCGATTCTCAGGTACACGGAATAGGCAAGATGCTTACATGGGACTTTGACCCCTTTGACGTAGAAGCCGGAGCAGAATACAAGTTTCTGTTCAACAAAGAGGCAAGCAAGGACTCTACCAACTTCGCTACAGATTTTAGTGGTTGCTTCCATGTGGTGCGTAAATCATCGGCTGATGGCGTGGGCATGATTGGTTCTGCTGGTAGCTATGGAATGAACGCCGCGACCGAATGGCAACCTGTCTACAAAATAACGCTGCTGATTCCACGTTATACTCCGGCAGCTCACTCTGAGGATATCACGCTCCATTTGACAGCCGAAGAACACGCAGGACTTCTTCAACTTCTCGCCCGCAAGGATGCCTTGCTGGCACTTCTTAACACCTAACCCATCATCATACATTTATGACCAATTCATTTGTAACAGGCGGCATCGTGGTCGCCAATGCCTTAGCGGTAGTGACGCTGGCCGCAGCCGAACTCAATCCGTTCATCGAATACATCCAGAATGGTGCCTCTGTGGGTGCCATCATGGGTATCTTCCTCTGGCGCGAAATGAAGCGAGCCGAACGCTATGAACACCTCTACGACCAAGAGCGCAAGCTGCGACTCGAAGCCGAGAACAAGTGTGCAAGCTGCCCGTTCGTCAAGCGAGCCAATGAGGAGTTCATCGATAAGCGTGCCGACGACTCGAAATAGTATCGTAAAGCATTGAGAATAAGTGCATAAAAATAAAGAAAAACCTTGCATCTTGTGCTGAGTTTGCTATACTTTCACCATAGACAAAAGCACTAAGTAGCAATGAATAACGAGTACACAGACAAGCTGAAAGCCTACGGCATCAACCCCGCCAACTACGATGAATACGAGCTGGAGGAAATCGCCGACACCCTGAACACCTACGAGGAAAACAAGGCATACGCCGACAGCTACCGCAAGGAGCTGGAAGCCGGGGAAGAATCCGACAACGGCTACCACGAGTTCTTGCAGGGGATGGCCGACCGCGAAATCATCAGCCTGTATGAAAATTACGGCATCGTGACCAACATCAAAATTGAGGGCTGGGAACCCGCCTCCCGCTGAGGGAGGTGGGCATTAACCTTTTACAACCATGAGCAGTACATCTATCGAAAGAGGAGACATCGTCCGAATCAAGCCGGAATGGCTTGAAATGGGGGAGAACGGAGAGCAGAAGTATGTGGTTCTGCAAGACTACGGCAATAATCGCGTACTTATCCGAGCCCTCAACACTGGTCAGCCATTACCCCCGGTAAACACCGTAGACATCAACAGCCTCCTATACTGCGGACAAGCCTATCCCAAATATGAACCCGAACAAATACCATCAGGCATGAACGTATACATCGAAGCAAGCTTCACCATCAAAAGCACGGGTGAGCACAAGACGATAGAAGTCAAGATTAACGAAGACCTCATTCCATTCGGTGTGGCCAAGTTCCTGACCCGCCGCTACGGCGAAATCTCCGGACTCAGCTTCCACTTCATTAGAGAGGCTTAGAACTTGGTAAATTATCCGCTAAACCACAAACAAGGCATCTACTGATTTTCGGTGGATGCCTTGTTTTCTTTATCGATTTGCAATATGGCAAATATATTGCATAGATGCAGGTTTTATCTGCGATTGGATTAAAGTGAAGCCTTTTTGGGACAGTTGCACTCTTCAGGTGATTAGGGAAATGACTCGACGATATCAGAATAGTGCAAAAATCAACGCAGATTTTTCAGAAACTTTGCGAAAAATAAATATCGGGAGAAGATTTCTCGCAGAAAGTTTCCGGAAGTGCCGCCATTTTTGCGCGCTTTTTCCGAGAAAGAGGATGAAGAGAACATGATTACTGCTCAAAAGGTAGAAGATTTGACACACGCACTAAGGTCATGAACATGTTTTCTCCAGAGCAGCCCCAAGCTGCACGACAAGTTTCCTCAAACTGTGCTGAATCTCACGCAGCACAGCGAGAAGAATCCGGGCTTAGCATTGAGCCCACCCCGGCAGAAAGTAGGCAGTCCACTATGTCTACCAATGCCACCGACAGGCTCGCCATCGGCGAGATTGGTGCCGAGGCTCCGGCTGGGCAGCATCCCAACGAGCACGCAGGTTCTCACGACTGCGAACTCGTGGTCGCGCCTACCGGGCAAGGTATCGCCGCTTCATTCGAAGCAAGAGCTGGTAGGCCTCTTATTCCTGCCGAATCTAACATTGTTCAGAACATGATAACTGATTCAAATTCCGCCCTCACCCCGAGTGAGGAAGAGGTGCAGAAGCCTGCTTCCGCACCTAGCGTACAGCATCAATCTTTCAATGGCTGTACTTCCGAGGTTGCTTCCGGCAGCCCCGTGTCCACTCTCAGCAATACGTCTGAGAACAAGCCCGAAGGTGTTAACCTTCCTGCCGCAGCTGAGGGGGAGCCCTCTGCTGAAGCTGAATCCGGTAGCTCTGCTGCCACAAACTCAATTCATAATAAAGCTATGAAAGCTAAGCAAATCGCAAAAGTTTCCTCTGGTCACGCCGAGGAAGATGCTCAGGTTAACGCCTGCGAGCAGACCGTGCAGCCCTCCGTTGAAATCAACGCATGCGCTGCTTCCCCCGGTGAAAGCGAACAGATTGACAGCCCCCAGGCTGAGCCTCCGTCCGCTGTTTCCACCGATTCTATTAACTCTGATGCCGCAGCCGAAGTCCCCGCTTCCGCTGAAGCCGATAACAACAACTCCAACACTATTACAACTATGTCTACAAATAACGACACCCCCGCCAATGGTTCCGTCTCCGACGTGAATGCCACCGATGTTACCAACATCACTCCCGAAAATGCAGCAGCTCTCGCTTCTGCCAACCTTAACTCCGGCACCGATTGTGCCACAACCTCTGATACGACCATGAATATCGACACCAATACCAATGACGGCATTGCTCTTGCTAGCAATGAAACTCGTGCAACGGATCCCAACGCTCCGCGTAGCGAAAGTAACAGCTGGTACATTACTGTACCCGAATGCGACTCCGCTACAATTAGCGTGGTTCTGGGTGCAGATGACTTAGGCTCTGTTTCTGTCGGCCCGATCTCTCTTGTGCTCGGCCCGCGAGGTCAGTATGGTGGCGGTACTTATACTGAGATTAGTGATTCTTCCTCTATTAAACCCGGCACATACAAGGTATCCACGACTTACAGTAATATCACTTTGCCGCCCGAAATCCCTAACATTGCCCGTTTCAAATGTGAAATCAAGCTGAATGTTGATGGTACTGAAATCGAACCTGAGCCTATCGAAATCACACCTGTTGACAATGAAGATGAGGGTGAGGATGAAACGTGTCCGCAGACTTGCGATATTCAAAATCCGCAGCCTGATTGCGGTTGCGACAAAGACGAGAACGGTGCAGGCGACAATGGCGAGCCCGACTCTGGTGCCGGGTGTGGCGGCAATGCCGGTGCTGCCGGCGGAGCCGCGTCTACAGTTGCCATGACGGTGGATACTGATGGCGAGGCTTCAACTATGACCTCTTCTTCCGGTGCAGGGCGAAAAATGACTGTACGTGGTGGTTTGCAGGATATGCTCTGGCGCATGAACTTTGCCACGTTCCGTGGTATGGCTGGTATCCCTGATGGCGCGTTGGAAATTCGCGCTCGTGCGTTCACGTCTGAATTGTGTACTCCTGCAGCGTTGTCGTTTAAGCATCCCTTTGATACGCAGGTGATGGTTTCCGGTGGTACATCTGAAAATCCCCTCAATGGTGCATTCCAGATTCGCAACGGCAGTTCTCGCGTCAACTATTTCTGCTTTGCGGATGGTCTCGTATCTCCGCTGGCGGGTTCAGCTAAGCGCGGTGGTAAAGGTAACGTGATGAGTGCTACAAATGCCGCACGCAATACCGTTACCCGTAGTTTGAGCTTGCAGGATAAACGTGGCGGATTTGCTCGTTACGATGCAGATGATAACGGCAATATGGGCATGCTCTCCGCTTATACCACCAAGAGTGGTCGTACTTACGAATCCGCTGATATCTCCTCGACTTTGCAGGTGATTCGCGATGAGGACGGCTCGATTGCTCAGCTATGGAATGCCTGGGATGGCCTCATGGTGATTGATTCCGTGACCGAGACCGGGTATCGCATGGCTTTCTATCTGCCGCATCAGGTAGGGGCGAAGGATGCCTCAACAAAGCTTTTTGCTGTGAGCGGCTCTCCTTGGCGTACCGTTGTTGTGGCTGGCGATATGGAGAACGCGACTTTGCAGATGACCGATACGGTGCTGACTCGCGAACCGCAGATTTCCCGCTTTATTTGTGGTGCTGACGGTGCATGGAGCACGGAACAGGGCACTGACTCTGCGAAAATCTGCCGCCATGTAGTTCGAGAGCTGATTGAGCAGGAAGACGAAGATGCTCCCGTACAGTATCGTCTTGTGACGACCCTGCATCGTGGTGATATCAATTCTCCCGATGAATGTGTAGCTGAAATCTGGCAGACTGGTGCTACCGGGCATCTGTGCATTTCTCGCACTCTGGGTTACGGCAGTCCCGGTGCTCTAACGACGCTTTATGAATATGATTCGGAAGGTCGCCGCATCAAGGAGACTTCTCCGAGTGGTGCTGTCAGCTCGTTTACATACGATGACTGCGGTCGTGAGATGGTGCGTATGACTCCTTACCACGGCAACCATACGTTGGCTGTGTACACTTACTACCGCGAGGAAAATAGCGCTGACCCCGATATCAACTATCGCCGCGCTGTACTCAACGAAACGGCGACGCAGATTTGGCGAGAGGATTACACCTATGAGGAACAGGATAGCTATCGCCGTGTGACCAAATCCACCCAGGCGTTGGGTTGCTCCGAGCCTCGAGTTGAAATCACAGAAACGTGGTTGGACACCGCTGAAGAACCTCTTTGCCGTGGCCGTTTGCGTATGCGCCAGGGCGTGGATGGAGTTCAGACGTGGTATAGCTACGAAGCTTGCAGCGATTTCGGTGCTGTTTACAAGGTAACGGCAGAAACCCGCGCTAATGGTGAAGCTGTTCCCGCCCATAGTCGCCGCGATGTGACTTATATTTCTGCCGTGGGTAACAACATGCGCCATGAAGTATATCGTCTTCTGAGCAATGGTACTTGGGCTTTGACGGAATCCGAAAATTATGAGTACGATAGCGAAAATAATTGGGTAAAGCGCACGCGTGGCAACGGTCGTGTAACTACTCGCACGATGATGTGTTGCGGTCCGCTTTCGGTGACGGATGCAGATGGCGTAACCACCACCTACGGCTACAACGCAGCTCACCAGTTGGAAGAGGTGATTCGCTCCGAAGTACAGGTAGATGGCGTTGTCATCACGCCCGAAACCATCACCACCTACACCCGTGATGCCGCTGGTCGCGTGCTCACAGAGCGTAAGGACATCGGTGCGATGACCACCATTGAAACCACACAGTACGACCGACAGGGACGAGAAGTTTCTCGTACTGACATTCTCAATCGCACCACGACTACTACTTACAGCGAAGATGGACTCACTACTATGGTGACAACTCCTGCAGGGGCAACTCTAATAACGACCCTCCATCCCGATGGTTCGCTCGCTGCTGTTGGAGGCACAGGTCAGCGCGCTCTGGTGTATGAATACGTCGTGCAGGACAGCCTACTTTGCACCACGGTGCGCTTGGAAGATGAAGCGGGCACAATGCTATCGCAGACGCTCACTAACAGCCTCGGGCAGATTGTGCAGCAGGTGCAGCCTACTACTACGGAGGCACTGCTGAGTACTATTAGTGAGTACAATGTTAAGGGACAGCTCGTGAAGCAATGGCAAAGTAGCGGCGAAGTTGCGATGGCACCCACGCTCTATGAGTATGATTCCTTCGGTAATATCACTAAGCAGACTCTTGCGCTGACAGATGAACCAAATAGCAGCAATTCGCCGATTACAGAGTTTACTTATACGCTGGAGGCAAGCAATGAGGGGGTATTTTCTTGTACTATGCAGACGCGTTACAATGCCGCTGATCAGCCGCTTAATAGTATACAGAAGTTGCTTATCTCGCAGTTTTCGTCCACGATTGCAGAAAAAGTCATCTCCGTCAATGAACGTGGATTAACATCAGCGGAGTGGATGGTGTATAACGATGGTACGAAGCGCACTCGTTATATATCTATACCTACATCGAACATTTCAGCGGAGACAGTAATAGTGGATGGTTTTGCTTTTTCTCAGAAGGACAATGCGGGTATCATCACTTCTGCTACACGCAGTTACACGGTGGATGGTATGGTGTTTACCCAAACCGATGGCCGAGGTAACACCACCACTACGATGACGGATATTGCCGGACGCACGCTCACGGTGACGGATGCCGCTGGCTACGTGACCACTACGGCTTACGATACTTCAAACGATTTGCCCGTTATGATAACAGATGCACAGGGTAACACCAGCTGCTACCGCTATGATGAGCGAGGTCGCAAGGTTGCAGAATGGGGAACGGGTATTCAGCCGGTCTGCTATGCTTATGACTCAGCCGACCGCCTTATCTCGCTCACCACGTTCCGAGTGGCAGATGAAACCATTTCTTCCGATCCGACAGGACGCACAGATGGTGACACGACAACCTGGGGCTACCACGATGCTTCCGGTATGGAAACCAGCAAGACCTATGCCGATGGCAAGGGTGTGACAAAGACATACGATACTTACAATCGTCTGCTCAGCGAGACGGATGGGCGAGGTGTAGTCAAGACTCATAGCTACGAACATGCTCGCGGACTTCTGCTGGGGACAACGTATTCTGATGGCGCGACCGCCCGAGCATACACATACAACCACCTCGGCCATCTTACGCAGGTTGTTGATGATGCAGGCACTCGCACCATTGGTTATAATGCCTACAATGAGCAGGAGTCGGATAGTTTGCTTGCTGGCGGCAAGACGCATCTTGTCACGGAACTTCGTGACGACTATGGGCGTTCTTCCGGCTATACCTATGCCAACAATGGCTCAGTACAACAGACCGTGTCTATCGGCTATGGTACTGATGGTCGTATTTCCTCGGCGGGATTCGTTTATGGTGGAGCGCAAAAGCTCTTCACCTACTCCTATCTGCCCGGCACTAACCTGCTGCAGGCTCTCGTGAAGCCCAATAACATGACGCTCACGCAGAGTTACGAAGAGAAACGCGACCTACTTATTGGTCAGCTTTATAAGCGAAGCAATACTTCCGTAGCATCCCGAAGTTACACCTACGATACGCTCGGGCGTCCTGTGACTCGAAGCACCTCAAAAGATGGCACAACGGTCAATGATTCGTTCGGGTACAATTCACGTAGCGAGCTGAATACTGCTACTGTGAACAATGAGGCATATGCCTACGACTACGATAACATTGGTAACCGCGAGACGTCTCAGGAAGCAGCAGAATTTGCAACAACCTACGAAAGCAATCAGCTCAACCAGTACACCGCTATCAGCGATTTCGAGTCGAGCTACGATGATGCAGGAAACCAGACAAAGGTGAAAACGAGTACCGGCATCTGGTCGGTTGTTTACAACGCAGAGAACCGTCCAACCTCGTTCACCAATGCAGATAGTGGCACCATTGTAGAATGCACGTACGACTACATGGGGCGCAGAGCAACCATGAAAGTGACAGTCAATGGTAGTGTGACGCTGCACCAGCGATTCCTGTATCGCGGCTACCTCCAGATTGCTTGCTGCGACCTCACTCGCAGTAACCATCCATGCCTGTGGCTTATCACCTGGGATCCCTCTCAGCCTGTAGCTACTCGTCCGCTTGCTATCCAGAAAGATGGCACATGGTACACCTATGGCTGGGATTTGACAAAGAACATCTGCGAGGTCTACGGCCAGCATGGCTACATCCGCACGAACTACTCATACACTCCCTATGGTGAAGTTACTATCTCTGGTGACGTTACTCAGCCAATTCAGTGGAGTAGTGAAGTATTTGATTCCGAATTATCCATCTCTTATTTTAACTTTCGCTATTATTTACCTAATATTGGAATGTGGAATAGTAGAGATAGACTTCATGAAGCAATATCTAAAAATGTGTATTCTTATATAAATCCAATACATGAAAACGACGTTTTGGGGCGAATTAATCTCAAATTTGAAAAATGTGATAATTATCCTATTAGTAAAGAGACGTTGAAAGAGATTATGCAAAAAGCAGAATCTATGTTGCTGAGTAAGATTAATACGTTAACGGAAAAATCAGCCAGAAAAGACAAGAAATATGAAAAATGCTTCGGTAAATTTTCTAAGCGAAGATTTAATCACGTTAAAAATGTACTCAATCAAATTAAACACATATTGCAAAAGGGTACAATCACTATCGATTGTTGTACCTGTATAGAGTCTGAAGATCCTAGTGGATTTGCGGGAGTATACAGGAATGATGGTGAATATAAAATCTTTCTATGCGAAGATTTTAGTTCTGCTCCTAATGATTCTTCATTTCTTGGGCAAGCCTCTACGTTCCTTCATGAACTAAGTCATGAGATTCAAATAAATCCTACGGGTGATTTGACGAACCCGTGGCTGGAACAGGGGGTTCCTGCAGATGTGGTAGGTCCTTATGGTAAAAAATATGTAGAATGGATAGCAGAAAGGGATGCGTGGACGGCTGTTTACAATGCCGATAACTATAGCGCATATTTATCAGAGTAAACAATAATAGGCGAGGCGAGAATATATTCTCGCCTCGCTTTAAAGGTACGACCAACGCGATATGCACGCATCGGTGAAAGTCCGCAAGAAGACGCGAATATAGAAGCCCAGACATAACGAATAAGGATCCCCATTTTGGCTCCGATAAGACGAGCTCGTACGTAATTTTTTTTGGGAATATTTTATGACAAAAATAAAGATTGACAGGCTTCTTGCAGATATATATATACAGTGAAATGAATCGCATATTTAACTTTTTGTCTTGTTTTCTAATTGCAAGCATTGCTTTTTCTCAATATGCAGAAGCTCGTGTCTCCCCTCGTCAATTACATTCTTGTGTGATGATAAATGACCAAGAATATTGCAAATTACGTATTCAGAGATTTGATAATGGGAAACAGTTGTTGATGGTCGCAATATACAGAGAACAGCAAATACTGGATGAAATAACAATATTACTTAGGTCGCAATACGATTATTCGCTGGAAACAGATAGACAAATTATTGGAATTAAAGGTAGCAACTATAACCACACCTCTCGAGTACTAACGGTTGAGTTAGTTGGAAAGGCTGCTGCATCTATCTATTACTTTAAAATAGACAATGATGGACAAATTCTTCATGTTTCCAGTTAACCCGCATACTATTTCGCAATAGTTCGGTCTCATTTACTTCACGAGGATAATCTCACCAAAATGCAACACGTTTATTCCAAAATCGACTCAATGTGAATGCGAAAGGTAATGTTAATGCGTTTTGTAAAGCCTTAATAACAAGTCTTTTCCAAGGCTTCCTGCAGCCGTTATGAGTCGAGCCGAATTTCATGTGTTGGAAGAACTTATGCTGCACCAAGAAAAAGCCGGTGTGGAACCGGCTGAAAGGGGAGTTTTACTCGCCCCGGCGCTTGATAGGAAGCCCGAAGAAGTTGTTACCTCCGATTTGGTAGCCGGTGGCTTTCCAACTGATATGGGTGAGGGTGGGGTAAATCCCATCTTCCCTCTTGTAGCCGCATTCGAGTACATCTACCCGAGGCGGCAGCTCACCAGAATGCAACATGTTTATCCCTAAATCACGTCATAAATCACCTCAATGAGCATGCTGGTATGTAATGTTAATGTGTTTTGTAAAACTCTGAAAACAAGCAACTTCCGAAACTGTCTATAACTCGTTATGAGATATGGCAAATTTCGGGGTAATTTTTAGAAAACGGGGGTAATTTTTGTAAGCCGTTTATATACAGTCTTTTAGAGTTGCTAAAAATCACAGTCACAAAAAGGCTACTATTGTCGGGGACGACAACACGAACAAAGTGTAACAGCGTACAGGCTTTGAAAGGCATGAAAGCTTAAGTAGCTATCATCAACTAAGCATAGCGCCGAAAAAGAGCAATAGCCAGAATGAAACGCTGAGACAAAAAGCAATGACTGTATCGGGCTTACACTTCTTTCCCGCCCTCACCCACAGAGCCAGGGTGATGCAGGGAGTTACAAATAAAAGAAAGATACATGCCATGCTCAGCATAACAAAAACGAGATGGTAAGCCCCTGCACTAAAATCGGTAAACTTCCAACATATAAACAACAGGAAGAAATAAGCCCAAGGAAAGGCAGCAAATGTTGTCAGAGGGTATTTCAGGAGCAGGTTCATGGTGTAGTGCCGGGTAGCGTTTTGAGAATGCCCGGCGGGGAGATAATACTCCCCGCCGTTGCAGCGCAGGGTTAGTTCTTGCCGAGCAACTCAGCGAGCACCTCCAGGCAGCGGGCGTTTTCGCGCTCGGTGCCGACGGTAATGCGCACGTAGTCCGGGAGGCCGTAGCCATCCATGTGTCGCAGGATAACGCCCTTAGCGAGGGCATCGTTGAACACCTTGCGCCCCTGCCCGGTCTTGACCAGAATGAAGTTTGCTTGACTGGGCACGTAGTCGATACCCCAGGCCTCGAAAGCGGCGTAGTACTGCTGCTTACCGAGGTTCACCATCTCGACAGACTTGGCGAGGTGCTCCGCGTCATCCAAAGCAGCAGCGGCGGCTACCTGGGACATGAGGTTCATGTTGAACGGGGTGCGAGCCTTATTGAGCAAATCGGCAATTTCCGGAATCGTTACGCCGTAACCGGCGCGCAGACCGGCGAGCCCATAAGCCTTGGAGAACGTGCGCAGAAGGATAACATTCTTCCCCTGCTTCACGTACTGAAGCGTATCGGGCTGGTCGTCCGCGAAGTCGATGTAAGCCTCGTCGAAAGCCACGATGACGTGCTCGGGCACCTGAGCCATGAAGGCATCCATCTCCGCCTGAGTCACAACAGTGCCAAGGGGGTTGGCGGGATTCGTGATGAAGATAAGGCGCGTCTGCGGAGTGATAGCGGCAAGGATTGCCTGAAGGTCGGAGCTGAAATCGGGCTTAATGGGAGCCTCCACATACTTAGCGCCGAACAGCTTGCACATGATAGGGTACATGGAGAAGCTGTGCTTAGCGGCAATGAGCTCAATACCCTCATGCAAGCAAGCATGGCACAGTAACTCGATGAGCTCGCTGCTGCCGCTGCCTACAACCGTCTGGTTAAATGCGACGCCGAAACGCTCGGCAATCTTGCTACGCAGGGTGAACGAAGCGCCATCCGGGTAAATGTGCACACCAGCTGCGGCCTGCTGTATGGCCTGCACCGCCTTGGGGGACGGGCCGAGGGAGTTCTCGTTGGAGGCGAGCTTCACGATATCCTCCGGAGCCATGCCGAGCTCGCGGGCGGTCTCCTCGATGGGTTTGCCGGGCTGGTAGGCTACCAAATCCAGCACGTACTGATTCGCGTATTGAGTGATATTGCTCATATTTTTTCGTTCGTGCGCATTATAATACCTGTCATGTAACAATTCAAGCCTTGATTCCGGCATGAAAATCCGGTAGAATGCAAAGAATATGAAGAAATGGCATAAGCGCACGCTCCTGATACTCACTCTCGGTGCTCTGGGCACGGTAGCACTGGGGCTGCGCCCTATGCTGACGCCGGATGAGCTGGAGGTCATTACGCCGTTTCACCATGAGATACAGCTGCCGCAGCACCTGAAGACAAGCAACTTCAGTTTCTCGCACACGGTGAATCCGGCCAGTCCCCAGCGTGGCACGTGGTTCATGGATGGCAATACGGCTACCCACCAGTTACTGGACAACGCGGAGTGGGATGTGGATGTGCGCTGCGAGAATGGCGTGATGCGCATCGTGACCACCCCGCCCGCCTTGCATGCCAAGAATGCCCATGTGCGCGCGGTGTGCTTTGCCGGCATAGGTGATGGTGCGGGCGGCATACGTCGCCCGAGTGGCAGACTGCACACAGAGTACCTGCTGCATGTGTCGTGCATGGTGGAGTACACCCCCTGCTTCTGGCAGCCGACACAGCGAGCCCAGTGGGTACAGTTCATTACCATCGATGTGGATGACGAAGCCGCCGATATGGGAACCGGCCTGCTGACGGATACGGATAATCCCTTCTTCTCCAAGTTTACCATGAGTCAGGAGGGCGATGCCCCGGTACTGCCTGCACGCTACTGCAACACACCGATAGAAAACGCCCTGCTGCGTCTGCTGCATACCCTGGCTGCATGCACGGAGGATACCCACGATTTGCTCACCCCGCGCCTGGTGGCAGGCGCTAAGCTGCTGGCTCGCCATGCAACAGATGCCCCCTGGCCTGATTGCTGGGGCAACGCCGCCGGTACAGCCCGCGACCTCGCTTACCGAGTAGGCCCTACGCTGGAGTATCTGAATGAACACGCGTGCTTTGGCAACGAACAGCTCATCAAATTTGTAAACAGTGCTGATTTTTCTCGGATTTTTGGCGAAGATTTCTCAGAATCGAAAAATTCCGAGATAAATGTAGATTTGCAAAGCATTGATATTGAACGAGTCAATCAGCCATAAGAAAAATTTATAAAAAAATGCAAAAAGTGTGTAGAATTTTCGCGCGCTTTGCGTTCTCCTATATGTAAGCCGGGGTGAGAGCCGGCTGAGAGAAGACAGTAATTGTTTTCATATAGAGTAGGTGTAAGTACAAATACGGCCGGGTATCCGATAGGATTCCGGCCGTATTTGTTGATAGACAAAACAATTGGAAGGACTAGTTACAAGTTACAAAGGACTAGGTTGTAAATTCCGCGGGCTTTGCCCGCCTAGCTTTTCACTGACCAGCACCAGCTGGGCAATCTCGTTCATGCGCCAGCATGAATCTCGTTGTGCCCTATAGGCACAATCTCGTTGCGGCGAGCAGCCGCTATCTCGTCCCGCGCAAGCGGGGCAATTTCACTATATGCCGCCAGGCATATAATTTCACCGGCAAAGCCGCGCTAAACATTAAACATCAAACATTAAAAATTAAACATCCAATTTTCTCGCCTCCCTCGTACTAAGAAAGCGCCATCACCTCCAAATCATCGGGCACATGCACAAGGCCTTGGTAGTGCTGGGTGGCTTCGGCGGTGTAAGAGGCACGGCGTGAGGGGAGCGTTTTGTCCTCGGTGTGGTAAAGCAGCAGATTCTTCACCTCCAAGCCAGCGGCCAGGCGACCGGCATCCAGCGCAGTGCTGTGGTGTTTTTCGTACGGCTTAAAGCGCTCGCGGTCGGCATACAGACAGAAAGCCTCACACAGCAGCCAGTCTGCACCACGTGCATAAGTGGCAGCGCGCTCGTTGTAGGGTTCATCGCCCAGGCAGCAAAGCCGTCCGCCCTCGGGCAACTGGAGGGCAAAGCCGAATTGCTTGGCCTTGGTGGAGCCGATATCGAAAGCCTGGCCTGTCATGCCTGCTGCGGCAAACGTGGCACCATCGACCAGCGGTAGCATGAGGATATCCTGGTGCAAATGAGCACACACCTTGCCCGGGAGTGTTGCGCGGCAAATGGCCTCCAGCGCCTGTAAGCCCTCCGCATGGCCATATACGCGCAGTTCACCGCTATACTTACCGGCATTCATGGACTGAGCAATCATGCGCACCACCCATACCAGGCCAAAAATGTGATCTGTATGCGTGTGCGTAAGGAACACATCGTGTATGGAACCGAGTGCGATGCCGGCCTTCTCCAGCTGGCGCAGGATGCCATTGCCGCCACCGCCATCCACAAGGAATACCTCGTTCCCGTTACGAATGGCAAAACATGTATTGTAGCAGCGTGTTACAGCTGCATTCCCCGTACCCAGCATAATGAGTTCGCTCATGCGCCCAGTGTAGCAGAAACAACACGACATTGCAAGCAAGAGCGAATAACAGTTCCGAGTTTCGAGTTACCTGCCTGTCGGCAGACAGGCGAATGTCGAGTTAAGGGCGGCCCCGCCAGATTCGCAGCAAAGTCAACTAACTTGAACTTTGTCAATAGTAAATCGGGCACCTCTAAAAACCCGATAAATTGGAATTTGTAGAGCTGTTGCGCCTTGTAAGGCACAAGTGAAATCCTCGCGGTCGCTCGGGTTAAATCTTGCCAGTCGGCAAGGTTAAATCAGCCTTGCTGGCTGGTTAAATTGCCCGCGCAGCGGGCAGCGAAAAGTTCCGCGGGCATCCGTCTTCGCCCTGCGGGCTACGCCGAGACAGGTACGCCCGCCAAACATTTGAACCCGCACTTGTGCGGGTGATATATGGTAGCCAGGGGCGTAAGCCCCTGGTTGTGGATAAAAGGAATAAGAGCCCGCACTTGTGCGGGCGGCATAACCGTTGGCCACGAAAAAAAGCGTTATAGCATCGTTGCATCATGAAGCAACCGGTTATGCCACCCGCGCATGCGCGGGTTCTGGTATGTTTGTACGGGTTTACCTGGGGCTTACGCCCCAGGCTACCATATTTCGCCCGCACAAGTGCGGGCTCTAAAGTACCGCGGGCTTCCCCGCCAAATTCCAATTTCTCGTTTTTAGAGATTCCCAAATCGTCAATTGTACCTTCTATATTTCTTTGTCATGTGCGAGCAAAAATGCAATTTGACGCAGCGTTTACTTGACTTATGCTCACGAATGGCTAAAATGGAGGACGTCAATAGACCTCAGATATAGTTATGAAGATTAACAACATCATCTCCACTGTTGCAGTGACGCTGTGCGCCATGGTTGCCACCGCTCAGGCTGAAATCAAGGTTGCCACCGTGAACGTAACCGAGCTCTACACCCTCTTCTACAAGCGCTTCGACACCGAGGTACGCCTGAAGGACGAGGAGGCCAAGATTAAGGCCGAGATTAAGACTCGTGAGGACAAGCTGCGCGCCCTGCAGGAGGAAGACCAGAAGATTCAGAAGAAGTACGACCCCTCTCTGGCTGAGGCTCAGGTAAAGAAGCTGCGTGACCAGCACAACATCAAGGTGAACGAGATTCAGGCTGCTCAGCAGGAGCTGCAGACCTACGTACAGCGCCGCTCCCTGGCCTTCAAGGAGCTGTTCCGCCGCGACATGGCTCTGCTCTTCAATGAGGTTCAGTCCACCATTTCCGACATCGCTGCTCAGGGCGCCTATGACATCGTGCTCGACTCCAGCGCACAGAACTCCACCACCGGCATCAAGATTTTCCCCTACGTGAAGAGCAGCTTCGACATCACCCCCGAGGTGCTTAAGAAACTGAACGCCGGCGCTCCTGAGGGCTTCGACCCCAAGGCTGAGCTCCAGCGTCTCTATGGCTCCTCCGCCATCCCCGGCGCAGGCAACTAATAAACCATAACCCCAATCGAGCTCGACTATGAACCTCTCTCTCGCAGAAGTTGTCGCGCTCACTGGCGGTAAGATTCTCAACACGGCTCCGGAGGTATCTATCTCCGGAGTCGCCACTTTGGCAGAAGCTTGCACCGGTGAGATTTCTTTCCTTGGCAACGAAAAATACTTTAAGGATTTCCTGGCCACCAAGGCCAGCGTAGTACTGGTACCCCCCAGCCTGCCCGAGTACCCGGAAGGCCCCGCCTTTATCGAGGTAGAGAATCCCTCCCTCGCTTTCAACGCTGTGGTGGGTCACTTCATGAAGGCAGCCTCCGACTTTGTACCGGGCATTGCCCCCACCGCCTATGTAGACCCGACCGCTAAGGTGAATGCCGATAAGGTTCGCGTGGGTCATGGTGCAGTGATTGAGGCCGGTGCCGAGATTGGTGACGGTTGCGACATTGCTCCCGGCTGCTTTATTGGCAAGTCTGCCGTGCTGGGTGAGAACTGCAAGCTGTACGCCAACGTGGTAGTACGCGAGCGCTGCATCCTGGGCAACAACGTCGTTATTCAGCCCGGCGCTGTCATTGGTTCTGATGGTTTCGGCTTCCTGCTCAACAAGGAAACCGGCCGCTACGAGACCGTTGACCAGGTAGGTATCGTAGTCATTGGCGATAACGTCGACATCGGCGCCAACACGACTATCGACCGTGCTCGCTTTGGCCGCACCATCATCGGTGAAGGCTGCAAGATTGACAACCTCGTGCAGATTGGCCACAATGTTGTGGTTGGCAAGCACACGGTTATCGTGTCGCAGAGCGGCATTGCCGGCAGCACCACCATCGGCGACTACGTAACGGTAGCTGCACAGGTTGGTATCGCTGGCCACCTGAAGGTGGGCGACAAGGCAGTGATGGCTGCCCGCACCGGCGTGATGTCGGATCTGGAGGGTGGCAAGGTATACTGGGGTGCTCCCGCTGCCCCCTTCACCGAGGCTCGCCGCCAGTTCGCCGCTATCCGCAAGCTGCCTGAGGCCATGAAGGAAATGGCCAATCTCAAGAAACAGGCAGAGGAGATTAAGGCTCTCATCGACCAGGCTATGGCTGACCAGGCCTGAGATTGAGCCCCCAAGTAAGTCAACAAAAAAATCCCCGCACCATTCACGGTGTGGGGATTTTTTTTGATGTTTAATGTTTGATGTTTAATGTTGAAAGTAAGCTTGGATTCGCAGCGGGAGGCGGTGAAATTATATGCCTGGCGGCAAATAGTGAAATTGCCCCGCTGTCGCGGGACGAGATTGCGGCTGCTCGCCGCAACGAGATTGTGCCTATAGGGCACAACGAGATTCATGCTGGCGCATGAACGAGATTGCCCAGCTGGTGCTGGGCAGTGAAAAGCTAGGCGGGCAAAGCCCGCGGAATTTAAGAGAAGGCAATGCCTGCTGTGGCAGGCGGTTATATTGAGCCTATCGGCTCAGTTATATTGTGCCTGCGGCACAGTTATATCCGCTCCTTCGGAGCGGGTTATATTGCCCGCAGTAGCGGGCAGTGATGGAGTACGGCGGGCGACACGCCCGCGGAATTCGAGAGTCCCGGACGACAGCTAGTAGCGAAGAGAGACGCAGCGTTAGCGGCAGCCTGTGAGGGCGTCTCGTCTCGGCGGAGCTTTAGCGAAGACGGAAGAAAGCGAGCGATA
>JAFOZZ010000177.1 GCA_017390945.1 Akkermansia sp.
AGCAGCAACAGCAGCAGGATAATCAGCAAAAGCAGGATGACCAGCAGAAGCAGGACAACCAGCAGAAGCAGGATGACCAACAGAAGCAGGAGGACCAGCAGAAGCAGGACGACCAGCAGAAGCAGGACAACCAGCAGAAGCAGGACGACCAACAGAAGCAGGACGACCAGCAGAAGCAGGACAACCAGCAAAAGCAGGACAACCAGCAGAAGCAGGACGACCAACAGAAGCAGGACAACCAGCAGAAGCAGGATGACCAGCAGAAGCAGGACGACCAGCAGAAGCAGAATGACCAGCAGAAGCAGAATGACCAGCAGAAGCAGGATGACCAGCAGAAGCAGCCTCAACCCAATGAGCCCAACGAACAGCAAAAGGCTCAACAGCGCGCCGCCAGTATCCTGAAAATGCACCTGGACGAAGAAAAGGGCTCGCCCATACCGCAGGTAGCGCCCACCGTTGCCCCCGCCAAAGATTATTAAAAAAAGCAGAGTATATGAGACCGATTATCACGACCTTTTGCGCCACCATGCTCGCCACCGGCGGGCTGACATGGGCCGAAATCATACCGGTGTGGTCCACCGGGGTTGCCGTACCGGGCGAACAAGTGGTACTCTACCTTGTCGAAACCCAGGAGGACGGTAAGGAGCAAGACATCTTCATGGTCAAAAAGCTGCCCACCGTGCAGGACGCCACGGTACAGGTGCAGCAACCCAAGGCCGGCGCTAACCCGCTGGATCCGGACCGCAAGCCGGTGGAGATTCAACCCATCGTCTTCAAGGCCGACCGCGCCGGACGCATTGCCCCCGACCCCATCGAAGTGGAATACAATTCCGGAGCCCGCAGCACCATCAGCATCCCGCCGCTGCCCGTGCGCCCCACCAGCGATATTAAGTGGTTCTCCGAACCCGTAACCTATGGTGCCCTGTGGTATACCAACGTGGAGGACGGCTACGTACACCAGCCTGTTCAGACGAGTCTCAAGCTCTTCATGCCCGGCGACTGCGCCACGCCCTACGCCCCGCAGTTTAACTCCGTCGGCACCAAGGTAAGCAATTTCCGCCCTGCGGTGGAGGGTATTGTCGGGCAGATTCACGGGAGCCTGGTATCGGAGCCGCTGGCCTACGCCAAGGGGCAGACTTGGCGCACGGCGGACTTCAACGGCAGCTACACCCCCTTCCGCGAGGGTAAGAACGACATCGTGGGCAAAATCGTCATGGTGCGCCAGCGCGGCTTCTTCTCCATCGGCCAGCAGGAAGTCCCCCTGCCCACGCTCGAGGTGAGCGCCCTGCCCTTGCCCCCCGGTGCTCCCGCAGACTTTGCCGACACGGTCGGCGTCTACACCATCTCCGCCACCACCACGGCCAAAAGCCTGGCCATGAATGAGGCGGTGGAGGTCGAAATCACCGTGCGCGGCTCCGGCAACCTGGAGCAGCTCGCCTGCCCCAAGCCCGAGGATGAGCTCAACTGGCGCCTCGTACCCGCCACCCGCAAACCGATTCTCGGTGCCAACGGCGAAACCATCGGCATGGTCTTCTCGCAGCTCATGCGCCCCACGGCCGAGGTGAGCGGCCTGCCCTCATTCGGCTTCAGCTACTTCGACCCGGAGGAAATGGCCTACCGCACCGCCGCCACAAAGCCCATCCCCATGGAATGGCGCGAGACGGATGACGCCGGCAGCGGCCTCGTCACCGCCCCCGCCGCCGAGCCGCCCCCCGCCGGCAGCGTACCGGTAGCCGAGCTGACGGACATCTACCACTTCATGCCGAATGCCGAGGCAGGCGGCAACACCGCAGAGAGCCTGCAACTGCCCCGCTGGACGTGGTACCTGCTCTATGTACCCGGCCTGGCTATCTTTGTATGGCTGGCTATCCGTGCTCTGCTGCGCCGCATAGCCGCAGGTGCCGGCAGCCGAGCCCGCGAGAAAGAATTGTCCGCCATTGCCGCCGCAGCCGATGGACTGAGCTTCCTGAAGGGTATCGGTGCCTTCATTGAAAGCCGCATTCCCCCGGCAGAGCAGAGCTCCGCTCTCCAGGCCATCCTGCAGCGCCGCGATGCCGAGGCATTCACCCCCGGCGCCGCCCCGGTCGTATCGTCCGATGAGCGCCAGCGCATGCTGCGTACCGTTCGCAAGGCACTTTCCAAGCTGGCACCGGCACTCATGCTGCTGCTCTGCCTGCTCCCGCAAGCCCAGGCTGCGGGCGATGCCGCCGAGCAGGCCTACACCGCAGGCCAGTACAGCAAAGCGCTCGAATTGCTGGAAAATGAGCAGAAAAACAACACCGGCAACCGCGACAGCGCCGAGCGCCTTTACAACATGGGCAACTGCTACTACCGCCTCGGCAAATCCGGCCAGGCTGCCCTGTACTACGCCCGCGCCCTCTACATCGACCCCTCATTGGCGGAGGCTGAGGCCAACCTGGGCTTCATTCAGCGCAAGGAGGGTGCCATCGTCCCCCGCGCAACGGGGGTGGACAAAGCCTTCACGCTGCTCAACTGCCGCCAGCTCTGGCTCGCCAGCATCGTGTGCAGTGCCGCACTCCTTTTCTGCCTGGCCCTGCTGGCTCTGCGCCGAGGCCAAAAGAACCCCTGGCTGCAGGCCTGCACCGCCACCACAGCTCTGCTCTGCCTGCTCAGCGCCGCGGATTGGCTGTACTACAACACCCGCAATACGCCCGATATGAGCGGCCTGCCGGCTACCGACTTTGCCATGGTCACCACATCCACCACCGCACGCACCGCTGCCACGGCAGATGCGCCCACGGTTGTCGAGCTCCCGGCCTCCACCCCCCTGCACCTGCTGGCAGTACGCGGCAGCTTCAGCTACGTGGAAACCTTCACCGGCGTACGCGGCTGGGTGCGTACGGAGGACGTCAGCCCCCTGGCCGACAGCTCCACCCCCAAGCGCACGCCTATCACCATACGCTTCCAATAAACAAGCCACCATTTTCCCCACCCAAGCCTCGCCTCACAGCGGGGCTTTTTTGTATAGCCCCATATTGACGCCGGCAACAACATGTGGCATACTGGCTATGTGAGCAAACTCGCCTTCACATTCAAGCTAGCGCAACGCCTGCTTTTCCCGCATAGGGGAGCCCAGCGGGTGGTGGCGGGTGTTTGCACGCTGGGCATAGCACTCGGGCTGATGCTCCAGATTGTGGTACGTGGAGTGATGGACGGCATGATACTCGAAATCGAACGAAGCATGCAGGTCATTCTGCCCGATTTGGTCGTAGAGAATCCACCACCGGTAACCGCCGAGCTCCGCGCTATACCGGGGATTCTCAAAATAACAAGAAGCCAAATAGGGGTAGCCAGCTCGCCGCATGGGCTTTGCCAATTCAGCAGCTGGTCGGCACCCGAAATGCCCGCGGAATTCATGGTGGAAGGAGACGCCGTACTCACAACAGAGGGCTGCCTTATTTCCCGGAGCTTTGCCGAAAAAAGCGGACTCACTCCGGGTGATAATCTGGTAATGCACATGGCCGATAGCGTGCGTAGCCTGCGCATTGGCGGCATATACCGAGTCCCCGGGCGCATGCTATCCCCCGATGCACTGCTGCATCCCGACAGTTCGGGAGGCGCCGCGGCTTTATCCCTGCATCTGGATGCGGATGCCAATACAGAACACATTATCCAGAGTATTCTTAAACTATCGCCGGAATCCCGGGTTCACCCCACTCAGTCGAACACGCAAGCCTGGCAAAGTATTATATGCAGAGCCAAGCAGACCATGGGGTTCATCCTTTATTTCTGCACCCTATTATCAGCCTTTGCCTGTGGGGCGCTGTTCTGGGTGATTGGGCTGCAACATCAAAAGCAATTCTCTGTGCTGTTTGCCCTCGGCATGACGCCGGGGCGCATACGCGGCATGATTCTCACCATGGCCGGTATGATTGGCACTGCCGGAGTGACTATCGGCATTCCCCTCGCCGTGCTCGCCATCAGCCGGCGAGAAGCCATCCGGCAAGCGCTTTCCGCCATCGGTATCGATGCCTTCCCCACCGATGTCCTCGATATGGCGCTCCCGGCACACGCGCCCTTGCCACTCTACATCACCCACAGCCTCATCAGCCTCGCTTTCATCTTTATCGCTGCGCTACCCACCCTCCTGTCACTCCCGCGCCTGGCCAGACAAATGCCAAGAAGTTGAGAAGAAAATGAAAATTTAACGGAAGTACAAAGTACCATGTACGATGTACAAATTATCGAGTCAGGCGGCTGGCGCCGCTGATTTGCGAGGTCTAGGCCTCACTTAACGCCTGCGCTTTAAGGCGCAGAACTCAGGCTTTTGCTTAGCTTTGCTCATCCTGCGCTGCAAGCGCCGAACTTAAAACTTTGTACATGGTACATTGTACTTTGTACATTCTGCAAATTCCCATTTATCCTCCTCCCTATACAATTTCGGCTTGCTTTCAAAATAGGGGCAGGTGTATACTGAGGAACGATGAAAACCTCCACACTACTCGAATTCTCCCTATTTGGCCTCACGACTGTATTGTTTCGCCGCAAGAAGCCCATTCTGGGCACCATCATTGTAACAGATAGGTGTAACTTGCACTGCAAGCATTGTTCTGTGAATAATCTGACGGCCATTATTCATCCCTACAAGCAGGTGAAGTCGGAAATGGAGCAACTTTATGCCATGGGTGTCCGCATCCTGTTCTTCTGCGGCGGCGAAACCTTCCTGTGGAAAGACAGCGGCCGAACGCTGCGAGACCTAGTAAAGGAAGCTAAAGAAATGGGATTCCGCATTGTCAACATCGTGACAAACGGCACACAGGGGTTGGACTTGCCGGAGGCGGATTTGATACTTCTGAGTCTGGATGGCGATAAGGAGCACCACAATATCATACGCGGCAATACCTACGACCTTATCATGCGCAACATCGAGCAGGCGACCGCCGATAATATCTGCCTGTACATGGCCGTAAACCAAATCAATAAAGGATGCATCCGCGCCGTATGCGATGTGGCAAAAAATCAGCCGAAGGTACGCGCTGTTTCCTTCAATTTCCATACTCCCTACCCCGACACCCGGGACCTGGTACTTACCCGCGAGGACAAGGTGGCATGCTGCGCCGAAATCGAGCAGCTCATGGATGAGGGATACCCGATATTCAACCTGCGCAGCGCCTTCCCCTACGTGATAGATAACAACTTTCCCACGCCCTGTTACCAATGCGTTGTGATGGAAAACGGGCAGCTCTCCACCTGCGGACGCTGTATCCATGTACCC
>JAFOZZ010000178.1 GCA_017390945.1 Akkermansia sp.
CATCCTGTCAGCCCGCAAGCAGTTCGTGCAGAATCTCGACTTCGATTCTGACGAGAAGCCCCAGGTGTACAACACGCTTGAGGAAGTGCATGCCGCTGGCGGTACGATTGAGTGGGTGGGCAACCAGAAGCCCAGCTTCACTCCGGTGCTGCACGTGAACCTCGTGTTCAAAGCACCCGCCGGGCTGGACTACGCGCTGCCGCTGGAGTACAACGGCGAGGCATACGGGCTGGCCGTCTGGACGCTGCGTGGCGTAGCTTATACACGCGCTGGTAAGAACATCCTGACCGCAGCGAAGTTCGCTCTGCGCGATGGCCTGTTCAATGGCAAGTGGGAGCTTACGAGCAAGCGCGAGAAGTTCGGTCGCAACAGCGTGTTTGTGCCGGTACTGCGAAATGTTGGACGTAATACGCCAGACTTCGTGAACTACCTCCGCACGATCGGCTGATAGAAACAGGAACCCTGGGGGCGGGTAGGCGCGTGTCTGCCCGCTCCCTGCAATCCCCTTACTTTAGCTCAACTCATGAAGCAAATTGGTATCACTCCCCTTGGTCACTCCAAGGCTCACGACAAGCTGGCAAAAGCGCTTGCCCCGCTGATTCTGCGCATGCTGAAAAATCCCAATATTGTGTTTGTGCGACCGATAGGCACAAAGTCCCCACCTCATTAAAAATCAGCGAGTTAAATACAAGAAAAATATAGACAAATAGCTCAATCTGTGCTAAAGTATAGGGTACACTAAAGATTTACTATTAAGCCTTTACAACAATAAACATGAGTCAAACCATCACAAAACTGACACCAGAGGAAGGAGCTGCCCGCATAGCCGCTTTGCAGGATATGAAAGTCCGCGAACTCCGGCGCGAGTGGGTACTCCTATTCGGGAATCAACCCTATACGACCAGAAATCGCCAGTTCCTCATCAAGAGGCTGACGTGGAGAATCAATACCCTCATCAACGGAGGGATATCCGAGCGTGCCATGAAGCGAGCCCACGAGATTGCAGACGAGACACTCATCCGGCTGAAGCCTCGCCGATTCAATGTAAAGCCGATGGAGGTAGTCGATACCAGTCATCCTGAGAATAACCACGCCAATACGCCCGCAACCAATCTACCTGTCGGCACAATCATACGCCGCCTGTACAAAGGCAAGTACCACGAGGTCACAGTCATCGGCAAAAACATGTTCGCATACGATGGCGTGAAGTACGACAACCTGACCGCGATTGCTTGGAAAATCTGCGGCTACGCCAAAAGCGGCAACTACTTCTTTAACCTCCCCATGACTCCCAGAAATGATGACAACAAGTAATCCAGTAATGCCAACAAAGCGGTGTGCTATCTACACCCGCAAATCCATTGCCAAAGGTCTCGACCAAGAATACAACTCTCTTGATGCCCAATTCGACATGTGCATGGATTGCATACGCCGCCATGAAAAAGACGGATGGGTGTTCGTAGCTTCATTCGTAGATGCGGCGGTGAGTGGCACCACCGTACACCGCGACCAGCTCAACATGCTCCGACATCAGGTTAGAGCGGGTGAGATTGATTGTGTAGTGGTGTACAAGCTCGACCGACTGAGCCGAGACTTGGGTGATTTCACCACGCTGATGAAGGAGTTTAGTGACCACAATGTGGCATTTGTCAGCGCCACCCAGTCCATTGAAACGCACACGCCGGAGGGTAAGCTTTCCATGAACATGATGGCCGTGGTTGCCGACTACGAAGCCGCCATCATTCGTTCCCGACTCAGGGATAAAATCAACGCCTGTAAAGCACAAGGCCGTTGGGTATGTGGTAGTGCGCCCTACGGATACAAATGGCATGAAAAGAAGCTCGTGGTCGATAGGCTGGAATCTGCTACTGTCCGCTACATCCACGAGCTTTATATAGGAGGCAAAGGCCCAGTAGTCATTGCCCGGCAACTCAATAAAGAGAAACGGCTGTACCGCAAGAACAAGGATAGCGGCGAGCGTATACCTTGGAACAGCCAGACGATTAAGCGTATCCTCACTCACTACGTCTACGCTGGCTATGTGAAGACGGATTCTGGACTCATTCAAGGCATCCACCAGCCAATCATTGACCAAGAGACGTACGAAAAAACGTGCCAGAGAAATAATGAAGCACGAGAGCTGCGCAGCGGGCTGGATCAGAAAGAACACAAGGTTATCTACCCGCTCAAAGGGATTCTGAAATGCGGCAAATGCGGAAGGCTATATCTTGGCACATACACCATCAAACGTGGAGTAATGCGCCGCTATTACACCTGTGCAGCCAACAGGCACGACTATTTGCAGGGCTGCGCCTCCCCTCACTTCGGAGCAGACCAGATTGAGGAATTGTTGAAAGGCTATATCCTGCGATTCAGGGACAGCCCCCAGGTACTGGCAGCTCTTATCCGGCAGCTGCCCGATGAAGACGCCGGGCGAATCGCAGACGCGCTCTATAGCATCGACACGGCATTAGGTGACTCTACCCCGCGAGAATTGCAAAAAGTATTCCAAGCCGCATTTGAAAGCATCGTTATCAACGACAATGGAGAGCAGTTGGACGTGACCCTCAAGAAAGGACTCGAATAAGATGAAACAAGAATCAAGACAAGACACGATATCGCTGAACAAGCTCCGGCGCACCAGAAAGGAACCCGAGCCACAGGTACAGGTGGAACTACCAAACATTCATGCAAAATCTGCGCCGGGTATGGTCGTTCCCCAGGCAAATTGCGATTTTTCCATCCCCATCATCTTCGAGCGCAATGAGGAAAATGTGCGTATTGTACGTCTCCGAACTAAGATGGATGACTATATTGCCCAACGCAAGACAATGCGAGTCCCGACAAACAGGGCAATCAAAATGGCCAACGCCATCATTCTTGAGGAATACCTGACCTCCGGGAAATACGGCTCAGCCTCGAAATGTGCGGAAATGCTGGGCGTATCACAGCCTACAGTTACAGGGATGCTCAACATGCTCAACCTACCGCCAGATGAGATTGAGCGCATCCTCTTTGAAACTCATTAAACAAGCGCGATATCACGCACCAAGGAGAAGCCCCGGCATCCACGCTGGGGTTCTCAATTTTATCGAGGGTTGGGATTAAGCCTTATTGCGGGGCTTGCTGGGGAGGCCGAAGAATGTGTTGCCGCTGATCTGGTATCCGGCTGCTTTCCAGCTGATGTGCGTGAGGGTCGGATATACCTCGCCGTTCCATTCATACTGCCCCTTGGCTACTACGAACACCTCTACCACTTCGCCCTTGTAGTTGCGGAGCAGTAGGTCACCGGCGGCGGGGACGTAGCCCTCGGGGATAGCGTGTGCTTCCAACTCCCCATTCAGAATCACGTTGCAGGTCTTGTGCAAGGCGGGCTTGGCTGCGGCGGGTTCAGCGGCCTTAGCGGCGGATTCCTGTGCCGGGGCTTCGGCGGTCGGCTCCACGTCCGTCACGGGCTCGTTTGATTCGGGCTCCTCTACTGCGGACTCGGCGCTTTCTTCATCGGCTTCTGCGGCTTCCTCGTCCTGAGCTTCCATCGTTACCTCTGCCA
>JAFOZZ010000179.1 GCA_017390945.1 Akkermansia sp.
ATTATTTGTGATTGGTGTAGCAAGTGATATGGTTCCACAGAGCGTGAGAGAGCCGCCTTCTGCCACCGTGACAGCAGAGGTGATGTTGTTGGTCAGGCCTGCTGCACCAAGTGTAGCATTGCCGGCAAATGTCACATCCGTCGATGCCGAGGAGGTGATAAGCGTGTGGATTGCAACATCCTTGGTGAAAACGGCATCGCCCTTCTCAATAGTGACCTTCGAGGTGGCACCCTCTTCTACCAGAATGTTGTTGGTCACATAAAAACTACTGTTATCTGTGTAGTTGAAAACCAGCTTGTTATGCGTTGTCTTGAAAATGATATCGCCCGTGCCGGCCACACCTCCCGTTTCATCACCGGCAGGATTGGCTGATCCATTGCCAAACATCAGCTGGAAGTCTGCAAATGTCTGATTATCATCATGTGTGGCTGCCAGTTCAATATTACCGGTAAACTTGCTTGCATCTCCATTGATGCGGAGTTTATTGTTGTAATCTTGTGCACGATAAGCTATAAGCCCGCTTCCCGCCACTTCACCGGCAAAACCCTGATCTGTATTAGCACTGGCCGCATTCCAGATAAATCCTCTGGTTGCATCATCTGTACCTATCTGTACCTTCTTGGTAAGAGTGGCCGTTCTATTATTGCTCAGACTCATCCAGTTGGCAGATCCTGATACTTCCGCCATATCAAACACAACGGTGGTCAGAGTCGCATTATCGGACAATGATTTCAGGTCTATTGACCCGTTACCACCACCACTGAATGTGCCCACGGTCCCATCCTCATTGGTGGCATAGGCTGCCTGAGCATGCTGAAAAGAAAGAGATACAGTTACAATTCCTCCGACCAACGTTGCCGTGCCCACTGTGGTCGTGGTAACACCGGTAACCATTGTCACACATGCTATGACAGCATTTCGAAGCAATTTAGGGAGATGTAATTTCATATAAACGGATTTGTAAGTGAAAACTGATTCGTGGCCGGGTAGAGACAGTCCACCCAGAGTACTACTATGCCATACTACCCAAATCCCCCCCCACTGACAAGCAAAAAAGTTTAAATATCGCACCATTCCGATAATTTTGAGGAAATGAAGACCAGGATTTCACAAAATGTGCATGCCTGACCAACGTAAATGGCAGATGAAGCTGCATTACCAGACAGGGGGCTGCACGCATCGGGGGATTCACCGGACTTTTCTTCCGGTTGCCAGGCCATGAACCAGCTTTCATGGGCCTATACGCGCGCGAGCGCAATTTTTTTTGATTCTGATAGCAAATAAGTCTTGCATTTTAGGTCGAGCTGTGGCATATATCTGCAAGTTTACACTGACCATGCCTAAAGACACATCTATCAAGAAGATTCTCGTCATTGGCTCGGGCCCCATTGTTATCGGTCAGGGGTGTGAGTTTGACTACTCCGGTACTCAAGCCTGTAAGGCACTGAAACAGGAAGGATATGAAGTGGTGCTGGTGAATTCCAATCCGGCAACCATCATGACCGACCCTGAGACGGCACCACGCACTTATGTGGAACCGATTACGCCCGAATATGTAGAAAAAATCATTGCCCGCGAGCGGCCGGACGCCATGCTGCCGACCCTGGGTGGCCAGACGGCACTGAACTGTGCCATGGCCCTGCACAAAGCCGGCACGCTGGAGAAATACGGCGTGCGCATGATTGGCGCTGATGCCGAGGCAATTGACCGCGGCGAAGACCGCCAGAGTTTCAAGGATGCGATGATGCGCATCGGTCTGGATCTGCCGGCCAGCGGCGTGGCCCACAATATGACCGAGGCCTGGGATATCGCCAAGAATGTAGTAGGCAACTACCCGATGATTATCCGCCCGGCTTTCACACTGGGTGGCACCGGCGGCGGCGTAGCCTACAATAAGACCGAGTTCGAAGAAATCGTAGCACGCGGTCTCGACCTTTCCCCGGTGCACGAGGTGCTCATCGAAGAGAGTCTGCTGGGCTGGAAGGAGATTGAAATGGAAGTGATGCGCGACTGTGCAGACAACTGCATCGCCATCTGCTCCATTGAGAACCTGGACCCCATGGGTATTCACACCGGTGACTCCATCACCGTGGCACCGGCCATGACGCTGACAGCCCGCGAATACGCCATTGTGCGCGAGGCTTCTTTCGCCATCATCCGCGAAATCGGCGTGAAGAGCGGCGGCAGTAACATTCAGTTCGCCATGTGCCCGCGCACCGGTCGTCTGGTGGTAATTGAGATGAACCCGCGCGTGAGCCGTTCCTCTGCCCTGGCTTCCAAGGCTACCGGTTTCCCCATTGCCAAGTTTGCCGCCAAGCTCGCCATCGGCTACACGCTGGATGAGCTGCGCAACGATATCACCAAGGTGACCCCCGCCTCCTTCGAACCCACCATTGACTACGTGGTGGTGAAGGTGCCGCGCTTCACCTTCGAGAAGTTCAAGAAGGCAGATGAGCGCCTGACCACCGCCATGAAGAGCGTGGGCGAGGTGATGAGCATCGGCCGCACGTTCAAGGAATCCCTGCAGAAGGCTCTGCGTTCACTGGAAACAGGCCGCTGGGGCTTCGGTTTTGATCTGAAGGATCCGAAGAACCCGACCCGCGATGAGATTGCCGCCAAGCTGGCTGTGCCGAATGCCGACCGCATTTTCTGGATTCAGACCGCTTATGTGAATGGCTGGACTCTGGAGGAGATTCAGGATCTGACCGATATCGACCCCTGGTTCCTGGACCAGCTCAAGCAGCTGGCCGAGGCCGGTATGAAGCTGAAGGAGCTCCCCCTGCTGGAAGCCAAGAAGATGGGCTTCTCCGACCGCCAGATTGCTCTGGCCCGCGGTTGCAGCGAGGACGAAGTGCGCGCCGCCCGCAAGGCCGAGGGTGTGGTACCCTGCTACCGCCTGGTGGACAGCTGCTCTGCTGAGTTCGAGGCTATCACGCCTTACTTCTACTCCTCCTACGGTGAGGAGAACGAAGCCCGCAAGACGGACAAGAAGAAGATCATGATTCTGGGTGGTGGCCCGAACCGCATCGGCCAGGGTATCGAGTTCGACTACTGC
>JAFOZZ010000180.1 GCA_017390945.1 Akkermansia sp.
ACGAGATTGCTCGCGGGGCTCGCAGTGAGATTGAGCCGATGGCTCAACGAGATTCAGGCTGGCTGCCTGAACGAGATTGCCCGCTGACGCGGGCAGTTTTTTTTGGGGCGAGCGATAGCTCGCGGAATTTCTCACTTGTCTATCGTAACTTGTAACTTGTCTATCAATCTCCTGCGTTTATCCCCTTCACATTGTCCTGCAAATGGGCGAGGCCGATACGGCTGATGGGGGTGCCGACGAACAGGCGCTCGAACTCCTCCTGCGTGAGTTGGGCGAGAGCCTGGGGGCTGAGCGCGGCGAAGGGGGCGGGCATGAGGAGGTGCGGGTCGATAGCGGGCTCCTGGCCGGGGCGGGGGCGGTTCCAGGGGCAGGCCTGCTGGCAGGCATCGCAGCCGTAGAGGTGCTCCCCTTGGGCAGCGCGGATGTCGGGCGGCATTTCCTCGTGTGCCTCGATGGTCCAGTAGGACAGGCAGCGGCGGGCATCGCAGCAGCCATCGTGCAGGGCGGCAGTGGGGCAGGCTTGCTCGCAGCGGTGGCAGTTGCCGCAGTGGTTGGGCATGGGGCTGTCGTACGGCAGTTCGAGTGTGGTGAGGATGCTGGCCAGGAAACAGTAGGAGCCGCCGCGAGGGCGGACGAGCAGCCCATTGCGGCCAATCCACCCCAGACCGGCGCGTGCGGCAAAGAAGCGCTCACTCACCGGACCGGAATCCGTAAAGCAGCGCTGGGTGCCGCCGTAAAAGGCAAGCGTTTCGTCGAGGTCCGCGAGCTTGGCGGCCAGGAGTTTGTGGTAATCCTCTCCCTGGGCATAGCGGGCGATGCTGCCGTGTGTGGTGCGGGCGTCGGTGCGCGCGTATTCGTAGGTGAGCATGATGACCGAACGCACGCCCGGCAGAACGAGCTCGGGATTCAGTCGTGCGGGCAGGTGCCGCTCCATCCACGTCATGTCCGCATGTTGGCCGGACTGTAGCCAATCTTGCAGCAGGGTGCCTTGGTCGGCGTGGGCGGGGGCTATGCCAACAGCTGAGAAGCCGAGGGCTTTTGCCGCGTACTCAACGGCCTGGCGCATGCTGGCAGGGGAGCACATGGGGAAAAATCAGAGTGAGTTACGTATTTTTGCCGCATGGGCGCGGAAGGGGGCGGCAAACCAGCGACGAGCCCGTGGGGAAAGGGGTAACGACTCGATGATTTGCATGGCGGCGTGGTCAATGCGCAGCTGCTGGGGGGTGCCGGTTTCGAGCCCGGCCTTGATGTAGGCAAGGCGCTGGAGGTTAGCCGAGGCGTCTTTATTGCCGAGGGCTGCGGCTTTTTTGTAGAGCTGGAGGGCTTTGGACAAATCGCGCGAGGTGGCGATGCCGCCCTCGTACATAGCGGCCAGGTTGTTGATAGCGCGGTCGTCCTTTACTTTTTCGCCGAGTTCGTAGCATTCAAACGCGAGCTGGGGCATGGGCTTGGGCAGCCCGAGGCCGGTCATGTACATGTGCCCCAGGTAAAAGAAGACGTGTGGGGTGCGGGGCTCCTGCTTAGCTTGTTGGCGCAGGAGTTGCAGGGCTTTGGCGGGGTCTCCCCATGCCTTCTTTTTGTCCATGAGGTAGCGAGCGAGTTCCACGCGAGCCTTGCCTACCCCGGCGTTGGCCGCGCGGAGCATCCAGCGTACGGCTTCTTTCTCCGAGCGCTGGCAGCCGAAGCCTTTCTCGTGGTACAGGGCGAGGCGGAACATGCACTCGCGCTGCACGCGGGCGGCTTCCGGGTGGTGGGTGTCGAGCTTCAGGCGTTCATCTGCCACGGCGGCGGCGAGCACGGCGGCCTTTTGCGGCTGGGGGGATAAGCCCTTACGGCGGCCTTCGTACACATCCAGCAGCAGCTCGCAGGCGAGGGGGTGTCCCCACTGGGAGCAGGTTTCCAGCATGGCGGTCACGCCGTAGACGTTGGTGATGCTGGAGTCGTCCAGAATGAAAGCGGCGCGGGTGTACATGCCCTCCAGGTCACGCGGGCGTGCGTCTCCCCGGCTCTGTGCGCAGAGGGGCTGCAGGCAGAGCAGGAGGAGAGTGCAGAGGCTGGTGAGCTTAGAGCGCAAAGTAATCAAGATAGCTGATGATGAGCGAATTGCCAAAGAAAAGATAGATGAATGCACCCATGATGAACGCCGGGCCGAAGGGCATGGGCTGGCCGCGTCCAATGCGGGCAATCAGCGCTTGAATGATGCCGACAAAGCTACCGGCAACAAGGGCGAAGAGCACACCCTGCCAGCCACACACGGCACCGATGGCGAGGGCGATGAGCGCATCCCCGCTGCCCATAGCCTCGCGGCGGGTGCCGAGGCCATGGCAGGTGCCGCTGAGGGACTCGTGCTCCTCCAGCTCGATGACGGTACCATCCGCCAGGGTGGCGGTGTCGGCCGTGAAGGTGATGGTGCCGGGCTCTGCGCCTGTGGCGGTGCTGATGCTTGCCTGGCGGAGCTGCACGCGGTTGGCGGACTCCATGAACAGCTCGCTCCACTGGTAGGTTTGCTCGCCGATTTTCAGTTCGATGTCATCGCCTGCTTGGCGGAGCTGCCATGGCTGCGGGGATTCGTACGAGGTGCTCTTGCGGCCGAAGAGCAGGCGCCCCATCAGCGCTACGGCTTTCAATAGCACGTAGCCGGAGGCGGCGCCCACCAGGCTCCACAGCAGGCCATCCTGCGTGGTGAGGGATTGCGGCTCCACCAGCCACGGGGCAAACAGTGCGGCCAACAGTCCGGCGGCGGCGGCGCTATTCGTCAGCACCGGCAGTACAATCATTTGCTCCCAATCAATGCACAGCACCGCGAGCATGATGGCCGCCCATACGCACAGCAGCAGCTGCGAGGGCAGCGGATCCAGCGAAAAATACCAGGCAATCGCTGCAAAGAGCAGCGCCGTGATGAGCTCCACCAGGCAGTAGCGTGGCGAAATCGGCTTGTTGCAGCATGCGCTGCGGCCTCGCAGCATGAGCCAGCTGCCCACGGGGATGTTGAGGTACCAAGGAATCTCTTTTTTGCACTCAGGACAGAACGAACGGCTCGGCTCGTTGACACTCAGACCGCGCGGCAAACGGTAGATAACAACATTCAGAAACGAGCCAATGCACGCCCCAAACATGGCAAAACACAGTGGCAGCAGCCAGGGATTTTCCCCGGTGACGCTCTGCGTATAACTATTCAGCTCCTCAAGCATGACCTGCATTATACCACATCCCCCGCGCCCTGAAAAGCCACTCTTTTGCCATTTTTTATTTTGCATTATCACCAATTAATATTCAGGAAAAGTTAAAAAATATAAATTTAAGTGTTGACATACAGAAAATTAGGTGTATACTTTCCGCCACATGAGATCTACCATCACAATCCTATTGACCGGCATTATGCTGGCGTGCTCTGCGATGGCCGATAACGTAACGGCTCTTCGCCCCGCCATTAATAATGCGGCCGCGAAACATGGAGTGGACCCCGTGTTAATGGAGGCAATTATTCGCCTTGAATCCGGCAACGCAACGTCCCGTGCCGCCCGCCGCAAGAATAATCTGGCAGGCATTATGGGACGTAAAGGTCAGCGCACTTATGCCAGCAAGGAGGCATGCGTTGAAGACCTGGCCAGAATATTGGGTAATTATCGTGCTAAGGGGCGAGTGACTGTTCCCCAGATTGCCCGTGTATATTGCGCCAGCACCAATAAGTGGATTCGCTCTGTCAATAGCTACATGAGCCAGATTCGCAGTGGTAAATACGGCGCCCTCGAGCAGAAGGGCTCCGCTGAGTGATAATAACCGCTGCGACACTCCATCGCTGAAACATAAGCGAACATCTTCACGCCCTGCAACCCAAGCGGTTGCAGGGCGTTTTTTTTGAACAATTTTTGCAGGGGTGAGTCTGAACAGGTATGCTGAACCGTTATACAGGCCATATTCGTAAGGGCACCATGGGAGCCGTGGTGTTGTGGCTTGGGTTCAACCTTGTGGTGTGGAGCTGTTGCGGGAAGTATGCCGAGGTGGGCATGGGACTGCGCCTAGCGGGTATGCTGCTGTGGGGCTTGCTGCCGGGGGCGTGGGTGATGCTATTGGCCGCTCCGCCGGTGCGGGCTGACGGAAGCATGAAGTGGCAGGCGCCGTTGTCAATGCCGCGGCTGGTGCCCCTCTTGACGAGTTTTGTCGCATTGGTATGGGCGAGCGGAACGCCGCTGGGCGCTGTGTACAGCGTTACGTCCGATGCTGAGATTTTGATATGGGGCGCCGGGCTGCTCTTTGTGGTGTATCTGGTGCCAGCTTGTCTTGTTCTTGCGCTGCTTACATACTTGTTGCAGTGGGTGGTGCAATTGCTTTTCCTGCGTAAGCGCGCATAAAAAACGGCTTGCCTTCGCAGAGGAAGGCAAGCCGTCATTAGTGAGAAAAGACGCGGCTTACTTGAGCTTCAGCACATCGACCACGGCGGAGGTAATCTCCTTCATGTCGTCGAGGCAGAGCTCACCCATGTGAGCGATACGGAAGGTCTTGTCCTTCAGTCCGCCGTAGCCATTGCCCAGCTGGAGGTTGCGCTCGGCGAGGGCTTTGTTGAGCTCGGGAATGGAGATGAGCTCGGAGCAGCCCTTGGGATGAGCATCGATAACAGTGAGGGTCTTGGAGAGATACTTGCGGTTGGGGTACACGCGGAAGTATTCATCAGCCCAGGCGCGTGTGAACTCAGCGCACTGCTCGTGGCGGGCAAAGCGGTTCTCGATGCCTTCCTCGTTCACAATCTTCTGCAGCTGCTTGTCGAGAGCATACATGAGGGAAAGGCAGGGGGTGGAGGTGTACTGGTAGTTCTTCTTGTCGATGAAGTCCCAGAGGGTGCGCAGGTCGAAGTAGAGACCGCGGTTGGCCACCTCGGCGGTGCGCTCGTAGGCCTTCTTGCTCATAGCGCAGATAGCGAGGCCGGGGGGCAGGGCCAGAGCCTTCTGGGTGGAGGTAATCAGCACGTCGATGCCGAGCTTGTCGGTCTCAATCTTGGAGCCGGCGGCGGAGGATACGGCATCCACGCACCAGACGACATCCGGGTACTTCTTCATCACCTCGGCGATTTCTTCCACCGGGTTCTGGATGCCGGAGGAGGTTTCGTTGTGGGTGACGGTGATGAGGTCGTACTTACCGGTGGAGAGAGCGGCGTCTACCATCTCGGGGGTGGTGGGTTCGCCCATTTCGCTGGAGAACTTCTCAGCGGGGATGCCGTTGGCAATGGCCATCTTGTACCACTTGTCGCCGAATGCACCAACGGAGAACACAGCGGCGCGCTTGGCGGTGCAGGAGCGAATGGCGCCTTCCATCAGACCAGAGCCGGAGGAGGTGGAGAGCAGGATGCGGTTGTCCGTGAAGAGAATCTTCTGCATGTTGTCAGAGATGCGCTTCTGGATTTCGGATGCTTTCTTGGAGCGGTGGCCGATCATCGGCAGGCTCATTTCAGCAAGAATATCCTCCGATACAACGGTCGGACCCGGGATAAAGAGTTTGATTGCCATATGAGGTGTAAATAGGTTGGTTAACATCGTACTTTCTACCACAAAAAGAAAAAAAATGCGAGAATAAAGTGAGCTGTTGACAAAAATGGAGGTTGCAAAATGGGGTGAAAGGTGTATTATGGGGGGTATATGAAGCGTCTCAGCCGTTATGCCGTATTACTTCTTGCAGTTTGCTGCCTGTGTCCTGCCGTGGGCGAAGTGCAGGCTGCGAGTGCAAAAGCTCCTCGTATTGTAAACCGCGTGGCTGCCACAGTGAATGGTCGCCCCATTACTTCTGCCGAAGTACGCTTCATGATGGCGCCGTACCTGCGCGAGCTCTCCATGCTGTACCCCCGCCAGGGTCCCCGCTTCAATGCTGAGCTGCTGAAGGTGAAGAAGCAGGTGCTGGATGAGCTGATTGACCGCGAGCTGGTGCTGGGCGAGTTCGAGGGTCGTGGCCTTATGTTCCCTGAGTCGGCTATCAACGAGGAAATCAGCCGCCGAATCCTGGTGAATTACAACGGTCGCCGTGAGCTGATGCTGAAAGAGCTGCGTGAACGCGGGCTTACCCTCAGTGAGCTGCGCGAGTCCGTGCGTAAGGAGCTGACTGTGGCTGCTATGCGTAACTCTCGCTACGACCGTGGCATTCCTCCCACCCCGGACGAGATTCAGGCTGAGTACCGCGCCACTCGTGCTAATTATCGCGACGTGACGAACGATTCCATTAAGTACGACAAGATTTTCATTCCGGCTGTTGATGCCAATGACCCGAACATCACCCCGGAGCAGCAGTTGATGCTGGCTGAGGCTGTGACCGCGAGTCTGCAGAAGGGCGAGATTTCCTTTGCCGATGCCGCTCGTCAGTACTCCCAGGACATGCACGCCGAGGACGGTGGTGTGTGGCCGTACGTGAAGCGCAAGGATTTGGCGGTCGAGTTCGCCAACATCGTGTTTGCGCTGCCCAAGGGCAAGATTGTGGGGCCGCTGGTGGACCGCGCTGGTTTTACTATTGTACGAGTGACCGGTACGCGCCAGGCTCCCGCTCCTGCTCTCTCTGCCCCCGGGGTGAAAGAGCGAGTGGACAACTCCGTACGCCGAAAGAACAACGAGAAGCGCTACCGCGAGTGGGTGAAGCGCCTGCGCGAGCGTGCTGTTGTACGCATGTACATCTGACGCAACGCGTAAGCTGAGTATCTTTCATGGGGGCTCCCGCAGCATCGGCTGCCGGGAGCCTCGCGGTTTTTGTTTGGTTGCGGTCGGATATTTTGCTTGAAAAAACGGGGGGATTGCGTTACTCTTGTTGCGCGATGAACATCAAACTGTTTAAGGAACTCTGCGAGGCGACCGGTGCATCCGGTTTTGAGTACGGCATTCGTGATCTCATCATTAAGGAGATGACCCCGCTGGCTGACTCTATCACCGTAGACAATATCGGCAACGTGACTGCCCTCATTAAGGGCAAGAGCAGCGATAAGAAGATTATGTGCGCCGCTCACATGGACGAAATCGGTTTCATTGTGCGCCACATCGATGACAACGGCTTTATTCGTATTCTGCCCCTGGGTGGCTTTGACCCCAAGACGCTGACCGCTCAGCGCGTTATCGTACACGGCAGCAAGGACCTGCCCGGCTGCATGGGCGTGAAGCCCATCCACGTGATGAGCCCTGAGGAGCGCACTAAGATGCCCGCCGTGACTGACTATGTGGTGGACGTAGGTCTGCCCAAGGAAGAGGTGGAGAAGTATGTGTCCCTCGGTGATTCCATCACTCGCGTAGGCGACTTGGTGGAAATGGGCGACTGTCTGAACGTGAAGAGCATCGACAACCGTGGCGGTTGCTACCTGCTTATCGAGGCTATCCGCTCCATCCTTGCAGCCGGCGAGAAGCCCTGCTATGACCTCTATGCCGTGTTCTCCGTGCAGGAGGAGGTAGGCCTCCGTGGTGCTCAGGTGGCTACCCAGGCTATCCAGCCCGATTTCTCCTTCGCTCTGGACGTCACCATCGCTTTCGATACCCCCGGCTCGGGCAGCCACGACAAGTGCACCGTGCTCGGCAAGGGTACTGCCATTAAGGTATACGATGGCACGCTCATCACCGACAACCGCATGGTGAAGTTCATGCAGGCTCTGTGCGATGAGAAGGAAATCCCCTACCAGCTGGAGCTGCTGGCCGCTGGTGGTACGGATGCCGGTGCCATGCAGAAGTTCTGCGCTGGCGGCTCCGTGGCCGGTGCTGTTTCCATCCCTGTGCGTAACGTACACCAGAGCATTGAGATGGCTCACAAGACCGACATCCAGGCCAGTGTGGACCTGCTTGCCGCTTGCTTCTCCTCCCTCACTCGCTGGGATTGGAGCTGGGAGCGCAAGGTTCGCACCCTGGCCTGATAGGAGTTTTAGGTAAATAAAACGCAAGCCCGGTGGAAGAGTGTCCGCCGGGCTTGTTGCGTAAAGGTCAAAATCATTTTTGCTGCATGATGGTCACGCTGAGCAGTTGACAGGCTGAGGGGGAGTTGCTATAATCCGCGCCATGAACGTGTACCGTGAATCTGATGCAGGATATGCAGCCGCTCTGGCTGCTATGAACAGACGTGCTATCCCCGGTGAGGAGGTGCGACAGGCTGTAGCTGATATCATCAGTGAGGTACACCATCGTGGTGACGCTGCCCTGTGCGACTATGCCGCGCGTTTTGATAAAGTGCAGCTGGAGCCCGCTATGCTGCGCGTGACAGAGGCGGAACTGCTTGCGGCTCAGGAAGCTGTGCCGCAGGATGTGAAGGATGCTATTGCTGCCAGTCTGGCCAATATCGAGTACTTCTCCCACCAGAGCATGCGCAGCGACTGGAAGGGCATGAATGCCCAAGGCTGCGAAGTGGGCGAGCGTTTTGTGCCGTATGATCGTGTGGGTATTTATGTGCCGGGTGGCAAGGCGCCGCTGGTGTCTACCGCTCTCATGACGGGCGGTTTTGCCAAGGCTGTGGGCGTGCCGGAGATTGTGGCCATGACCCCCTGTGGGCCGGATGGTAAGGTGAACCCCGCCGTACTGGTGGCGCTGCAGGCCGCCGGAGCTACGGAGATTTACCGCATTGGCGGTGCTCAGGGTATTGCCGCGCTGGCTTTGGGTACGGAGAGCATTGCTCCGGTGCAGAAGATTTTTGGCCCGGGTAATCGATTTGTGGTAGAGGCTAAGCGCCAGCTTGTTGGTGCTGTGGCTATTGACCTGCTGCCGGGGCCGAGTGAGGTGATGGTGCTGGCCGATGAGACGGCGAATCCCGCATTTGTGGCCGCAGATTTGCTGGCTCAGGCCGAGCATGGCGGCGACAGTGCTATCGCTTTCGTGACCACGAGTGAGGAGCTGTTGCAGGCAGTGGAGCAGGAGATTGCTCGCCAGGCTGCGGAGCTTTCCCGTGCTGAGTATTTGCAGCAGGTGTTGCAGGAGAACACTACTTGCATTCTGGTCAGCGAGCTTGCTGCCGGTGCTGACATCGTGAACGCCTACGCTCCTGAGCACCTCGTGCTCGTGGTTGCTCCCGAGCTGGAGGAGGCGATGCTTGACCGCATTCGCACCGCCGGTGCTATCTATGCCGGTACGTATTCCACCGTGGCATGCGGCGATTTCCTGGCTGGCCCCAGCCATACGCTGCCGACCGGCGGCTCGGGTAAGTCGTTCTCCGGTATTCGTGCCGACCAGTTCCAGCGCCGTACAAGTATTGTGCGCATGACCCGCGAGGCCGCGCAGAAGTCTCTGCCGCACGTGCAGGTGTTTGCCCGCGTTGAGGGGCTGGATGCCCACGGTCGCTCTCTGGAGCTGCGTACTCTGTAAGAGGGCTTATCGCTCAGCGAGCTGTCAGAATTGCCATGGTGCGCGGCCAGCGCGCAGCCAGGCGCTTGTATAGCCAGGTCAGCAGCGCTATACCGGCGGCAGCGTAGATGAAGCCGCACCAGCGGGGCAGATTGAAGTGGTAGATAATGGCAAATAAGAGCGTGTGTGCCACGTAGGTGAACATCATGCAGCCACCGGCGGTAGCCAGCCAACCATTCACGCGTGGCAGGTAACGCTCTAACCCCATGGCGGCCAGGCACATGAGAACGGCGTAACACAGCTGCGCGACGGGCAGGGAGCAGCGGTAGTAGCTGAGCCCCTGCCATTTGACAAAGAGGGGGTAGAGCTCGCGCTGCAACAGAATGAAAGCAATGGCTGCCAGTATGTACCAGAGGTGTTCCTTCAGCCATTGCTCCATGCGGTTCAGGCTGATGCTGCGCAGGCTGTAACCCAGCATGACCGCGACCATCCAATCAAAACGCAGAGCCTCGTGCTGGGCAGGCTCTTTCACGTAGCTCAGGCTGGCCAGCACCACGACGAGCAGCCAATTGGCACGCGGCAGCAGGCGTATGGCTGCCAGCCCGGCAATGATGAGCTGGTAGATGGTGAGGTTCTTGAGGAACCACAGCGGCGTGTTGTAGGAGGCTGCACCGTAGCCCAGCACGCGAGACCACGTCCATTCCAGACCCGGCCATACCAACAGGTAGAGGCCGAAGGTGAGCGCACTCCATATCACCCACGCCAGGCCCAGCCACAGTGCTCGGCGGGCGGCTTTGGCTGCATCGCGGGGCATGAAGTACCCAGCCAGCAGGAAAAACAGGCAGATGCCGCCACCCACAGGGCGGGGTATCCAGAACGGAGCCTCACCCACGTGCAGCCACATGATGAAGAACATGGCCAGGCAGCGAGCACTGTCCACCCACGCTACGCGGGGGCGGGATGCTAATGGCGCGTGCTGGCTGGCGGAGCCGGACATCAGGGCAAGTAGAGGGTGTGGCTCTGGGCGTTAATGTGGCGCACCACGGCACATGTCAGGCGCACACAGGCCTCCAGGTCGCGGTCATCCAATATACCATTGTGCGAGTGGATGTAGCGAGTCGGCACGCCGAAGACGATAGCCGGCACGCCTGCCCAGTTGGGGTAACTGGCCGCGGCATCCGTGCCGCCGGTGCGGCGAACAGTCGGCTGGCAGGGGATGCCCTCCTGTGCTGCGATGTTGAGCACGAAATCAGCCAGCGCGGGCGGCGTGATATTGGTGGGGTCGTACAGGCGCACCTGTACACCCTTGCCCAGTACGCCCTGGCGGCATACGCCGCTCTGACCGAAGGTGTCATCTGCGGGCGGGCCTTCCAGAATGATGGCGAGGTCGGGCATCATGTCGGCAGTGAGGGCGCGAGCGCCGCGGGTGCCGACTTCTTCCTGCACGGTGCCGATGGCACGCACGGTGCACCCGAGCTCTTCGAGGGAAAGGCGGCGCATGGCCTCAATCATGCAGTACACGCCGGCGCGGTTGTCGAATGCCTTGCCCATCCAGCGGTGGGGAACTTCCAGTGCTTGCAGTTTAACGTCCGGTACGACGGCGCAGCCGATGCTGATGCCCAGCTCCTCTACCTCGGCCTTGCTGGAGGCGCCGATGTCGACAAAGAGAGCATCGTTGGGCAGTACCTGCGAGCGCTGGCTTTCCGGCAGCAGGTGAGGGGGCTTGGTGCCAATCTGGCCGGGAATACGGCGGCCATCACGCGTCTGTACCAGCATGCGCTGGCTCGGCAGGGTGTGGTTCCACCAGCCGCCCAGCGGGACGAGCAGCAGGAAGCCGTCATCTGTAATACCCTGTACCATGAAGCCGATTTCGTCCATGTGTGCCATGAGCGCCACAATGGGGCCGGGGCCTTTCTTTTCGCACATGATATTACCCGAAACAGCGCCTGTCACTGTGCCGCAGCGGTGCAGCTCGTGGCGAATGATAGCGCGTACTTCTCCTTCAAAACCTGATACGGCGCATGCGTTGCTGCAGCGCTCGAGTAGCTCCCTGTTGAACATAGCGGTAGCATAACATTTGCAGACACATTTTGCAACCGCTTTACACGCCAAAACTCTATTTTTTTCTTTTATTATGGCGATTTATATGGTAGGGTTTGTCTATATGATGATGCGAAAAACAGCTGTAGTCGTGGCGTGTGTTCTGGCATCAGTGGGTCTGGACTCCTGCTGTCAGTGTGGTAATGTGCCTCAGCCGACGCCTCAGGAGGTGGCAAAACTGAAACTTGTAACGCGCTCGTACCGAGTGAATGGAAAGCGTTATGTGCCGATGGATGTATGTGAGGCACTGGGCTATAAGGAGGAGGGTATTGCAACGTATTACTATGACTGTGGTACGCGTGGTGCCTATGGTGAGGTGCTGCGTGCCGGTACTTTTTATGCTGCACACAAAACGCTGCCCATGCCTTGCACTGTGCGTGTTACCAACCTGAGCAATGGTAAATCCTGCGAGGTGCGCGTGATTGACCGTGGCCCGTTCTCTCGCAACCGTCTGATTGATGTGAGCAGGCCTGTGGCGCGTCATCTGGGCTTTATTGGCAAGGGGGTTCAGAAGGTGCGCGTGGAGGTCGTTGCCGTGGGCGATGGCCCCAATCAGTTGAAGGCTGAGTAACGCCTTGTCTATCGGTCTTTAATTCTCACCTTACACTTACATGAAAAAATACTCTCTCATTCTCGCCTCCGTCTGTGGGTTGCTGACCTGCGCTTGTCAGCAGCAGGTTCAGCCCTACAAGGGGTACAAAAAGGCGCCCTATACGCTGAAGGGCGTGCGCTATGTCCCTATGGATGTACAGACGGCACTTCATTACAAGGAGGATGGTATCGCTTCCTTCTACGAGGCGGATGGTGCTCGCGGTGCCATCGGCCAGCGTTTGTATGATGGTCAGCTGTATGCGGCGCATCGTACCTTGCCGCTGCCTTGCCATGTGCGCATTACCAACCTGACGAATGGACGCAGCTGCAAAGCACGTGTGGCTGACCGCGGGCCGTTCATTCATGGCCGCTTGATTGACGTCAGCTCCGCTGTGGCGGAAAAGCTGGGCTTCACCCGCAAGGGGCTGGAGCGTGTTCGTGTGGAAGTATTGTGGGTGGGCGATGGTAAGTATAAAGTAAAACCCTGATGCAGCGATGATTGCAATGCTCAAATGGCTGCGCCGCGTGGTGGCTGTGCTCGTGCTGCTGCTGTTTGTGGTGAGTTTATTGGGGGTGCTGGCTCCCGGCGATGCTGCGTGGTTGTATGCCGTGGAGCGTGTGCAATTTGTGCCGGCTTTGCTGTCTGCGCTGAGTGGTGGCACCTGGGGCTGGGTGGCATTGGGCTGTCTGGTTGTGCTGACGCTGCTTTTCGGTCGCGTGTATTGCTCCTGGCTGTGCCCGCTGGGTATCATGCAGGATATTGTGAACCGCCTGGTGCGTCCGCGTACTGCCAAACTGAAAGGCGCTCAGGTGCGTTACACCCCGAATCATTGGCTGGTGCGCCTGTTGGTCGCCTGCGCTGTGTTTGGGGCGCTGGCGGGCGGCTGTATTGTGCTGCTGAGCTGGCTGGACCCTTACAGCATTTCCTCTCGCTTTGTGGTTGCTGTGGTGAATCCGCTTGTCAGTGGCGAGTGGGGACGCTATGAGCCGTGGCTGTTCGTACTGGTGGTGCTGAGTGTGGCCGTGCCGCTGGGGCTTGCTGCATGGCGTGGGCGCTTGTACTGCAACACGGTGTGTCCTGTTGGTGCGGTGCTGGGGCTGCTGTCCCGCCTGGCTCCCTTTGTGCCGGTGATTCAGGAGTCCGCCTGCGGACGCTGCGCTGGCTGCATGCGTACCTGCAAGGCTCATGCTATTGATTTGAAGCAGATGAAGGTAGACTCCACCCGCTGCGTGGGCTGCTACGACTGCGTGTCCGATTGCCCCCGAAAGGCAATGAAGCTCGGCTTCCGTAACCCCTTTGCCCGCAAGGCGAAGGGGGCAGGGGAGAGCTCCGGGAAGCCCCCCGCAGCAGCAGAGCCGGAGAACGCCTCGCGCCGCGCTTTCCTGGGCTTGAGTGCGATGGCTGTGGCTACGGCAACGGTACCGGCCGGCAAGATAGTGGGGGATAAAACGGCAGCTGCCGCTGTGCCGCCGGGCGCAGGTGGTGTGGAGCGCCTGTTGGGGCGTTGTACGGGGTGTGGTCTGTGCATCAGTGCTTGTCCTACGCATGTGCTGCGGCCGGCATTCCTGGTGCATGGCTTCAGTGGTATGATGAAGCCGTGGATGGATTTCACCAGAGGGTACTGCGATTACCAGTGCAATGCCTGCTCCTCGGTATGCCCCGAGGGGGCTCTTCAGCTGCTGGATTTGGCAGATAAACAGAAAACCCGCATTGGCCTGCTGTCCTTTGTGCAGAAGAATTGCCGGGTATGGAGCACAGGGGAGTCCTGTGGCAAATGCATTGCCAAATGCCCCACGGGCGCTTTGACGGAGGTGCAAGTACCCACAGTGGACGCCGAAAAGTGTGCAGGTTGCCGCCGTTGTGCGCGCAAGTGCCCGCAGGAGGCTATCACGATGGTGGAGCTGCCTGACCGCGTGCGCCCCAATGGTAAGCCCAGGCCACTGGCTGTCATTGATTACAGTAAATGCATAGGCTGCGGTGAGTGTATAGCCGCCTGCCGCCGCCACAATGCGCTGGACGCTAAGGGGCTGCGCGCTCCAAAGGTGAATGCAGAGGCTTGCACAGGCTGCGGTGCCTGCTCATTCGTCTGCCCTGCTGAGCCTCGGGCTTTGATGGTTGAGCCCTTGTCTGAACACGAAAAACTTGCCTGATACGCTTATGAAACGACGTGATTTTTTCCGCAACTCTCTGATGGCTCTGGGTGGTCTGGCCGCCGCGAATGCCGGAGCTGAAACCGCCGCTGCAACCACGAACCCCGCGGGTAAGGTGTCCTGCCGCAAGCTGCCGGGTGGTCCTACGGTACCCATGTTAGGCTACGGCCTGATGCGTATGCCCAAGGTATCCGCCGGTGGTAGTACCATCAACCGCGAGGAGGCTGCCCGCCTGATTGAAACGGCCATGAAGAGCGGTGTCAATTACTTTGACACTGCCTACATGTACCACGGCGGTGATAGCGAAAAGATGGTGGGTGATGTGCTGAGCAAGTACCCGCGCGAGAGCTATTATCTGGCGGATAAGATGCCCCTGGGATATTTGCGAAAAGCAGAGGACCTGGAGCGCATTTTTGCCGAGCAGCTGGAGCGTACCAAAGCTGGGTATTTCGACTTCTACCTCATGCACAACATCAGCCGCCACACATGGGGCGTGGCCAGAAAGCTGGGGGTGTGGGACTACATGAAGAAGCTGAAGGCTGCCGGAAAAGTGCGCCATATCGGTTTTTCCTTCCACGATACCCCGGAGCTGCTGCAGGAAGTAGTGGCTGCCTTGAAGGACGATGGCCTGGAGTTTGTGCAGATTCAGCTCAATTATCTGGATTGGGATATCTACCGCTCTGAGGAACAGTACAATATCCTGACGAAAGCCGGGATTCCGGCTATTGTCATGGAGCCGCTCCGTGGCGGTGAGCTGGCCTCTATCAACGAAGCCGGGCGCAAGGTGCTCAGCGCTGCGGCTCCGGAGAGCACGCCTGCTCAGTGGGCCTTCCGTTTCGTGGGCTCGCTGCCCAATGTGTTCGTGACACTTTCCGGCATGACGCGCATGGAACACCTGGTGGAGAATGTGGGTACCTTTACGGACTTTGCTCCGCTCACTCCGGCCGAGAAGAAAACGCTGGATGCCGCGCTCGTTGCCTACCGCTCCGGGCTGGGGGTGCCGTGTACTGGGTGCCGCTACTGCATGCCGTGTCCGGAGGGCGTGGACATTCCCCGCATCTTTGGCTTGCATAATCAGTACAAAGCCACAGGGAATCGCTGGATGTTCGAGAGCGCATATAAGGGGCTGGGCTCCGCTCACGATGCTTCGGCTTGCATCTATTGCGAGCTGTGTGTGGAGCAGTGTCCCCAGCATATCAATATTCCTGAGGAATTGGCAAGCATTCATGCAGATGTGTCTGGCAAGTCGGCTTTGCATCCCGCTGTACGCGATTATCTCGCTTCGCTCGGGGAATAAGCCCGCTATTTGCTTAAAAAATCAAATAAGACACGCAAACACTTCATTTCACGCTTGCCCTCGAGGGGGCAGGCGTGCTATTATAGTGGGGTCATGAGATTAAATCTGCATCTGCTTTTGTGTGCTGTGGCCGTGTTGCCACTGACCATGTGTCAAAATAACAGCGGGCTTCTGCCGGCTGGGGCTTTGCAAGCATCTGATCCCGAGGCGGATAACATGCTGGCCGAGGCTAAGAAGCTGGTGGCTCAGAACGAGCTCTCTGACGCTCGCAGCATCCTGAAAGATCTGGTGCTGAATCATGACCTGGCCCCCTGCGCCCCCGAAGCTCGTCTGCTGCTGGGCGAGGTGTACCAGAAGCAGAACCTCCACCGCGATGCTTTTGAGGAGTACGAGAAAGTGGTGACACGCTACCAGAGCAGCCCGCTCTATACGACCGCTCTCCAGCGCCAGCTCTCAATGGCTATGTCCGCCGCTAAGGGCGAGCTGAAGGTGGGTGTGCTCGGCCTCTGGAGCGCTGAGCTGGACAGCACCGCCGTGGAAAAATGGCTTGAAAGCGTAATCACCAATGCTCCCTACAATGATATGGCCGCCACGGCTATGTCCGTGCTGGCTCAGTATCATGTGCGCAAGGAGCACTACGACCGCGCTATTGTGACCTATACCCGTTTGGTGGAGCGCTACCCCGACAGCCGCTACGCCCCCGAGGCTCAGCTTACGGTGGCTCAGCTCTGGGCTGGCAATGTTACCCGCGGTAGCCAGAATATGGCCAACCTGAGCCGTGCGCAGGAGGCATACGAGGAGTTCTCCCTGCGTTTCCCCAAGCATAAGGATGCCGGTAAGGCTCTGGCCGAGGTATCCAACCTGCGCCGCCTGATGGTGCAGCAGGAGCTCGATGTAGGCCGCTACTACATGGAGCGCTCCCGCGAATATCCCTCCGCTATCTTCTGCTTTGAAAATGTGATTCGCCAGAAGGATGTTAACCCGCAGGCCGCTGCTGAGGCTAAGACTCTCCTGGAGAAGACAAAACAGCTAATGAATACTGCTAAGGCATCATGAAAAAGCTACTTCAACTTACTGCTCTTCTGGCTCCCCTGGCACTGGCTGCCTGTGGCTACAAGCTGGGTGGGTTCGTCAGCCCGCAGATGACGGGCATGAAGACGTTCTCGGTCAATATGTTCGAGAATCACACTGTGTACCCGAACATCGGTATGCAGATTACTTCCTCCATCGGTAATGCCATGCAGACGGATGGTACCTTCAGCATGACGGTTCCCTCCAATGCGGATTTCACCATTTCCGGTGCTGTACGCAATGTGGAATATGAGCGTTTGCTGACAGACTGGCGCGACTCTTACCAGAGCCTTGAAGTAGCCGTTAAGATTGAGGTGGCTTACCGTATCGTGAACAACAAGACGGGTGCAACCATCAGCAATGGTACGGTGACTGGCTCCGGTAGCTTCTTCAACACGGGTGGTAACACGCAGCTGGGGCGCGATGCCGCTCTGTCTTTCGCTACCCGCAAGGCTGCTGACCAGCTTGTCGCTCGCCTGACCGCGCCATGATTTCCTACCCCGTCAGTTTTGTCGGGCTGCCGATTGGCAATCGCGAAGATATCACCCGCCGCGCTCTTGAGGTGCTCGGCGGGGTTGATTGCATTTGCTGCGAGGATACTCGCAACACCGGTATGCTGCTCAGCCACTATGGTATTAAAAAGCCGCTGCTGAGCCTGCACGAGCACAATGAGAGCGTGCGTGCTCCCGAGGTGGCAACCCGTGCGCTGGCCGGTGAGACCTTTGCCGTGGTGACGGATGCCGGTATGCCCGGCGTATCTGACCCCGGTTACAGATTGATACAGGAGCTGAAGGCTCGCGAGGTGGCATTCACCGTACTGCCGGGGCCTTCGGCTGTGGTGACGGCTCTGGTGGGCTCGGGGCTGCCGAGCGATGCCTTTTTCTTTGGCGGTTTCCTGCCGGTGAAATCCGGCCGTAAAGGGCAGGTGCTGCAAACGGCTCTGGAGGCATCCCATACCAGCATTTTCTATGAATCGCCCTATCGTATTGTAAAGACGGTGAAGGCGATAGCGGAGCTTGATGCTGAGGCTCCCATTTGTGTGGCTCGCGAGCTGACAAAGGTATTCGAGACCTATCACCGCGGCAGCGCCGCACAGCTTCTTGCCGAGTTTGAAGCCCGCCCGCCCAAGGGCGAGATGGTGCTGCTGATTGGCGGTACCAATGCTCCCCGCGTGTCCCAGGCGCAGTAATTCGCCCCTGCATACACAAAAAAAGTGCGTTGATGCGGCCTTTTCAAGAAAAAAGGCTTGCCATGCGGTGAGAGAAAATGTAAAATCCCTCACCGCAATTTCGCCCGGTGGTGTACAGGCGCCCCGATAATCACCGGCGTAGGGGCCTTGAGAAATCGCGGCAACATATTAACCAAAACATTAAAAATGAGTATTTCTGAACTGGAGGCCCTTATCAACGCTGGGTTTCCGTCTTTCCGTACGGGTGATATCGTAAACGGTACCATCCTTGAGATTCGCCCGCAGGTTGTTCTTGTCGACATCGGCTACAAGTCTGAAGGTGTCATTTCCATCTCCGAGTTTGAGGATGAGGAGATCGAGGTAGGTGACCAGATTGAGGTCCTCCTCGAGAAGCTTGAGAACGAAGAGGGTCTGGTTGTTCTCTCCAAGGAGAAGGCCGCTCACAAGCAGAACTGGGACAAGATTGTTGCCGTTTACAAGGACGGCGGTCTCGTGAAGGGTAAGGTGAAGAGCGTCGTTAAGGGTGGCCTTATGGTCAACGTTGGCGTAGAGGCTTTCCTTCCCGGTTCCCAGGTGGACATCATCCCCCCCAAGGACCTCAACGAGTTCGTGGGCAACGTTTACGAGTTTAAGATTGTTAAGGTCAACGACGAGCGCAAGAACATCGTTCTTTCCCGCCGCGAGGTTATCGAGGCCGAGCGCAGCGAGCAGCGTCAGCGCTTCCTGGAGACCGTTAAGGTTGGCGACCGCGTGACCGGTACCGTGAAGAATATCACCGACTTCGGTGCCTTCGTGGACCTCTCCGGCATGGACGGCCTGCTGCACATCACCGACATGAGCTGGGGTCGCGTAAATCACCCCTCCGAGCTGCTCCACATCGGTCAGGAGCTCGACGTGCTCATCCTCGAGGTGGATCGCGACAAGGAGCGCGTATCCCTCGGTCTCAAGCAGCTTTCCGACAACCCCTGGGCAGACATCGAGCAGAAGTACCCCATCAACTCCCGCGTCAAGGGCCGCGTCACCAAGCTTCTGGCTTACGGTGCATTCGTGGAGCTCGAGAAGGGCGTGGAGGGTCTCGTACACGTGTCCGAGCTTTCCTGGACCAAGCGCATCACTCGCCCCTCCGACGTTCTGTCCCTGGATCAGGAGATCGAGGCCGTTGTGCTCAACATCTCCGTGGAGGAGCAGAAGATTTCCCTCGGCGTTCGTCAGCTCGACGAGAATCCGTGGGAGGCTATCGAGGCTCGTTTCCCCGTTGGCACCATCATCTCCGGTGCTGTGCGTAACCTTACTCCCTACGGTGCCTTCGTGGCTCTCGAGGAGGGTATTGACGGCATGATTCACGTGTCCGACATGAGCTGGACCCGCAAGATTAACCACCCCTCTGAGGTTCTTAAGAAGGGTGACGTTGTGGAGGCTCGCGTGCTGAACATCGACAAGGAGAACCAGCGTGTATCTCTCGGCATCAAGCAGCTTGAGAGCGACCCGTGGGAGAGCATCGACAGCCGCTTCAAGGTTGGCGACCTCGTTTCCGGTCAGGTGGCCAAGATTGCTTCCTTCGGTGCCTTCGTGAACCTGGACGGCGACATCGACGGCCTCATCCACATCTCCCAGCTTTCCGAGGAGCACGTGGAGCGCGTGAAGGACGTCATCAAGGTGGGCGACGAAATCAAGGCTCGCGTCATCAAGGTCGACAAGGTGGAGCGCCGCATCGGTCTTTCCATCAAGGCTGTGAACTACGATCCCGAGCAGCTGCGTCGCGAGACCGCCGCTTTCGAGACCGTTCGCGCCGGCGACATGGTGGGTCTGGAGCAGGCCTTCAACCTCGCTGCCCTTCAGGCCGAGGAGTGGAGCCCCTCCGAGCAGAAGTAATCTGCCGGGTTACACCCATTACTTTCGTTCCGCTCTGCAAGCTTCGGTTGCAGGGCGGAACTTGTTTCTTGACACGCTGCATTTACTGTAGTAGACTACCCGCGCACATGGAATCTCTCCCCAGACAGCATATCTTTGGTATACCCTACGTCGTAGCAGGGCTGGCAGATGCCGGCGAACATCTGGCACGCCTGGCGGCTACGACGAGTGAGCCGCGCTTGGTGGCGCATTCGGATGTGCATGTGCTTACCCGCATGTTGCACGAGCAGGACTACGGGGCTGGTTTGCAGAATTTCCATTACATCTGCCCGGATGGAATGCCCATTGTGTGGTTGTTGCGCCGCAAGGGTGTCGAGGCTCACCGCCTGTATGGCCCTGATATGATGGAGACCGTGTGGGATTGCGGGCGCCAGCATCAGCTGCGCCATTTCCTGCTGGGTGGCTCCGATGAGGCAATCGCACTGCTGCGCGAGAAGTTTGCTGCGCGTTTTCCCGGTGTGGAGATAGCCGGCCATTATTCCCCGCCCATGGGCGAGTGGGCAGAGGATGAATCTGCCGCCATGTGCCAGCGCATAGCTGAGAGTGGGGCAAACTGTGTGTGGGTGGCGCTGGGCTGCCCCAAGCAGGAGCGTTGGCTGTACTCCAACCTGTCGCAGCTGCCTGCGGCTGTTTACTTCGGCGTAGGGGCGGCGTTCAATTTCCATGCCGGGCTCGTCAGCCAGGCGCCGCTATGGATTCGCTCACATGGGCTGGAGTGGCTCTATCGCCTTTGCTGTGAGCCACGCCGCTTGTTTAAGCGCTACCTGGTGCACAATACACGTTTCCTCTGGTATTGTCTCACGCGCAAGGTGTGATGAGCGGGGCATCTCTCTATATTTTTTTCAGTAGTCGAGCCCGCACACGCGCTTTTAGCTTGTCATGCTGAGAGCAGGGGGGTATGATGCATCTATGCGTTCCCGTTTCCTTATTATTTCGCTCGTTTGTGCCGTTCTTGCTTCCTGCGCCGGCAAGAAAGCCTTCACCATCCGCACGACTCCTGTAGATGGCGCAGTAGTACATATCAATGGCAAGTTGATTGAGGGAACGACTCCTGTGACGACTGAGATTGAGCAGGATAAGGATTTGGGTATTGTGGTGGAGAAGCCCGGCTACAATGTGGGTACGGCCACTGTTCGCACGCGTACCAGCTGGTGGTTGTCGCTGCTGTGGACGGAGGATGACCCCTGGGCTCGCTATATTGAGGAGGATGAGGTGGTGGTTCCCATGCAGCGCATGAATACCATCAATTCCTATACCCCCACGCTGATGCCCCGCTTTACGCCGCCTGCTGCTGCGGTGCAGGCTGCCCCGGCATTGCGACCGCTGCCGACGGGGTATTAAGAGCGCCCATCGCAGGCTGATTCGAGGTATATCATACGGCAGATGATTCATCTGCCGTATTTTGCATGGTGTTTGGTAGGATTTAGCATTGACAGCGTGCTTGCAAGAGTGTAAACTTGCGCTATGCAGCAGAAAAGGCCGAACGACAAAAATAACTACGATCGCAAACCCCGCTACGCCTCCAAATCCCCGCGCCCTGCCAGCAGTGCTCCCCGCGCATATAAGAGCGCAGAGGCTCCCGAAGGCAGCGAGAACTGGGTGCGTCCGTGGGTGCAGCTCAAGTACTTTACATACAATCCTGCTGTGTTCCCCCGCATGCTTGGTGCCGTGAGCCCGGATGCGGTTGATGGTGGCCTTATCAATGTGTACGATAAGAACGGCGAGCTGTTTGGCGGTGGTTTCTGGAACTCCCGCAGCCGCACGCCGCTGCGCATGCTCTACCATGGGCCGGAGCTGCTGACGGAGGATAAGCTGGACGCCACGCTGCGCCGCGCTGTTTCCTGGCGCCGTGAGGACTGCAACCTCGACGCCACGACCTCGGCCTACCGCATCGTACATGGTGACTCCGATGGTATGGGCGGTATGATTGCTGACCGCTATGGCGATGTGCTCAGCCTAGAGGTGACGACGCTGGGCGTATGGCAGCGCCTGGGTCGCTGGCTGCCGCTGCTGCACAAGTGGTGCGGCACGACCCGCCACGTGATTTCGGTAGATGAATCGATTGCCCGCATGGAGGGCATCGACCCCACCACTGCTCCGCCCAGTGAGCCGGTACACCGCGTGCGCATTGTGGAGAATGGCGTGAACTTTGAGGTGGACTTTGCCCAGGGGCATAAGACAGGCTTCTTCTGCGACCAGCGCGATAATCGTCTGAAGCTTTCCCGCTTGGTGGAGGGTAAAACGATGCTGGACCTCTGCTGCTACTCCGGTGGTTTCTCCATCCATGCCAAGCTGCACGGTGGCGCCAAGGAGGTGACAGCTGTTGACCTGGATGAAAAAGCTATCCTGATGGCTAAGCGCAATGCCAACATCAACAGCGCCGGTGGTCCCCTGCGTATTGACTTTGTGCACGCGGATGCTTTCGTATACGCTCGTCAGATGGTGCGCAATGGCAAGCAGTTTGATGTCGTGCTGCTCGACCCGCCCAAGTTTGTGCTGGGGCGCGATGAGGAAAAGGAAGAAGGTCTCAAGAAGTACAACGACCTCAATATGCTGGGCTTGCAGTGTGTGCGCCGTGGCGGGTTGTTTGTGACCTGCTCCTGCTCGGGGCTGCTGAGCCCGGCGGAGTTCGAGAAGACGGTTATCAAAGCCGCTCAGCGTCTCGGCCGCCGTTTGCAGATACTGGAGACCACAGGCCCGGGGTGGGACCATCCTTTCCTTTCGACGTACCCGGAGGGGCGTTATCTGAAGGTGCTCTGGGCTCGCGTTCTGGCATAAGACTGGCTGCATCACATACAACCGATTCTATCAGCAATGATTGGCACACTTGCTCTCGGATTGGTACTGGCGCTCGTGTTGGGCATGCTGGCTCAGCGCATAAAGCTTTCGCCGCTGGTGGGGTACCTGCTGGCTGGCATGCTGGCGGCTCAGCCGTGGTGGGGGCTTACGACGGACCCGCACAAGGTCATGCACGAGTTCGCCCACATTGGCGAGGTGCTGCTGTTGTTCGGAGTTGGTCTGCATTTCCATTTCAAAGACTTGTTGGCGGTGCGTAAGGTGGCTGTACCCGGCTCCCTGATGTGCATGACGCTCTGGACGGGTAGCGGCGCACTGGTGTACCACTGGCTGGTGCCTGGGGCGGATTGGGTGGCAGCTTCGCTCTTTGGTATGTGCGTCTGCGTGAGCAGTACGGTGGTGCTCACTCGTGTGCTGGAGGATAATCGCCTGCTGCATACTCCCAGCGGCCATACCGCTGTGGGCTGGCTGGTGATGGAGGATATCTTTACCATTGTGCTGCTGGTCTTGCTGCCGGCGGTGTTTATTGTGCCGGAGGGTGGCGGCAAGGCTGTTTTCTGCATGGATGATTTGGGCGGGGCGCTCTGGGGGATGGTGTGGAAGCTTGCCCTCATGGTGTTCTGCGTGGCTTTTGTCGGCAAGTTTGTGATATCGAAGGTGCTTACCTTCGTGGCTCGCAACAACTCCAATGAGCTGTTCACTCTGGCTGTACTGACGATTGCGCTGGGCGTGGCTGTGCTTTCGGCTGAGGTGTTCAATGCCAGTATGGTGTTCGGTGCGTTCCTTTCCGGTATGGTGGTGGGGCAGAGCAAGTTTGCCAGCCGTGCCGCGGCAGATGCTCTGCCCATGCGCGATGCCTTCGCGGTGCTTTTCTTCGTGTCGGTGGGCATGGGCTTCGATTTCATGGGGCTTGTGGAGAACTGGCAGCTGGCGCTCGGTACGCTGGCACTGACGCTGCTGTGGAAACCCATCAGCGCCTATATCGTCATTCGCGTGCTGCGGCGCCCGGGGAGCCTGGGTGTCGTGGTAGGTACATCGCTGTCGCAGATTGGTGAGTTCTCCTTCATTCTGGCGGCTATGGTGGCTGGTGAGCGCTTTGGCCTGCTGCCTGAGAGCGCCGTGAACATCATTACCGGTGTTGCCATTATTACCATCACCACGAATGTGCTGTTGTTCCGCCATGTACCGGCCTTCATTCACAAGATGGAGGAATGGGGCATTGGCGTGCAGAAGACGGATGCTTCCTCCGTGCCGGCTCCGACCGAGGAGCGCGACCGCGTTATCGTCGTGGGCTATGGCCCCTGCGGCGAGATTATCACGCGTATTCTGCAGGAGCACGAGGTGGAGGTCGTGGTGCTGGAGATGAATATCGACACCGTGACGCGCCTGAATGCCAAGGGGGTCTACGCCCTGCATGGTGATGCCCGCTTGCGTACTATCCTGCAACTGGCGGGCGTGGAAAAGGCTCGCGCTATCATTGTGACGGCGGTGGGCGCACCCGCACGCGAGATTTCTGCCGCAGCTCGTTCCATAAATCCCACGATTGACGTGATGGCGCACACCACTTACATGCAGAATGCCCGTAAGATGCGTGCCGATGGGGCGCAGACGGTTGTATCCGGCGAGGAGGAGGTGGCTCTTACGCTCAGCGGGCTTCTGCTGCGTAAGCTCGAAGCGACCGAAGAGCAAATCGCTCGAGCCAGCCGCGAGTATCGCGAGCAGTTCCGTTAAGAGCGCCTTTGTTGATTTTCCTGGGGAAATATGCTTGAAAGGAGCGTACACCGGTGCTATGCTATGAGCATGAAAAAACTCGCAATCATGCTCGCCATGTTGGTGGCGCTGCTGCCTATGGCACAGGCTGGGAAGACGGAAGACAAAGTCGTTGATGCTTTGTTGAAGGTCGGCGTGAAGGCCTTGCAGATGGAGCAGGACCGCCGCGCTAAGAAAGCGGAAGAGGAAGCCGCTCTCTCATCTCCTGCCGCTGAGGAACCCGCCGCCGAAGCCCCCGATGCCGAGGAGGCTGCCGCTGATGGCGCCCCTGCGGAGAAACGCAGCTGGAAAGACCGTGGCCGCGACATGGTATCCGCGTTTGTGAGCGGCGGCGTGGGTAAGCTGGAGAGCGAGTCGTTCTCCAAAGTGCTGGCCGGCGCGGTGAAAGACGCCTTCGATGTGCTGGTGAAAGAGTATAAGGAGCAGTACAAGGAGGAGGGACGCGAGTATGCACGCGAGGTGGGCGATATGGTCGTCTCGCGTGTGTTGCAGGACCCGAAAATTGAGCGCTCGATTTTCACCATACAGGTGCTGTGCTGGGCCGTGATTGTCTACCTGACGCTCGTGACTGTGTTTGTTGTCATTTGCTTCCACCACATTCGCCGCGCGAATGCCCGCGTGTTGACAGCGGTGGAGGAGGTGAAGACAATGCTGGCTGCTGAGCAGAAGAACTGAAGCCTTTTTATCTGCAAAGAACAGCCCCGCAACTGATGTCTCGGTTGCGGGGCTGTTGTATGAGCGGAAAGGGATTTTTACTGAGCGAGAGCGCTGAGCAGCTTGGTGTGAATGCCGCCGAAGCCGCCATTGCTCATCACCAGCAGAACATCGCCGGGGTGGACGCGGGTGACGACATGTGCCACGATGTCGTCCACATTGCTGCCCAGGTAGCACTCCGTACCCTGAGAGCTGATGTCGTTGCAGAGTTTCTCTTCGTCCAGGCGCTCCTCGGGGCGCAGGCGCTTGTGGTTTTCCACCGGGGAGATGACTGCGAAGTCGGCTGTGGCCAGTGCGGCTGCCAGCTCGTTTTGGAAAAGATTGCGGATGGTCGTGTTGCTGCGCGGGTCGAACAATACCCACAGGCGGCTCTTGGGGAAGCTCTGGCGCAGGCCTTCTACCGCCTGACGGATGGCCGTGGGGTGGTGTGCAAAGTCGTCCACCACAGTCACGCCATTCACGGTGCCACGCACCTCCTGGCGGCGAGCGACACCCTCGAATGCCATGAACGCAGCGCGAATCTGATCCGGCGTGATGCCGGCGTTGCGGGCAGCGCAGGTGGCCATGGCGGCATTGCGGATGTTGAAATCACCAATCATGGGGATGCTGTAGGTCTCGCCATCCAGCGTGAAGGAGCTGCCATCCGTGCGGTGCTCGATGTCGGTGATGCGCAGGTCTGCCTGTTCGCCCATGCCGACGCTGACCACTTTCACCATCTTCAGCTCTTCGGCTGCATGGGCGCGGACGTCCTGGCAGTGGATGCAGTCGGCATTGATGAACACGACACCCGTGCGAGGCACCACGCGCAGCAGACGCTTGAAGGAGAGCTTAATCTCCTCCACGTTAGCGTAGATGTCGGCGTGATCCATCTCAATGTTGTTGATAATCACGACCTCGGGCAGGTAATGCAGGAACTTGGAGCGCTTGTCGAAGAAAGCCGTGTCGTACTCATCGCCCTCCATCACGCAGTAGTCGGAGTCGGTAAAGCGGCCACCGCGACCCAGGTTGCGGGCGATACCGCCAATCATGAAGCTGGGGTTCAGGCCGTTAGCCTCCATGAGCCAGGCCAGCATACTGGTGGTCGTGGTCTTGCCATGGGTGCCGGTTACCACGTAATTGTGCTTGCCCCACAGGAAGAACTCCTTCATGGTCTCGGGCAGGCTCATGTAGCGCAGGTTGCGCTCCAGTACTGCCTCCACCTCAGCGTTGCCGCGGCTCATGGCGTTGCCGATAACAATCATATCTGCCTCAGCAGGAATATTCTCGGGTTTGTATCCCTGGAATATCTGAATGCCCTCACTCTCGAGGAAGGTGGACATGGGCGGGTAGACGTTGGCATCGGTGCCGGTAACGGTGTAACCCTTGCGAGCCATGGCAGAGGCCACCGCACCCATTGCTGTACCGCAGATTCCGAGGAAGTGAACGTGCTTCATAAATATGTAGGTCGAGACTGAGAGGTGAGCAAGGGTAGCGCATTCTGCCCCTTTTTGCAAGCGTTTTTTATGTACGTCTGTGCACGCTTTTGTTATGCTGACTTTTCATCTTGACGCCGAATCTGTTTTTCTGTACTATGTGGAATATGAAAAGAGCTGTAGCCCAACTGCTTTTGCTGCTTTTGCCCGTGGCTTGCACTTCTCCCTCTCCGCCCGAGCCTGTGCGCGAAGTTTATTTTGAGTCTCCTTGCGTGACCGTTACCTGGGAGGGAACTCCTGGGTCGATTAATGGTGTGACGTTGCGGCAGGGTCCGGAGGAATTGTCGCGCCTGAATCCGGGGGGGATTTATAAGGCGGATGGAGATGCTTGTCGCGGTGAGTTGCTGGTGATGCCTTATACTCTCAGGCGGGATGGGGGCGAGGCTCTGACGATGTATAGCGTGCTGGAGGTGCAGCAGCCCTGGTTTGTGGGCTATGCGCGTACCAGAGTGACGGCACCACTGCGTTATCATGCTGGTGTGCTGTCGCTCACGGCCGATGAGGGGGATTTTGACCCCATGCGCGAGTTTGGCGTGCTCAAAACTGAGAATGAGCGTATTCTGGCGCTGGTGGACCGCAAGGGCGAGCCTTACACGCGTTGCGAGCTGAAGCCCGTGGACAAGCCGAGCGAGGCGACGTATCCCGGCAATTATTTCCAGCACCGCCGCAAGGGGGCGGGTGAGTGGGATGGCCTCCTTATCATGAAGCGGGATTTCGGCGGTGGCTCGTGCCAATGGTTTAACCTTGTGCGCGTGGAGCAGGGCGCTCCCAATGCTATGCCGGTCGTCACAGTGCTGCAAGGCTTGCAACGCAAGGGGAACACGCTCACAGATGCCTCGGGCATGGTGCACTACACCATCCACAAAGGAGCCTTGAGTACCCCCGCCGGGAGAACCTATGCCGAGATGTCACTCAACCCGTTGATTCCCGTTGTGCGCTCGGCCAATTCACCGTGAATGCAGTTTCGAGTTACGAGTTACGAGTTACGAGTTTCGAGTTGCAAGCCTGTTACCGAAGGCAGCCGCCCGCCAAACCTAAAAACTTGTCCGCCCTAATCACAGCCTGCCTCGGCGTAGAAAGCTGCCCGTCAGGGCTGACTCGAAGCCGGGTCCTTCCCGCATGGCCTGTAACGCGCTTTATTTGCCCCTGTAAGCGCAGAGTGTGGAGTGGGCGCAGGGGAATGAGGAAATGTATGCATGACGCGTTATAGGGGCTTTTTTGTGGATTTTAGCGCCATATGACATAATATATAATTGACGCGCGCGTATACGCGCGTATAATGGCCGCCGTATGACTGAAAACACCACGGCCCCAGAGGAAACCAAACAGGTGGTCTCTACCGGGGCACAGCAAGAGTACGGCGCGGCGCAGATTGATAAGCTGGAGGGCCTTGAGGCCGTCCGTAAGCGTCCGGGCATGTACATAGGCGACCCTGATGAGCGCGGCCTGCACCACTGCGTATTTGAGGTGCTGGATAACTCTATCGACGAGCACCTGGCCGGCTACTGCACCAAGATTATCATCCAGATTCACGAGGGCGGCACCATTTCCGTAATCGATAATGGCCGTGGTATTCCCGTGGACATGCACCCCAAGTTCGGCATTCCTGCCGTGGAGCTGGTGCTTACCAACCTGCATGCCGGCGGTAAGTTCGGGCAGGGCGCCTACAAGTACTCCGGTGGTCTGCACGGTGTGGGTGCTAAGTGCGTGAACGCTCTTTCCGATTTCTTCAAGGCCGAGGTGCGCCGCGACGGCAAGCGCCACGTTATCACCTTCGAGCGTGGTAAGACTACCGAGAAGCTGCACGTTGTCGGCACGTGCCCCGAGGGGCAGACTGGTACCGGCATCACCTTCCTGCCGGACCCCACCATCTTCACCGACACTACGGAGTTCAAGTTCGACCTGCTGGCACGCCGCCTGCGCGAGCTCGCCTTCCTGAACCCCGGTCTTATTATTGAGCTGGTAGACGAGCGCACCGGTCAGGAGCGTACTGAGACTTTCTACTATGCGGACGGTATCCGCGAGTTCGTGAAGCAGCTCGGCGAGAACAAGACGCTCATTACCCCGGAGCCCATCGCCATGAGCGGCGTGCGCCACATTGAGGTGGAGTACGACGGCAAGACGATGGAGGACGATGTGATTGTGGACGTGGTGATGCAGTACAACGATAGCGACCGCTACCAGATTCAGTGCTACGCCAACTCCATTTTCAATGCTGACGGCGGTACGCACCTTTCCGGTTTCCGTAGCTCGCTCACACGTGCTATCAACAACTACGCCAAGACGAATAATCTGCTGAAGGAGAAGGACCCCAGCCTGAACGGCGATGACGTGCGCGAAGGTCTGGTGGCTGTTATCAGCGTGAAGATGCCCAACCCGCGTTTCTCCTCCCAGACGAAGGATAAGCTCGTGAACACCGAGATTGAAGGTGTGGTGAGCAGCGTAGTGTATGAGGAGCTCAAGGAGTTCTTCGAGGAAAATCCGCAGGTGGCTCGCACGATTATTGACCGCTGCTTGATTGCTTCCCGCGCTCGCGAGGCCGCTCGTAAGGCTCGCGAAAGCGTGCGCAAGAGCGCCATGACGGTGGGCGGTGGTCTGCCCGGTAAGCTGGCTGACTGCTCCTGCCGCGATCCCAAGCTCAGCGAGCTGTTCATTGTGGAGGGTGACTCCGCAGGTGGCTCCGCCAAGATGGGCCGTGACCGTCGTACGCAGGCTATTCTGCCCCTGCGTGGTAAGATTCTGAACGTGGAGAAAGCCCGTCTGGACAAGGCACTGGGCAGCGAGACGATTCAGAACATCATTACCGCCATCGGTGCCGGTATTGGCGATGGCGAGGGTGAGGGCTCCTTCGATATCAACAAGGTGCGCTACCACAAGATTATTCTGATGGCTGATGCTGACGTGGACGGCTCCCACATCTGCACACTGTTGCTCACCCTCTTCTGCCGCCACATGCCGCAGCTGGTGCGTGCCGGTTACCTCTACATCGCTCAGCCGCCGCTCTACCGCGTGATTCACCGCAAGGTGGAGCAGTACGTGCAGGACGAGGTGTCGCTGAACCGCAAGTTGATTTCCCTCGGCGCCGGCGATGTCACCCTGCGCACGCCCGACAAGAGCAAGGAGTTCGACGCCGATTCCCTCATGGCTATCCTCGAAACCCTCATTAACATGCAGAAGTATGAGGCCAGCGTCGCTCAGCATGGTGGCGACTTTAAGGACCTGCTGCGCCACCGCGATGAGGAGGGCAACTTCCCGCAGTACCTGGTGAAGGTGCGCTGTGGTAATGACGAGGAGGTGGTATACTTCCGCAACATGGAAGAACTGTCCGCCTTCTCCGAGGAGAACCGCGACCTCTTCCTCTTCGGCGAGCCCACGGAGGAGGAGCTGGCTGCCAATCCGCTGCCGGTACGCGAAGGCCCCAGCCGCCGCGCTCTGCTGCACGAGCTGCATGAGGCCAAGGCCATCACGCGCGTGCTTTCCCGCCTGAATGAGCTTGGTATCGACTCCGACCACCTGCTGTCCGACGATGCTCCGGTATTCGAACTGGTGGAGAACAGCCGCAACATTGTGACCGCGGTCAACTTTGTGGGCGATATCCTCGCCAAGGTGCTCGAAATCGGCGGTCGCAGCGTGACGATTACCCGATTCAAAGGTCTCGGTGAAATGGACGCCAAGGACCTGTACGCCACCACCATGGACCCCGAGAAGCGCGAGCTGCTCCGTGTGCGCCTGGATGACGACAACGCCGTGCAGGCTGACAAGATGTTCACCATCCTCATGGGTGACCTCGTGGAGCCCCGCCGCCGTTTCATTGAGGACAACGCTCTGAACGTCCGCAATCTCGACGTGTAACCCCTAACCGCTTTTTACTGAATTATGAGTGATACTAGAATCCGTCCGGTCGACGTAGCAGAGGAGGTGTCCCGCAGCTTCCTGGACTACTCCATGTCCGTGATTATTTCCCGTGCTCTGCCGGATGCCCGCGATGGTCTGAAGCCCTCGCAGCGCCGCGTGCTCTACGCGATGCATGAGCTCGGCCTGGTGCCCACCAAGGGCACGATTAAGTGCGGTAAAATCGTGGGTGACACCATCGGTAACTACCACCCGCACGGCGACCAGTCCGCCTACGGTACGCTGGTGACGATGGCTCAGCCGTGGAACATGCGCGACGTGCTGGTGCAGGGCCAGGGTAACTTCGGTACGCCGGAAGGCGACCCGCCCGCCGCTATGCGATACACCGAGGCGAAGCTCAGCCACCTGGGCGTGGCGCTCATGGATGACCTGGACAAGGACACCGTGGACTTCCAGCCCAACTACGACAACCGTCTGACGGAGCCCGTGGTGTTCCCCTCCGCTTTCCCGAACCTGCTGGTAAACGGCGGCACGGGTATTGCCGTGGGTATGGCTACCAACATGGCCCCGCACAACCTGGGCGAAGTGGTGGACGGCATCTGTGCCTTTATCGACAATCCCCTCATCACCAGCGAAGCGCTGCGTGCTTACATTAAGGGTCCGGACTTCCCCACGGGTGGCTACATCCTGGGCTACAAGGGTATCGATAGCTACTTCCGCACCGGCCGCGGCAGCGTGCGCATGCGCGGTAAGATGGAGGTAGTCAGCAACGAGAACGGCCGTGAGTTTATCCACATTTCGGATGTCCCCTACGGCGTGAACCGCGCGGTGCTCCAGGAGCGTATCGCGGAGCTTGTGCGCGATAAGGTGATTACCGACATCGCCGGCATGCGCGACCTGACGGACTACATCGAGATTGAGCTCAAGCGCGATGCCCGCCCGCAGGTGGTTATCAACCAGCTCTACAAGCTCACCAGCCTCGATACCTCCTTCGCCGTCAATATGCTGGCTATTCACGAGGGGCGCCCCAAGGTGCTCACCATGAAGGATGCCATCAACTTCTACGTGGAGCACCGCCGCGAGGTGGTGGTGCGCCGTACCAAGTACCTGCTGCGCAAGGCTGAGGACCGCGCCGAGGTATTGGAGGCCTACCTGATTGCCCTCGCTAACCTCGATGAGTTCATCCGCATCATCCGCGAATCCCGCAACCGCGAGGAGGCTCGCAACAAGCTGATGGCCTTCCGCTTCCCCGTGGCTCTGGCCAAGGGGCTGGGTATCCTCATCCACAGCCAGCCCTCCGTGCAGGGGGATGACTACGTATTCACGGAGCGCCAGGTGAACGCCATCCTCGACCTGCGCCTCTACCAACTCACCGCTCTCGAGAACGACAAGATTTCCGATGAGTACAAGAAGCTGCTGGAGGTGATTGAGGACTACCTCGACATCTTGGCCAACGAGGCTCGCGTGCTCGGTATCGTGAAGGATGAGCTGCGCGCTATCAAGGAGAAGTACGCCACCCCGCGTATGACCCACATCATTCCCTTCGAGGGCGATATGGCCATTGAGGACCTCATCCCGAATGACTCTATGATTGTGACCATTACCCACAGTGGTTACATTAAGCGCACGAACTCCGATGAGTACCGCTTGCAGGCTCGCGGTGGCAAGGGCGTGAAGGCCGCTACCACCAAGAGCAAGAAGGATGCCAACGACTACGTGGAGCACCTCTTCGCCGCACAGAATCACGACTACATCATGTTCTTCACCAACACCGGCCGTGTGTACGTGGAGCGCGTGTACGAGATTGACGAGGCCGCACGCAGTGCTCAGGGCCGCTCCATTAAGAACCTGCTCGACATGCAGGCCGAGGAGCGTATCGCCGCTATTCTGCGCCTGGAGCGCAAGGTGAGCGAGGACGGCAAGGATATCACCTTCGCGGAGGGCTCCGGCAATGTCGTATTCGCCACCAAGGATGGTACTGTGAAGAAGACTGCCCTCAACGACTTCGTGAACTACCGCAAGGCCGGTATCATCGCCATTAACCTGGAGGAGGGTAACTCCCTGGTGAATGCCGTGCTGACGACAGGCGAGCAGGATGTCATCATTGTCACCCACAATGGTATGTCCATCCGCTTCTCCGAGGATCAGATGCGTACTCAGGGCCGTAACACCATCGGTGTGCGTGGTATTAAGCTGCGCGAGGGCGACTACGTGGTTGCCATGGCCGTGGTACCCGAGGGCGAGACCGCTATCGCTGCTTCCGATGACGAGGCCGAGGATGCCACCACCGATGTGCCGGAGGCTGAGGCTGCTGCGGACGAGCAGGGGGCTTCCGCCGTGCATTCGCTCCTCGTGGTGTCCGAGAACGGTCTTGGCAAGCGCACCCGCTTCGCTGAGTACCGCATGCAGAGCCGCGGCGGTATCGGTATTAAGACCATGAACTGCACCGACAAGACCGGCCTCGTGGTATCCGCTACCACCGTGACCGATGCCGATGAGCTCATGATTATGACCTCCGCCGGTCAGTCCGTCCGCATGAAGGTCAACACCATCCGCGAAACTGGCCGCGCCACCCAGGGCGTGAAGCTCATCACCCTCAACGCTAAGGAGGCTATTCAGGAAATCACCCTCGTCATCCCCGATGAGGACGACGACTCCGCCGACGGCGACGATGTCATCGATGCCGACGCCACCGAGGCCACCGAGCCCACCGAAGGCGAGAGCTGATAAATAAGCCTGCCGCAAGTGCAAGATTCAGGCCGCTGCTTCCACCCAGGAAGCAGCGGCTTTTTAGAATGTTGAAAGTTTAATGTTTGAAGTGGAGAGTTCGGCGGGCAACGGCCCGCGGAATTTAAGAGTCCCCTTACCAGGGCTTTTGAAGTGTGGCTCTGTGGTGCTCCGCCGTGAAATTTAGCTGCGTTGCAGCGCCGTGCTTGCTTCTTCGTCCTTCGTCCTTTAAGATACCTCGGCCTACATATTATTTTGCCTTGAATCCATAATAAAAAAGACCCGGCGGGTGGTGAATCCGCCGGGCGCTTCGGAAATCATTGATGATGTCCTCCTGAGTTGCCGTCATTTTACACCCACTGGCATTTTTGTCAATACTTTTTTTGCAGAAAACCCGGCGGGAACCACCCGCCGGGTTGAGGGGCTTTCGCCTAACTCAGGAGAACGATCAGAAGCTCTATGAGCAACTCAATCTGTTCTCCGTATTTACTCAGGGAATACAGGAACATCATGCTGATCTCCTTTCTACCGCCCTTTGCGGGCGTGAACTAAAGGTAGCACAATGAACACCAAAAGTCACCTATTATCTCAATTTTTTTTATGATAAAACGATGATATTGCCTGAAGGTATTGAATCTCCTTTCATCCAATCTCGTTCACGCGCATGCGTGAATCTCGTCGAGCCGCGCATGCGGCTCATCCACGGCTTGTAAAGCCGTTTTTCACCATTCCCCGCCAGGGGAATTCTTCACCACACGCGTAGCGTGTTTTTCACCACGGCGAAGCAAGTTTTTCACCGTGAGACCACTGTCGAACTCATAATTTTTGATTTTACAAGTTCGGCGGGCGAACGACCGCGGAATTTGAGAGTCCCGGAGGGACGACAGCAAGTAGCGCGGGGTGGAGTCGCGAAGCGACGAAACCCCGGGTAGGGGGTATAAATAAAATTAGAACCCCGGAGGGGTGGCGCCTGCTGGCGCAGTCGGTTATATTGCGCCGATAGCGCAGATATATTGCACCTGCGGTGCAGTTATATTGTGCCTTGCGGTACAGTTATATTGCCCGCATGCGCGGGCAGTTATAGAGTTCGGCGGGCAAAGCCCGCGGAATTTGAGAGTCTCGGAGGGACGGTAGATAGTAGGCAGGTGGTCCCGTCTTCGCCCTAACGGGCTACGCCGAGGCAAGGGAGCGGCCTGTGAGGACGTCTCGTCTCGGCGTAGCTTTAGCGAAGACGGAAGAAAGCGAGCGATAGCGAGACTCGAAGCCCCAAACCCCTGCTAGACGGTAAAAAGGAATTCGAGCCCGGAGCTGCATCGCGAATGCGATGTAGCGGAGGCCGACAGATTATGGCTCCGGTCGTTAGCCCGGAGCCAAGCGGGGGATGAGGGATTTGGAATGTTTAATTTTAATGGTTGATGTTTGAAGTGGAGAGTTCAACGACCTCCCGCCCGCGGAATTTTCCACTTGTCTATCGTAACTTGTAGCTTGTCTATTAACATACAGCTTGCCAATTTTTCATTTGTCGAAGTGCTCTGGCTCCCCATGCGGTTATGGCAACTAGGTTTTGTATCTTGCCTTTTGTCAAGTGTCATACTTTTATGACACTTGACAAAAATACTGGAATATAAATCAAAAAGCATGAAACAACAATAATTAAACGAATAAAATTCTTGACTTTTGTCAAGTGTCAGGATAATCTGACACTTGACAATGAGCGCAAATGTTACAGCTATGCTTCAACAACTCAGCTTGCCTTGCGAGACGGTAAGAGAATTATTGGTTCCGGATGGCTTGCCGGTTCTGTACCATGCTTTATATCGCCTAAGCGAAGTGAAGCTGGGGGATTGCCATTGTGTGTTGGCTGAGGATGCCGAACGAATGCGGCTCACACCTGCTGCTATACGTCGCCATGTACAAGAGCTGCAACATTATTTTAAGATGCCGGTGGTATATGTAGGTGGTGCCGGTGTTGCGCATTTAGGGCGGCGCTTGCAAGCAGGCGGGGTGCCGTACATCATACCCGGGCTCCGTGTTTATCTGCCGTTTTTGGGGGTGTTCGAAATCACGAGAGAGACCCGAAAAGAATTCAAACATAGATTGAGCATTTTTGCTCAGCTTGCAGTGCTGGCCGTATTGCACAAACGGATTGCTGTGACTTGTGAATCTGCCGCCGAGTTGGCAGAAGTGGTGGGCTGTTCCCGTTCGGCTGTTGTTCTTGTGTTTCAGGAGCTGGAGTTTCATGGGTTGGGATATAGAAAACGAGAGGGGCGCAACATTCGCTTTTGCTTTGCAGAGTCTGGCCGTGCCTTGTGGGAGCATGCGCTTCCTCTTATGGTGAATCCTTGCGTGCGTGTAGTTGGCGTAGATGCCATTCCGTCCGGAGCCGTCATTACAGGGGTGGATGCTATCGCGCCTCTTACGAATCTGGCATGCAAGCCCGTGACGAATTATGCCATTTCTCGTCGTGATTTCCTGAAGAGCAGGGAGGTCGAGGTGTTGCCGCAGCAGGTTGCTGCATATAGCCTGGAGCTGTGGTATTATGCACCCAACATACTGGTGCCTACGGATGTCCTCTCTGTTGTTTTATCTTTGAGGAAATCCGATGATGAGCGTGTACAGGAAGCTCTCGAAACACTTATTCAAAATTTTCCATGGTAAAGGGGTTACAAGTATTCAGAGATTATTTTCAGAAGGATATCGATAATTATATCCTCATAGGCGGTAGTGCTTGCGACGTGCATTTTGAGCAAGTAGGCTTGAATTTTCGAGCTACTCAGGATTTGGATATCGTGCTATGCGTAGAATCCATTACCTCTGATTTTGTCGCTCGTTTTTGGGACTTTATTCGAAGCGGTGGCTATACCATCCGTCAGCGTTCTGACGGTAGGCGTGAGTTCTACCGTTTTGTGAATCCTCGTGTTGTGGGATTCCCTAGAATGTTGGAATTATTTGCACGGCGCCCGGATATGCTGCCCTTGGTGCCAGATATTCATTTGACTCCTATTCCGGCAGAGGCAGAGGTTTCCAGCCTTTCAGCCATACTGCTTGATACCGATTATTATAACTTCATTTTGTCACAGCGTCAGGTCGTTGATGGCGTTTCTGTTGTTTCGCCCGAAGGTTTGGTCGTACTGAAAGCTCGCGCTTGGATGGATTTGAAGGCAAGGAGCGCGGCCGGATTGCCAGTGGATTCCAGGCATATTCGTAAGCACAGAAACGACATCATCGACTTATTGCCCAATATACGCCCAGTTCCTTTGTCTCTGCCTGATAGCGTAAGGCGTGATATGGCCTCATTCCTCCAAGATTATGCAACAGAGAGTGTTGATTTGAAAGCTCGTCTGGTGCCCAGAGGGATGAGTTTTTCTCAGCTGCTTGACCTAATGAAAATCCTTTATGCCGGCGTTGGAGATGTGTAAATGTGCTGGTTAAAATCCACGGCTTGAAAGGCCGTTCTTCACCATTCCCCGCAGGGGAATTCTTCACCACGGCAACGCCATTCTTCACCACACGCGCAGCGTATTCTTCACCGTGAGGCGCCAGACGAACTCGTAATTTTGGATTTTTGATTTCAAAAATTCCGCGGGCTTCCGTCTTCGCTAAAGCTACGCCGAGACAAGCAGCCCGCCGAACTCCCCATAACTGCCCGCTCATGCGGGCAATATATCTGCGCCACCGGCGCAATATAACCGACTGCGCCAGCAGGCACCAATGTGCATATTAACGAGATTTACGCATGCGCGTGAACGAGATTACGGCATCCGCCGCAACGAGATTCGTGCGTGCGCACGAGTGAGATTGCGCTGCGTTGCAGCGCAGTGATTGAGCACGGCGGGCAAAGCCCGCGGAATTTGAGAGTCCCGGAGGGACGACAGCGAGTAGCGCGGGGTGACGCCGCGAAGCCGCGGCCTGTGAGGGCGTCTCGTCTCGGCGTAGCTTTAGCGAAGACGGAAGAAAGCGAGCGACAGCGAGACTCGAAGCCCCAAACCCCGGGTATGGGGTGCAAATAAAAATAGAACCCCGGAGGGGTGGTAGCCTTATCGAGACAGAAGGTGGCTATGAATTTTAAGCATTGAGCTGTCGTACAGCGCAATCTCGTCGAGCCGCACATGCGGCTCATCCACGGCTTGCAAAGCCGTTTTTCACCATTTCCCGCCAGGGGAATTCTTCACCACACGCGTAGCGTGTTTTTCACCACTTGCGTAGCAAGTTTTTTCACCGTGAGACCACTGGAGAACTAATAATTTTTGATTTTACAAGTTCGGCGAGCCTGCTCCCAATATGCTATGCAAAAAAAAGCCGCTGTCTCAAAACGAGACAGCGGCCTGTAATTTTCACAATGAAAACGCTTTCGCTTTACTTGCGGCGGCGGCGCTTGCCACGCCAAAGTCGCTTTAGCGACGACGGCGGCGTGCAGCCAGACCAGCCAGAGCCAGCAGGCTCAGCGTTGCTGTGGTGGGCTCGGGAACCATCATGCCAACGAATACTGTGCCATTGGCATCATAACCCAAGTAGTAGCCGCCACCGAGTTCGGTAGGAGTTTTGGCAGTAGCGCTAAGCACTTCAATCATCTCCTGATTATTCAGCGTAAACCAGTCTGTGAAATCGATATTGGAGTTTGCATCCAGGATATGAGTGCCTTTAGTGTAGGTTTTTCCGTTCAGCACCAAGCTGCTGACGTTGGTGAAGAGATCCAGTCGGTCATCACCTTCAAGAGAATATATTTTCTGGAGAGTGGCGCTATCGAGCGTAAGAGACTTACCCAGAGTAAGAGACGAGCTCCCCATAGACAGAGCGCTATCTAATGTAAGAGAGGCTCCGTTAATGAGTATCAAATTGGCGTTCAGCGTGGCAGATGCTTCTGCTGTCAGGCCGCTAACCGTTACTGTAGCCTTGTCTGATGAACCGGCTGCGCCCACATAGGCTCCAACCGTTTTTCTTTCCGCGATAGTCAGGTTGCTGATGGTGCCTTGGTTACCCTGAACGTTGTACCAAGTTAGGTCGATATTGCCAGCCAGAGCCTGCAGTTCTGTTAGGTTGTTGTTGCTATTGCCGACTGTCAGCTTACCAGTGCCGTTATTGGACAAAGCAACACCCATCAGGCGGTTATACATGATGTTTTCGTTGTCCGATTTTACCTCTACTGCTGCATTCGAGATAACGTATGAAGCATTGCCGACAGAGTATTGGCCTCCATGAGAGCCGTCTGTTACACGAGATATGGAGCTGTTAGACTCGGTCGTGCCGGTAAATTTAACTACATCATGAGTCAGCGTGGCGCCCTTACCCAGCTTAATACCTGCTGTTTTCTCCTGGAGCCCAACCCACATGTCGTTTACTGTAAGGTTGGCTCCGGCAGCAAGAGTCAGCGTGCCGGTATTATTGCCGCTATTGCCAGCATCAATAGCAGCTATCGTGTGGGTGCCTGCTCCAAGCGTGTAGTGTCCTGTCAGGAGTTGCAGCTTACCTGTGCCACTCAGATTCTCAATGGTGACATAAGAATACTGCCCATTACCGCTCGTGTGGCCATTCAGCAACATTGTGTCATTAAGAGTCATGTTCTTAATAACAAAGGATGACTCGTGTTGCCCCGTAATGGTAAGCGCCTTCGATACGTTTAGGTTATCAATGGTAATTACACCCTGATTATCTGTGCCTTTCCATGTAGCATAGGCTTCGAAGGTGCTCGCAGTGTTTACATTAATCGTGCCAATGGTGGCGTTGCCACCAAAGTAGCGAACTTTACCACCATCCATATCAATAGTGGCCTTGGCCAACGAAATTGTCTTCATTTCGTTACTGCCGTTGCCTTGCTGATTCAGGTTCAGCTGGCCACCGGATTTAACGCTAATCTTACCATCGTAGCCGTAGGTTGTGTTGTTTCCGCTGATGAGGTTAGTAACCCCATTGCCGATCTCTAAAGTCCCGCTACCGGTGCTATTTTTCACAATAGCAGAGATATCTCCGCTCACGGTCTGCAGCTTAGCGTTAGCCGCAAGATTCATGCTGCCGGCGGTGTATATGATATCACAATCGCCTACAGAGGAGGTGTTGACGGTATAATTCCCCTCAGCAATGGCCAGTTTGCCACCGTGTACATAAATACTGGTAGCATCCGCCGTACCTTCAGTAGCATTGAGACCTCCTAACGTCACGGTCTTGTCGCTCTCTACAACGGCGTAGCCTATCTCGCCAATTGTAATGCCATCTGCAATGTTGTATGTCTGGCCGTTATAGCTTACCGTTGTTGTGGAGGAGGAAGCATCAAGTGCATTGCCCTTAATCAGATTATACTTGACTCCAATGTCAAATAGACCGTTCTCAGTAACCTCTTCAACATTACCAATCCTCTGGCTGTCAAATCCGCTGAGATCATTATTTCTCACGGCTAGTGTGCCGTTGAGAACCAGTGACCCCTTATTGTCGATGGTGCTGGCAATTGTCAGACTGCTGTCGCCATCGAACGTCACCTTAGAATCGCTGTCTACAACCAAACCACCCAGACTTACATCGCCAGCAAAGGAGGATTTGCCGGAAACATCCAGAGTTCCGGCAGTGATGGCGCTATTATTCATTGTCGAGCCTACCACTGTAACCTTGTTAGTAGTGGTAAGGGTTCCGGTACCGGACGTGGCACCGTTAAACTCAAATTGATTGGAGTTGGCACCCTTCATGTTGCCTGTGTAGGCGGACATATCACCGGTAAATTTAAACGTGATGCCGGTCGAAGGTGCTGATGAGAGAATAGAAATAGTGCCATTTCCGCTAACAGCCCCGGAAAAGGTTATAACCTGACTACTGTTGCCGTTATCGATAATAAGACCCATGTCAGTGGAATCGGTGGTGTCGCTGTCATACACCAAGATATCACCTGCGTAAGAGTAGGTTGTATCTGTGAAATAGTTGCCATTGCCTTTCCCTGGTGTGCCTGTACCAGTGGATGAGGTCATACCGAAACCAAGTATGGTTCCCTCTGCAAGAGTAACGCTGGTGTCTACCTTGATACCTTTGTTGGAATTACCTGTAAGCAGAGTTACAGCGTAGGTTTTCGCGTCTTCGCCCGTTCCGATAACGATGGCGTTTTCGCCTTTCTTTACTTCTGGGTAACGTCTGCACTAGCGTATTGCACACCAAGCACTGCCACCACCGCAGCAAAGAGCGCCTTTGGTAAATGTAATTTCATTGTTGTGTGTTGATTAGATGTTGTTGTGAAGTTTGTGAACTGCGCCGTCTGCTTCCTCGTACGCTGGAATGGCACGGCACAGCTTACGCCTATGCGCGAAGTAT
>JAFOZZ010000181.1 GCA_017390945.1 Akkermansia sp.
GCTCACGGTGATTCTGGACGAAGGCCAGCAGATCAAGAACCCGGATTCCAAGGCTGCCAAGGCCGCCCGCGAGATTAACGCCTACAACCGCCTGGTGCTCTCCGGTACGCCTATCGAAAACCGCTTGCTGGATATGTGGTCGCTCATGGCATTCGCCATGCCCGGTGTGCTGGGTAGCCGTGCCTACTTCAAAAAGCGTTTTGATAAGCGCAAGGATTCCCAAAGCCAGAATCGCTTGGCTGCGCGCCTCAAGCCCTTCCTGCTGCGCCGTACCAAGCAGCAGGTGGCCAAGGACCTGCCGCCCCGTACTGAGGAGGAGGTATACGCCAAGATGGAGGGCATTCAGCGCCAGCTCTACAAGGCCGAGCTGCGTCGCATTCAGAAGGCTCTGCTCGGCGTAGACTCCGACGAGTCCGTCAAGAAGAACTCCTTCGCTATTCTGCAGGGCCTGATGCGTCTGCGCCAGATTTGCTGTCACCCCGGTCTGGTGGACAAGAAGTACGCAGGCGAGAGCAGCGCCAAGCTCAATGCGCTCTTCTACCTGCTTGACCAGCTGCGCGATGAAGGTCACAAGGTGCTGGTGTTCTCCCAGTTCGTATCCATGCTGGACATCATTAAGGCACGCTTGGAGGCCGATAGCCGTCCGTTCAATTACCTGACCGGTGCGACCAAGGATCGTAAGGCCGAGATTGAGAAGTTCCAGACGACCAAGGAGCCGAGCGTGTTCCTGCTGTCGCTGAAGGCTGGTGGTGCTGGTCTTAACCTGACGTCTGCTTCCTACGTCATTCTGTACGATCCGTGGTGGAACCCGGCTGTGGAAAGCCAGGCTATCGACCGTACGCACCGAATCGGCCAGAAGAACAAGGTAATTGCTTACCGCCTGCTGACCCGCGATTCCGTGGAAGAGAAGATTCGCGTGCTCCAGCACCAGAAGAATCAGCTCGTTACCAACGTGCTTGGCGATGAGGGCTTCGCTTCCAGCCTCGACCTCAACGACCTGCAGTTCATTCTTGCCCACGGTGGCGATGATATGGACGATGACCTGCCCATCGGCTAAGTCATATCGACTCTTAACAAATAAACAAGCGGTGCTCTTGTCTGAGAGCACCGCTTGTTGCATAAAGTTGCGGAGAACGGAAAAAGGCCTCACTTCTCTCTCCTGCTTTTCTTTACCAAGGGGTTCCAGGTGATGGGGAGGTGCAGGGGGATGAGGTAGGCGTTTGTTACGTAATAGTCGCCGCTGGCGCGTAAGTGTTCGTAGCAGGTGGGGCACAAGTGTGTGGAGAAGATGCGCGAGTCCAGCAATTCGTGCTCCTGCACCAGGACTCCCCGGAGCTGCTCGTGTCCTACGCGTGGAGCCGGGCATAGGCAATTGCCACACATCCATGGGCGCTGATGGGTAATACAACGAATGTAGTCCAGCCAGTTACGGCAGTCGCCCGGCGGGGCATATTCTGCAGCGTCTTTATCCGGGAGCAGGCGTACACCGTGCGTTATCTTGATGTAACGTCCATCTTCATTGCGCTCCTGAATGTAGTAAATGGATTGCGGTGCAGGGGAGAATCTGCTGTTATTTTTTCTGACCATATGGTGAGAATTTAGCACTCTGCATTCTGGGGCGTCAAGCTCAAATGCTCTGATGGTATCCGAAGCCTGGCATATGGCGCTGAAAATGCTGTATGAAGTGGCCTTTAGGCTTGCAATTCACAGCGCTATACGCTATTGTATGGGCAACAGTTTTAGAGGTTATATGAATCTTGCGATTATCGGGACAGGCTATGTGGGGTTGACTACAGGCACGTGCTTTGCTGAGGTGGGACATCATGTTATTTGTGTGGACAACAATGAGGAGAAGGTGCAGGCCTTGCTCCGCGGGCAGGTGCCTATTTATGAGCCTGATTTGGAGGAGATGATTGTATCCAATGTGTCCGCCGGCCGCCTGAGCTTTACAACGGATTTGGCGGACGCCGTGAGCAAGTGCGAGATTATTTTCATTGCCGTACCCACACCGCCCCACGAGGACGGCTCCGTGGATTTGTCGTACATCGAGGGCGTATCTCGTGAGATTGCGGATTTGCTGACGCCGGAGATGGGCTACCGCATCGTGGTGGATAAGTCGACTGTGCCTGTGAGCACCGGCATTAAGGTGTACCAGGTGATCGAGCGCTATTCCCATAAGGGGGTGGATGTGGATGTGGTCAGCAATCCTGAGTTCCTGCGCGAAGGTAGTGCTGTGCATGACTTGCTGAACCCCGATCGCGTAGTGATTGGTGCTGATTCTCAGCGCGCTATGGATATGATGAAGCGCGTGTATCAGCCGTTCAACGCTCCGATAGTGGAGGTGGACCTGGCCTCTGCTGAGCTGATTAAACATGCTGCTAACTCCTTCCTGGCGCTGAAGATATCCTACATCAATGCCGTGTCTGCCGTGTGTGAGAAGGCCGGGGCTGATGTGGAGCTGGTCGCGATGGGCATTGGCATGGATAAGCGCATTTCCCGCCACTTCCTCAATGCCGGGTTGGGCTACGGCGGCTCTTGCTTCCCGAAGGATGTGAAGGGCTTTATCAACGTGTCCGAGCAGTTGGGGGCTCCGCTGGAGTTGCTGCGCGAGGTGGAGCGTGTGAATGCTGCTCAGCTGGAGCGCTTCCTGGGGCGCATCCGCAAAAAGCTCTGGGTGCTGCGCAATAAGCGCATTGCGGTATGGGGCATTGCCTTTAAGCAGAATACGGATGACGTACGTGAATCCGTAGCCGTGAAGCTGATAAAGCGCCTGTGTGACGAAGGTGCTATTGTAACGGCCTATGACCCCAAGGCCGCAGTAACCGGCGCTTGTGCACTGGAGGGGTACCCTGTCACGATTGTAGATGATATGTATGAATGCGCTCGCGATGCAGAGGTGCTGGTGGTTGCAACTGAGTGGAAGCAATTTGCCATGGCCAACCTGCTGAAGGTGCGCGAGGTGATGCGTTTACCCATTATTTTCGACGGCCGCAACATTATTCACGGCGAGAATGCTCTGCACGCCGGCTTCGAGTACCATTCCGTAGGTCGTAAGACCCTGCGCCCATCTAAGGATTGATGATAAAAGAGCTATAAATCAACAAAGCGTATGCGTATCGTGATGATGGCAACCGGGGATATCGCCATCCCCTCATTCAGGGCTCTGGCCGCCACCGGGGAGCTGGTAGGGCTTGTTACCCAGCCGGATCGTCCGGTGGGGCGTCACCAGACCCTCACTCCGCCGCGTATAAAAGTGTGCGCCGAGGAAGCAGGACTGCCCGTATTGCAACCTGAGCGCATGCGCGATGCTGATGCCGTAGCTGCTCTGCGTGCGCTGGAACCGGATATTGTGGTGGTGATGGCCTATGGGCAGATTCTTTCTCAGGAAGTGATTGATGTGCCGCGTATTGCGTGCATCAATGCTCATGCCTCGCTGCTGCCCCGCCATCGTGGTGCGGCTTGTATTCAGGCTGCTATTGATGCCGGCGACGATGAAACCGGCATTACCATCATGCATGTGGTGAAAAAGCTGGATGCCGGCGACATCATTTGCAGCCGGACGATTGAGCTGAATGGTACGGAAACCGCGGAGTCCCTGCATGATGACCTAGCTGAGCTGGCACCCGAGGCTTTGGCTGATGCTATTTACCAATTGCGTAATGGGACATCTGCTCCCATTGAGCAGGACGAGAACCTGATGACCTACGCTCCCAAGCTGCTGCGCGCGCATGGGCAGATAGATTGGCATGTTCCGGCCTTGCAGGTGGCTCGACGTATCCGTGCGTATCATTCCTGGCCCGGCACATTCACCACCTATCCTTCAGTGAAGAGTGGTGGCGACAAGCAGCTGAAGCTTTTCCCGCCGGTGGATTATTATTCGCACTACAAAAAGCCGGTGGATGCCGTACCTGGTATGGTGCTGGAGGCGAGCTCGGACGGCATGGTGGTGTCCTGCGGTGGCCCTCGCGGCGGTGCAGTGCGCATCATGACGATGCAGCCGCCCGGCGCTCGCAAGATGAATGCTGAGAGCTTTTTCGCCGGTCACAAAATCATGCCGGGTATGATTCTTGGCTTGCCCAGCGAGCAATAAATGATATGAAAAACATGGCACAGCTGCACTAAGCGCCGTGCCATGTGTGTTTGTGTGTGGGGGCGTTCACTTATCCAGCACACAGGGTGTGTGGCTGACGAGGTGCAGGATGGAATGGGCGGCTTCCATCTGTTGCGGCGTGAGGCGTTCGCAGCCGGTGGTGAACCAGGCGAGCGCTCCAGCTATTGCCATAGCCAGTATCCATAGCCAGCGTACCCAGCCTGTGCTGGTCTGGGCGTTAGCTTTGGCTGTCTCGGCACCCTGAGCTGCCAGGGTATGGAGTGTGTCGCGCACGGCGTTTTTCTGTTCAGTATCCATGGTGTTTTGAGTTGTTTGCACGGCGTATGAGTTACGCTGTAGCTGTATCTTTACCATGGGCGGCTGTAATTGTCAGTGGAAATCGCGCGCGGCGTCGTTCACATGCAGTGGTACTGCTACAAACAGAGCACCCGCGCTGCCGTAGCATGCGCGGGTGCTGCTGAAAAAATCGGAGATTGCTCTCTATTAGTTGTTGACGCGGCCCAGGTAGGAGCCGTCTTCCGTCTTAACAGAGATGCGCTGACCGGCGGAGATGAACAGCGGTACCTGTACTACAAGACCAGTGGTCATGGTGGCGCTCTTGTACACGTTGTTGGCGGAGTTGCCCTTCACGCCCTCGGGAGCCTCGGCCACCTCCATGGTGATAGCGGCGGGCAGCTCGATGGAGCATACGATCTCGTCGGTGAAGAGAAGCATGTAGTTCTCGCCCTCGATGAGGTAATCCTTCACGGGCTCAACGATATCCTCGGATACGCATACGTCCTCGAAGGTCTCGTTGTTGAGGAAGTGGTAGCCCATGCCGTCCACGTAGGAGAACTCCATCTCCTCGCGGCTAAGCATCACACCCTCCAGGAAGTCGTTGGAGGTAAGGCGCAGATTGTAGTCCTTCTTGGTAGCGATGCTGCGGATGGTCATCTGCACATAGGAGGCCATGCGGGGCGGGGTCTTGAGCTGGCTTTCGCGCACAACACAGATGTCGCCGTTGTAATTCACGGCGTGACCCTTGCGGAGCTGAATAACGGGAACTTTTGCCATAACGCGCGCAAGAGTAGCAGACAACGAGCATTCAGTCAAGCTTTTTCTCAAGCTTGCGTTACAAAAATACCTGCTATTGCACCTTGCAAGGTGCTTACAGAGTACAGGTTTTTACACCAGGTCGGCACCAAAATAGAATTTGAGCAACTCTAACTGATCTTCCTTCGTCACCAGGTAGCCGTCCTTGGGGTCGAGCCACTGGAAGGAGTGGATAGAGGTGCGGCGGGAGCCCATGGGCTGCTCCGGTGAGAAGGCGGGCAGGCGGTCCAGCAGCTGCGGGGCAATAGCCTCCGCAATCTCCATGGTGGTAAGCGGCGGCATGGCTGGAATAATGGCCGGGATGCCAAGGGGGATGCACTTCTCCACATCGCCCATGATGCGCTGGGAGAAATAGAGCTGGTGCATTTCCATGGGCGCGAGATCGAGCTTGCCCTCCTGCGGCGGGTAGAGCAGGGTGTCAATCACCTTACTGAAGCCGCGGTCGGTCAGCGAGGCGATTTCGGGCAGGTGTACATTGAGCACGCGGCCATACTGGCGGTTGAGCTCGCGGTACAGGTTGATGCGGTTCTGCACGTAGGGATCATCGCTGCTTTCCAGTGTGGGCGTTGTTTCGTCCGCATTGTCGGCCAGCATGTCGCAGGTCGTCACGAATACCGTGAACTCGGGCTTGATGTCGGCCAGATGATTCATCAGATAATTCGTTGCGCGAGTATCAGCCTCCACATCCTTGCGTACATTTTCCTGACCGTTGGCAATAGCATTGTCCAGGTACACCATCATGCGGAACGAACGACCGAAGGTCAGCTGAAAGTTGTCCTTGTTGATGAGGTAGTCAAAATACCTGCGCTTGGTCCAGTACTGACCAAGAACAGTGTTGGCGCCGAGGAAAGCTGTGTCGTGTGCCATGGATGAATCTATACGGTTGTTACTCGCTTCTGGCATGAGTTTAGCATAACCTGGGGCGCTTGACAAGTTGTAAGAGAGTGCGTATCACGTGATGTCTGAAAAATATGACACCACTTGTCATAAAAATTGACATTTATGGTGTTTATGCTTGCGCTGAGTCTGTGGATATGCTAGGTATTTAATGCCGTGAATGTCTGCATTGCACAGTGGATTGGTAAGCGTGAGAAACAAGAGGATTCTTACGCTGTGCGCTCGTATCCGCATGGGATGCTGGCTATTGTGTGCGATGGTATGGGCGGGCATCATTTTGGCGCCCTGGCATCCCGCACAGCGGTACAGGCATTTGTGGCTGACTTTGAAGCGGCGGATGTCGCGCTGCCGGCACCGGCTCGTCTGCGCCAGGCGCTGGATGCAGCCAACAAGGCCGTGGGGGAGGAATTTGCCAGGTGTGATTCGTATGGTGGTACCACGCTTGTGGCGGCCTACGTCAGCTCTGGCTTGTTGTGGTGGGTGAGTGTGGGAGATAGTCCCATGTTGCTCTGGAGAAATCGCAACTTATTGCGACTGAATGAAGACCATTCTTTGCGTGCCGTCTATATGGAATACGTGAAGATGGGTGTCTTTACTTACGAGGATGCCATGCAGCAGGGGCATCGCTTGCGCTCCGCTGTGACAGGCGACCGCTATGGCATGCTGGATGCCCCGCAGACGCCCTATCCCCTGTTACCGGGCGACCGCATCATCATTGCCAGCGATGGGGTGGATTCCTTGCTTTTGCCGCAGGTGCTGCCGGAGGCGGTCAAAGCAATGCTGGATGAGCGCTCATCGCGCCCGCTCTCCGCGCGTTTGGTGGAAGCCTGCGTGCAGCAAAACTCTCCGGTCGCAGATAACACTACGGTTATCACGATGGATTGGCCATCGTAACATATATTGAGCTTTGTCGCGCATGGGGGAGTCTCACTCCGCATGTACGATTCCGATTTGAAAGCTACTTGGGCAGATGGGCGCTATGAGTTGCCGCCACTGCCATATGCAGATACTGCGCTGCAGCCCCTGGCAAGCGCAGAAACGCTCTACCTGCACCATGAGAAACACCATGCTGCCTATGTGGCCGGCGCAAATGCCGCGCTGGAAACGCTGCTCCTGGTGAATGAAGGGCGCCTGAGTCCATCGCTGGCACCAGCTGCCACGCAGGAGCTCGTGTTTAACCTTTCGGGGCATATACTCCACACGCTCTATTGGGGCAACCTGTGTGCTCAGCCACAGGCGGGGCCTGGCCCGGCAGTAGCCGCTGCTATATGTGAGAGCTACGGTAGTTTTGATGCCTTTGAACGCCTTTTTGTCGCGGTAGCGCTGACAGTGAAGGGGAGTGGCTGGGGCGTGCTGGGGGTGGACCCGGTAAGCCGCCGCCTGATGGTGATAGGCATTCATAGCCATCACGAAGTGTTGCTGCCGGGATTCCGCCCGCTGCTGGTATGCGATGTATGGGAGCACGCCTACTACCTATCCTGGCGCAATGACCGCCGAGGCTATCTGAATGCCTTTATGCGGCAGATTGATTGGAATGTTGTCGAACAACGCTTTACAAAAGTATGTTGTCATGAATACTGATTCTCGATTAGTGCGTATGGCCACAAGCCCGTGGCTGGCTGTGTTTCTGGCGGTGCTGGAGTTGTTGCTGGGCTTTATTCTGCTGAGCTTTCCGTTTTTGCTGGGGGCGTCAGCGGTATGGGTGGGTGGCTTTGTGCTGCTGGTGATGGGGCTGATGCACCTGGTGCATGTCTTCTCTCGCTCATCACACCGTATGTGGAGCCTGCTGTCGGCGGTGATATTCCTGCTCGTAGGCGTAGTGATGCTGTTGCAGCCTGTGGCGTCCATGAGTTTCCTGACCCTCGTGATTGGGCTGGCGCTGCTGACTGGTGGTGTGCTGCGCTTTTCGGTCGCTGTGGCTATGCGCCATATGCCGGGCAAGGGGTGGCGCTATTTTAATGCGATTGTATCCCTTGTTCTGGGTGGTATGGTTGTATGGAGCTGGCCGGGCTCATCCTACTGGCTGATTGGTACAATTATTGCGGTGGAAATGATTTTCTCCGGCTGGACGCTGATGTTCATGGCGTTGGGCCGAATGGACCCGCAATCCTGAGCCCGGAATACGATAATAGCCCCTTGCTGAATGATTCATCAGCAAGGGGCTATTGCGATTCAACGACTTAATCAGTCGTTCATCCGATGGGAAACAGGTAACTCAATGCGCTCGATGAGCTTGTCCGCGCGAAGCACAGGGGGCATTTGAGTGCGCTTTATGGCTGAGGCTATGATTTTGCGCTGAACGAGGCGAATCTCATTTTCCTCAAACGGGCAGGTGTGCTTGTTCATGAGCTCTGTGGCACTCAGATTGCGGTCTGCCAGCTCGTGAATGATGCGGTCGGTGGCGGGTGTGCCGGGCTCGCTCAGTGCACCGAACAGCGTGGCGTATTTCTCGCTCAGGTAGACGCGCAGCATGTGCAGGTCCATTTCATACAGGTTGCCCAGCGGTGCAAAATGCCCGCAGGAGGCGCCGTATTGGTTGTAAGTGCCCAGCATGAAGTCACGTCGGGCCAGGGGACACACGTACATTAAGCCACGGCTTTCTGCATAGGTGTATTGCGCGGCGGCCAGTATTCGCTCGCGTATGGCAGTGGAGTCGTTCGCAAAAAGCTTGTCCGCCTCGGCCATGAGAGCGCCCAGCTCCAGCTTGTGGGTGGTGATGCGGAGGCTGGTGGCGATGTCCGAGGACTCGCTGGTGGTGATGCCTACCACATTGCTGCGGCCGAGGGCTTCAACGCACAGGGCGGCGAGCAGGGAGGCATTCGGTGTGTCGAGGCTCAGGCAGACACCGGTAAAACCGTTGTTGCGCACGGTCTCGCGAATGCCGAACTCGATTGCGCTGCACATTTGTTCCTCCTCTGTCGGTCTGGCTTTGGCGCGTGCTTTGCTGTACACGTTGACCACGCGTGCGGCGCTTTCGAACAGAGGCAGGCGGGCAATCGTATCACCTTCGGCAGAGAATACGGCTGAGCCGCCGGCGTAGATGTTTTCGCCGGTGCAGCCCACGTGTTTGACACTTACCACGGGCTGCATGATGGCCTTGGCATCCCACATGCATGCGTGCTCCCACTCTGCCTGTGCACCTGCATACCAGGGGGCGCAGGCCAGGTTGATTTTCACGTCGATATTCTCATCGTCCATATGCTCAAGCGAATCGTCGCAGTATACCAGGATTCGCTTGTCATCCAGCTCGCACACTTCGCCGTTTTCGAGTAGTGTTACCTCATTGTTCGTGAGGAGGTAGGGGCTGAGCTGAGTGTAGGCAATCGGCTCGGCGTTGCTGTCTTGCATCAGCTCCGCGAGCAGTTCGTCGTCCATCGGGTCAATACCGTAGCGTGTATAGGCACCCAGAATCAGCGGCACTTCGCCCAGCTCCAGCGAGAGGGCATGCAGCGCCGCCTCCGTCTGGCCGACAAAGGAGTTTCTATCCGCCATATCCATGGGATCTGCACCACACAGTGCGTGAGCAGGGGCTACGATAATCTCGGCGTCGTGGTCCAGACATTCGCGGTAGCCTTGCACAATCTGGCGCAGGTTGTTGGGGAAATCTGCTGTCAGCGGTGTGTTCTGGATGATACCTATTTTGAGTTTTTTAGACATGATGTGCGTTGGTTTGTGGGGATATGCTGCCCTATTTTGCGGAAGATTACAAGAAAAAAATGCCCGGCGCCGGTCAGGTGTAGTGTGTGTAAAAACGGCAGACTTTCGTCTGCCGTTGATAGAAGAGTAATGTGTTGCCTGTTTGCATCAGCTTTCCGGAAGCGAGGTGCCGATGTCGCCCAGCGATATGGAAATACCGAAGCCGGTTTCCTTCTTACCACCGTTGTCGCGGAAGTAAACATTGGCACCCGTGTACCACAGGCCGGACTTGCGGTAGATGGAGTACTGCTGAATCGGCATCAGGTCACGATTGATATCGAAGGTCCAGCGACCGGCCACCGTGTACTTCTCGTTAACTCGCACGTTGGCGTTCAAGGAAATCTGCTCGCGATCTCTCTGAATGGGGTGATCCTTTACCGAGCGGTAGGACAGGCGGGTCTCTACGGCGGCGCAGGGCTGGTAGGACACGCCGATGTTGTACTGCGAGAAGTCATCGCCACCGGAGATGGTGGGAGTCTGGCTTTCCATGAAGAAGCGCAGGTTGTTGGTGGGCTGGAAGCTAATCAGCGAGTACAGGTTGGAGAACTTGTTGGGGGACATGGGGTTCTTGGCGTTGTAGTCCACAAACACGTTCCAGCTCAGTAGATTGCGTTTCTCGTGGTCAACCTCGGTAATGAAGCTGTTGTATACACCAAAGCGCCAGATGCTCCAGGTACCCCAGCTGTCGATGCCGCTGAAGCCCATCAGGTCGAGCTCCATCGGGTTGTCGGAGGTGGTGCCTATATTCTTGTACCAGGCGTCCACCTGCGGCACATCCGGGTTGGAGGAGGAGATGTTGCAGTGGGAAAGGGTGGTGTAGGGCTTGATGATGTGGGTCAATCCCTTGTAACCCATAGAGGGAATGCTGAAGTTCTCGTACTTGCGATGCAGCTTGATGTTTGCATCCAGGCCTACGTAGCCGAGGAATCGGTTGTCGCTGCCCACCTCATCCACGCTGTAATAACCGGTGTAGCCAACACCTGCCTTGGGAGTCAGGTTGAGGAAGCCCAGTACCTTGTAGTGCTTGGAGAACTCGTGGGTGCTGTTGACGCGGAAGTAAGCGTTCGTGTTGAGCAGGCGGGCGTAGTAATTACGCAGATCGGGGTCGGCGATGTAGTCGATTTCCTCGCGGTAGGCGGCGCGCTCCATCGCTGGTACGTACTGGCGGATGATGCCTGCGCTGTTGCGGGTTTCGTAGGTGATGCCGCTGTCGGTGAGTGCAGTGCGGGCGCGATAGTAGGAGAGCTCCACTCGCTCGTCCGTGGAGTAGAAATCGTTCGGCGCAAAGCGAGTCCACAGCATGGTCTGGCTGCGAGCCCCGGTACGGGTCAGGCGTATCGTGTTGTCAGGCGTGGCGTTCTCGCTGCTTTCCTGCTCGAAGAAGTCGCGCAGGAGGTACTTATCGCTCAGGAGATTGATGTTAGCGGTTGTCGTCCACTTGGCCGCCGTATCATTGCCGGGGGAGGGGAGTTCCCACATGGCGCTCATGGCCAGGCGGTAACGCTCATGGTCAATAGGTGTACGCGGCGTGTAGGTCGGGTTGATGGAGGGATCCTCATCGTAAAGGAAATATGCCTGCAATCCCTGCATGTTGGGATAGCGCTTCTGCATCTCTACGTCCTCAAAATCCACACCCACGGCAGCACCTCGGCGGGTACGGTAGTCCAGGTGGGTGGTCAGCACGTAGTCAGCCACGGGGATGCCGCTTTCCACTCGGCGATTGCCCAGCAGGAAGCCATAGCTGTTGCACAGGTAGGCACCCCAGTTGGACTGGCTGCCAAGCAGCGGCATGTAGCCCTCCTTCGGGTTGAGGGAGTGGGAGATAGAGAACCAGCCCAGCACCGGTACCGGTATGTTGTATTCGCCGGAGGCCACGCTCAGACGAGTCACGGTGGCGTAGTCGCCGGGGTAAATGGTCAGGGCGCCGGCACCAACCCAGGCATCGGGTTCCTCGGCGTCATCGGTCGATACGTAGGCGTTGTTGATGCGGGCAAAGTTCTTGCCCTTGTCGTCCTTATTGTATTCTACATGGGTCCCACGCACCAGCACGCCGGCTACCTTCGAATGGGCATCGTAGACATCCAGCTTCTGTTTTTCCCAATCATAGGTGCCGCTCTTGGCTCGGGTCAGGCTCTCGCCCTGGTATACCGTCAGAGGGCCAGTCAGGCGCGCCTGTTTTTTGGAAAGGTCTACCACGATTTCCTCGGCTGCCACGTCCAGGCCGCCATCCGTTACCAGCTTGACGGCGTTGCCCTTGCCCTTGTAAGTCAGGGTGCGCTTGTCGTTGTCGTACAGCACCTCGCCACCGTGGTTGTCGATGGTCATCGTGTCGGGCATCTGCGGCGTCAGCGAAGCGCCGGCGGCATCAATCATGCGCTCCTCGAGGTCAATAATCGGGTTGCTGCCCGGTGCGCTGTTGCCAAATACATCCGTGGGGAGAGGTAATACATTCTGCGCTGATGCAGTGTATGCTGTACCCGCTGCCAGTAGTGCCGTGGCTAATCCCGCGACGCCCACGCGACCTGTGTGTGATAAAATGCTGCCCATTACGGTCAGTATTCTGCACTAATTGTTGTAATTTGTCAAGCATGTTCGAGAGGCGAATTTGCTAACCGGCAATAAAAGTACCGCAGCAAGGCATTTTGGAGCTGTTCTCGCCCCCCTCAAAAATGCCTTCACGGAAGAAAAAATTGCATCATGGCGGAAAAAGCGAGATTTTCGTGTTGCAAGTTTGCGTGCAACATGCTATTTTATGGGCACCATGAAAATTACTGGTACAACTCACAAGAAGGCTGCTGAGTGGGTGGAGCAGATCCGCCAGCTCTGCAAACCCGATTCCGTCTACTGGTGCGACGGTTCCGAGGAAGAGAACACCCAGCTGTGCGACATGCTGGTTGAGAAAGGCACCTACATCCGCCTGAACCCCGAGAAGCGCCCCGGCTGCTTCCTGGCTCGTTCTACTCCTTCTGACGTGGCTCGCGTAGAGGAACGCACATTCATCTGCTCCGAGAAGGAAGAGGACGCCGGTCCTACCAACAAC
>JAFOZZ010000182.1 GCA_017390945.1 Akkermansia sp.
AGAGCATCACCCTGGCTGCCGGGCAGTACGAGCTACGCATTCAGTACAGCAATGCCACCGCTGCCCTGAGCGATGGCGACACCTGCGCCCTGCGCGAGCTGCTGGTGGATGGCGAGCCCATCGCCATCATTCCGCTGCCCCACAACACCAGCGCCGGCAACTGGGACAGCTACAGCCTTACCGCCGCCACGCCCCTTGCGCTGAAGAGCGGCCGCCACACTTTTGCCCTGCGCTACAGCCCCGCCACATGCACCAATGCCAATGGCGAGCTCAATCAGTGCATGGTACGCGCTATCGAGCTTGTACGCAAATCCTGATTTTCCCGCAATTCTCACCAGATTTCTGCCCAACGTCATGACCACACTTCCTCCTGAAACCCCGCGCCAAATGTTGTTTGCCCAGCTGCGAAAACTGGGCTATGTTGCCGTACTCTGCATCTGTGTTCTTGTGCTCTGGCTACTGGCCGGAATCTACACCACGGAGTTTGTGGCCGAGCACTCCCTGTTGGAAAACATCCAGCTGGCAGTCATGTTGCTTACCTCCATCAGCTTTGGTATTCAGGCCACGCTGAACAAAATCCACCGTCCTACGCTCCTGCTGCTGACAGCCCTTGCCGCTGCCGCCTGCGTGCGCGAGCTCGATGCCTACTTCGACGCCATCCTGCCCATCATCAGCTGGAAGTTCTGCTGGGCATTCCCCATTGCCGCCCTCATTTACAACCTGCGCCACCTTCCGGAGGCTCGCGAATCGATGATCTCCTTCCTGCGCAGTAACAGCTTTAACATGCTGGTCACAGCCGCTATCATCATCATTCCCATGGCTCAGCTGCTGGGACACCGCAGCTTCCTGAGCGATATGATTGAGAACCCGGAGGTCGACACCTACCTGCTGCGCCGCATCTTGGAAGAACCGATTGAGCTGATGGGCTACTTGCAGATTCTGCTGGCCAGTCTGGAGTTCTACATCGAGGCTCAGCTCCGCAAGACTCACTAATCCGCCCTCCTCCTCGCGCATGCACACCGCTAAACCGCACCTCCTGCTCGCCGGATTGCTCTGCCCGCTGGTAATGCTGCTCAGCGGCTGCTACCCTGCGCAGATTCAGTACCCCTACACCGCTGTTATCACCCAGCGCCGTGCTACCCTGAAGGATAATCTGCTGAGCCTCCTGCCCGAGGAGCAGCGCCAGCTTCCCGCCGCACAGGAGGAAGCCCAATGGCTGTCCGACACCGCCTACAAGGCCTCTGCCGGTATCTCGCGCGTCAACAACTCCAATTTCCCCGGCTGGGCGGGCAACGCCCTTATCAACGCCTGGATTCAGGACCGCGGCCTCTGCTGGCACTACCAGCACGATATGTACCGCGAGCTGCGCCGCCGCAAGCTGAGCTACTTCCGCATCGGTTGCTGCGTGCGCGACCACACCAGGCTGACCGAGCACAACTGCGTCTACATAGCCACCGCCGATGGTACCTGGCCCAAGGCCTGGGTGCTGGATGCCTGGATGTGGAATGGCCGCCTGAAGGTGGATGCCGCCTGGGAGCTCGACCAGGCCATCTGGGGCGACCTGCCCGAGATATGCAGCATGCTCTCCATCACCTACCCGGAGGAGCACACCTACCCCTCTGAGCACTGGTTCAGTGTGCGTTGCGATGATGGGCAGTACCTCATCTCCTCCGCCAACAAGGCCCGCTGCTCCAAGCAATACCGCCGCATGTACGAAAACATCCAGCGCGGCCAGCAGGAGCACCCCGATAAACCCACAAATTACTGATGCACTCCCGCTGCCGGAGCTGACACATTTGGGGATAAACTGCCGGATTTTCGGCTTGAAATAAAAGCAGGCATGTGCGAAAATTTCGCCGACATGGCACGCTCTCGTTCTTCCAGCCTCGAATCCAACATTTCTGCCGCCCTGGCCACTCTGAGCATCGCTCTGGCCACCGCCGTGCTCTTTCCCTCCTGCCAACGCGCACCTATGCCGCACTACGCTCAGACAGAGCAGATTGTGCAGCGCCGCAGCATCCTGGCCGGACAGCTGGAAAACCTCCTGCCTGCCGAGCAGCGCGCCCTGCCTGCCGCTCAGGAAGAAGCCCGCTGGCTGGCCGATACCGCCTACAAGGCTTCCGTGAGCATTGCCCGCCTCAACAAGCCCCTGCTCTGGCCGGCCTGGATGAATAACCGTCTGGTGAACGCCCCCTTCAACATCCGCGAGCGCGGCCTCTGCTGGCACTACCAGCACGACCTCTACCGCGAGCTGCGCCGCCGCAAGCTCCAATACTTCGCACTCGGTTGCTGCGTGCGCGACAAAGGCGAAGGCTCTGAGCACAACTGCGTGTACGTCACCGCCAGGAATGGCAGCTGGCCCCAGGCCGTCACCCTCGACCCCTGGCGCAAGAACGGCCGCCTGGTGGCCTACACCCAGCAGGAGCTGGCAGATGAGAACTGGGAGCCCAGCCCTCACACGGCCGATACCCTCGCCCTCATTTACCCCGAGTGCCACACCTACCCCGTCGAGCACTGGGCTATGGTAAAAACAGGTAAGAAGTGGAACGACTACGCCCCCACCTGGCTCGACTCCGGGCGCTATACCCGCCAGGGCAAAATCATGTACAACAACATGTACAACGCCCTCAAAACCCGCGGCGGCAAGCTGACAGACTATTGAGAAGTACGAAGGACGAGGTACGAAGGACGAAGTTTTAACTCGAAACTCGTAACTCGAAACTCGTAACTGCCAATCACGGCTGCAGGCGCTCAATGCCCCACGTACCATCCTCGTTGAGGGTGTACATAAAGCGGTCGTGCACGCGGCCGGGACCACCCTGCCAGAACTCCACGTGGTGAGGCACAATGCGGTAGCCCCCCCAGAAATCCGGCAGCGGCACCTGTCCCTCGGCGAACTTGTGCTTCAGCTCAGCCAGCTTCATCATGAGCAACTTACGCGTGGAAATCACCTGGCTCTGGTGCGATACCCAGGCACCCAGCTGGCTTTCGCGCGGACGGGAAAGGAAGTATTTGAGCGTCTCCGTGCGCGAGATTTTCTCCGCGCGGCCATACACGATAATCTGGCGCTCCAGCGTCACCCACGGCAGCAGCATGCAAATCTCCGGGTTGCTGTCCAGCTCACGCGCCTTGCGGCTGGTGTAGTTGGTAAAGAAGACATACCCGCGGTCGTCATAATACTTCAACAACACCGTGCGCAGCGACGGACGGCCATCCGGCGTGCTCGTCGCAATGCTGATGGCATTCGGCTCCGGCACCTCGGCCTCAAGCGCCTGCTTAAACCAGCGGTCAAACTGCTCAAAGGGCGATGCAGCTAAATCCTTACGGTGCAAGGTGTCCTTCAGGTATTCCTCTCGAAACGCAGATAAATCCATGCCCTCACTATAGCACCAACCCGCTCACCTGGCAAGTGCATTTAGCTCCATGCCTCCACAAAACATGGGAAGAACGGGCACTAAAAAAGCTCCAAGGTTTTCACCTCGGAGCTTTCTTCACATCCCCACGCGGATTCGAACCGCGGTTCTATGACTGAGAATCATATGTCCTAACCCCTAGACGATGGGGACTTTGATGTGGTGTTGCGTGGCAACGAGGAGATATTACCACATTTGGAGCAGATGTCAAGAGATTTTTAGAAAAAAATTGCAAAAAAATGCAATTTCCGGGCAAAAAGTGGCGATAAGGCAGGATTGATGTTTGCAGGAAGCGGAAAAATCTGCTAGGATGGTGGCATGTTGAACCGTGTGACCATATATGCTGCGACAGCTCTGGCTGTGACCGGGGCGCAGCCGGATGATACCGTGGTGGAAACCGCCCCGGCAGAACCTCCGGCGCAGGTGCAGCAGGCCGACGCGGTGGCTGAAATCAAACCGAAAGCCGGCAAAAACGCAGGCCGCCGCCTGCCCACCGAGGCCCTGGCAGAGCTAGCCAAAGCGGAGGCCGAAGTACCGCCGGATGAGGACAAGCACGTTGTATCGCAATCGCGCATGTTCTCCGTGAGCGGCGGCGATGCCCTGCGCATGGGCGCTATTGCCACGAAGGCAGACGAGATTCGCGGCGCTGTTTGCCGCCTGATGGGGGTAGACACCAGCTGGAAATACGCCGTTTCCATCCGCCTGATTGGCAAATCGACCGATCCGGCAGAGCCGCATCCCATCCGCACGCGCATCCGCATTATCGGCCAGGAACCGAACTTTCAGATTCGCATCTACCCCGGTGGAGGCATTGATGTCGCGCGACTTACAAACGCCATCATCACCATGACCCTCTTTGAGCGAGCGCTGAGCAACCAGCGCATCGATGCTCTGCCGGATAGCGTGAATGTGCCGAACTGGCTCATCACCGGTGTGCAGCAGGCCGTGCTGTGGCGCAGCGGCAAGGGTGACCGCCGCCTGTACCGCAGCTTGTTTGAGCGTGGCGAAATGCTTTCGCCGGAGGACATCATCGCCACGGAGCGCCCGGATAAACTGGATGCCGCCTCGCGCCAGGTGTACGAGGTATCCTGCGGTGTGCTGATTCTGGCACTGGTGAACCGCGAGGGCGGCCAGGCTCAGCTGCGCGAGCTCATCACCGAGTCCGCCATGGCCGAGGGCAGCCCCAAGGAAATCATCACCTCGCACTTCCTGGAGCTGGGGGTGGATGAAGGCATGCTGCACAAATGGTGGGTGCTGGAGCTGGCCAGTCTGTCCGAAGCTCCTGCTACCGAGATGCTGACACCCACGGAGAGTGAAAAGCAACTCAATGAGGCTCTTACGATTCTGTGGTACGACCCGGAAACCCTCGCCCCGCACCCGGTGGATATTGCCAACGTATACGCCCTGGTGGAAGTACCGGATTGGCAGACAAAGATACGCCCCTGCGTCGAGCGCCTGATGGAGCTCAACCTGCGATGCTTCCCGGGCTACCGCGCCATCATTCTGGAATACTGCCGAGCGCTCAACGAATTGATGAACGGTGCCACACCAGACCAGGTGCAGGAGATTCTGCTGCCCCTGCGCGAACTGCGCGAGGCCTACATCACCACCTCCCTACGCGCCCGCGACTACCTCGACTGGTACGAGATTACCCACCTGGGCGAAAAAAGTCACAAGGAAGGCTTTACCGCCTATCTGGAAACCATGCAGATGCTGCGCCGCGAAAAACCAGGCCCCGAAACTCACATCAGCCGCTACCTTCAGGACATCGAGGAGCTTTTCGGCCAGAAAGCCGGCGAGGCTCTGCCGGAGCGCCTGCGGAAACAGGCTCGCGAAGCAAGAAACGCCGCAAAACCAGCAAACCAAGAATAAGCTAACAATGCGCAAAAAACAAGAGTTCATCCTCCCCCCGGCGCCGGATATGAGCGCGGAGGCCGAAGCCTACGCCGCCGGACGCACCTGCGTGTGCGGCATCGATGAAGCCGGGCGAGGCCCGCTGGCCGGCCCCGTCGTAGCTGCGGCCGTGGTACTCCCCATGGGCTACGAGCTGCCCGGTCTGAATGACTCCAAGAAACTTACCGCCAAGCGCCGCGAAAAATTATATGAGGAGCTGATGGCTGATGAGCGCGTCCTCAAATGCATCGCCACCGCCAGTGTGGAAGAAATCGATGAGCTCAACATTCTGCGCGCCACCCACCTGGCCATGGCACGTGCAGCACAAGGTCTGCCGAAGGCGGCGGACTTCTGTCTCATAGACGGTCTGGCCGTTCCGGGATTTCCCCTGCCCTCTGCTAATCTGGTGAAAGGCGATGCCCGCAGCCTGAGTATCGCCGCCGCCAGTGTACTGGCCAAGGTAACGCGAGACCACTACATGGTGCAACTGGCACAGGAATACCCGCAGTATGGATTTGACCGCCACGCGGGCTACGGCACGAAAGCCCACATGCAAGCCATACACGATTATGGAATTACGCCACACCATCGCCGCTCGTTTGCACCTGTTGCACAGGCTGAGCTGCCCCTGGAGTTCTGATGCTCCACCGTCCCGTGCCTGGCTGGGCGAGTATGGCGAATTAGTAGCCGCCTCCTACCTCCGCGCCAAGGGGCTCAAAGTGCTCTACCGCAATTTCCGCTACGGAGACAGCGGCGAAATTGATATTGTGTGCCGCGACAATAAAACGCTGGTCGCCTGCGAGGTGAAAAGCTCCGGCTCCCCACAGAGCGGCGCCCCCATGCGAGCGGTGAATCATGCCAAGCGCGACCTGCTACGCAAAGGCATGCGAAACTGGCTCCACCTCCTCAAGCGGGACGACATCCCCACACGCTTCGACATCATCGAGGTCTACCTGCTGCCCGGCCAGAAGCCCGATATCCGCCACCACGCCGGAGCCTTCGGCATGCACGAAGGCAACCATCTTTAACACAGCCCATCTATGAAATACACAACCCTGCTACCCATAACCATCATCAGTCTATTGCTGAACAGCTGCGCCTTCACGAACTTCGATAACATGTGGAACGGGCCGGACGAAGTTCCCGTACTGAGCACACCCAAGACTGAAAAAGCGACCGGACGACAATATGCCGATGTCTACACATACGAGGTCGATGAGCCCTGGTACTCCGTGTTCGCTGGTTCCGCCGGCACAGCCCGCCGAGTCGTACTCTCGCGTAAGGACGATGCCGCCACGACAAAACACTATCTGACTACCGAGGAGCAGCGCATGCAAAAAGAGCTCCGAACTCGCGATATCACATACCCGAGCCCGATTTTCTCCTTACCGGGAAGCACCAAATACACGCCCGAGCAGCACAAACTCACCGCAAATTGCATCGTCTCTCGCCCTCTGCGCTCCCATTATTTGCTCTGGGGAACCTGGGAAAAGCCGCAATTTTCTTCCATTTTGCCCCCGCCGCAGACCATTATTCTCCACGGAAGCGGCGATGCGAGGCTCAACGGAAAGCAATACTGGAACCCCGTCGATAGAATTTGTAGCCTGCCTCTGGCATTTAGCCCCGTTGGCGGCATTCTCCTGCTCTACGAATGGTGTCGATTCGAGCAAAATTAACACACCGCCCGCAACTCATTCAAACACTGCGTCTTACGACGCAGTGTTTTTATTTAATCTCTCCTTATAATAAACGGCTCTTTACTTTTATTTAACTTTTTCGTAGCATTTTGCGCCATTTTCGGGGCATTTTTAAGCATTTTTCAAGATACTGGCCAGGTGAAAATCTGAGAGAAAAACGTACTTTCTCAAACTTTTTAAAAAGTGCGCCCCTCAGAAACAGCGATATATTCATGCTGAAAGATTAAAAAAAGCCATTTTTCCTCCAAAAGAGCCGAATAATACCCCAAATTTTCAAAAAAACGCCCCTCGCGAGAATTGTATTTTTGCGTATCATTGTGCAGCTGTGTTTTCATACACGCAAAATACTCCTATAAGATAAGAGGGAATAAAAATCAACTTTTCCTTATTATTTTTCTCAAAAGTCTCCATCTTTATCCCTAGACGTTCATGGGAATTAAGCCGGACTTTTTCATCCTCTTTCAAAGTAGGGATTTCACGTTTGAAAAGCGGCTTTACTATCTCACGCCATATATATCTTTATTTCCTTATTTAATTATATTGCATTTTTGGTATATATGAACTATCTTTTATTCATATTTTTCAGAAACGTGTTCTAATACTTATACTATCTGTAATTCTCATTGTATTTTTCTGCAATCATAAGTTTAGCATGATATGATTCTCTCCCGGCAAGTGAAACAGGCCGGGAAACGGCCACCCGGCATACTGCCCCCAAGAAAACTTGCATTGGCCGGGAAACTATGGTAGAACAGAGCAGGTCAACACATTGCGGCACAGATATGAACAACACGGCACTTATCGGGGTACTGGAGCAACAGCTGCGGCGCGCGCCCGGCTTCTGCACGCGAGACGGTGAACTGATACGCAACGTCATTGCCGAGGCCGCCATGGAGCTACGCCCGGAGCTGCTGCGCTTGCTGCTGGCGCATGATGAACTGCGCCGCTTTTTCTTTGCAGAGGTGGATGGCGTAGCCGTGTTCGACAAAGTCAAGTTCCTGCGCTTTGTCAACAATAAGAACTTCCTGCCGGACAGCTTCACGGCCTACCGCAACCGCATCGGCCTGGCCGATGGCACAGGTGATTTGCTGGCTGAGCGTCGCCAGGTGGTACTGAGCTGGCCCTACAAGGATTGCCTGCTGGAGGGCGGCCAAACCCGCGAGGAAGCGCGCCGCAACGAGGTATTCTGGAACGAAACTCTGGCACCGGACGAAATCAACCGCCTGACTGAGCCCAAGGCGCTGAGCCACTTCCACCGCATGACTGCCGAGGGAGAGCAAGCCGTGGAGAGCCTGAACGAGCGCGACAATTTCATCATTCGCGGCAACAACCTGCTGGCGCTCTACAGCCTGCGCAAGCGCTACGCCGGCAAGGTAAAGCTCATTTACATCGACCCGCCCTACAACACCGGTGGCGACAGCTTCGGCTACAACGACACCTTCAACCACAGCACCTGGCTCACCTTCATGCGTAACCGTCTGGAAGTAGCACGCGACCTGCTCACACCGGACGGCAGCATCTATGTGCAGCTGGACTGGAACGAGGCACACTACTGCAAGGTGCTGCTGGACGAAATCTTTGGCCGCGATTGCTTCCGCAATGAAATCATCTGGTGCTACACCGGCCCCGGCTCGCCCGGCATGAAGCAGCTCAACCGCAAGCACGACACCATCCTGTGGTACTCGCGTAGCCCGAATGAGTGGGTGTTCAACGGCAATGACATCCGCCTACGTTCCGAGGTACACGCCGGTGGGTTCAAAGGCGAGATGAGCTCGCATGTCAGCAGCAGCTACGCGGAAAAGGGCAAGATACCCGAGGACTGGTGGGAGCTCTTCCACACCCCGGAAGATCTGGCCGACGAAATCCGCCGCCTGGGCGAAGAGCAGAAGCGCATTGACGACGCCGACTGGTTCAAGGCCGCAGTGGCCGCACGTATCAAGGTAGATGGTGTGCAGCGCACCGGTTACACTACGGAAAAGCCCTACAAGCTCATGGAGCGCCTCATCCGCCAAGGCTCCAACGAAGGCGACCTGGTGCTGGATTTCTTTGCCGGGAGCGGCACCACGGGCTACGTAGCCGGCTACCTGGGACGCCGCTACATCCTGGTGGAACAGTTAGAAGATACGGTAGCCATCATGCACCGCCGCTTCCGCGATGCATCGCCTGTGTACTGCGAGCTCGCCGCCGCCAACAGCCGCTATGTACAGGCAATCGGTGCCGCGACCTCTACAGATGAACTAGCCGCCGTACTCACCGACATCGAGGAGCATGGCTACCTGAGCTGGAAACTCGACCTGCAAGCCCTGCACAGCACACAAGCAGAGTTCGCCACCCTGCCCCTGGAGCAGCAGAAAACGCTGTTGCTGGAGAGCCTGGACAAAAACATGCTCTACGTCCCCCTTAGCGAGGCCGACAGCTGCGAGTTCGCGATGAGCGAGGCCGACCGCACCCTCAACCGCGCCTTCTATACCCAGGCATGAGTGCCGCCACACCAGAGCCCGCAGCCCTGCCCGCCGCCATTGCTGCGGGGCTGAATCCCGCCCTGCCGCTGCGCGACTACCAGGAGGACTGCTTTGCCGCCTGGCTACGCTACTGGAACCGCTATGGGCAGAACCCGAACGCGCTGCACCACCTGCTCTTCCACATGGCCACCGGCAGCGGCAAAACGCTCATCATGGCCGGGCTCATGCTGCACCTCTACTCACAGGGGTACCGTAATTTCCTTTTCTTCGTCAACTCCACCAACATCATCGAGAAAACGCGCGAGAACTTCCTCAACCCCGCCTCGCCCAAGTATCTCTTTGCCCCCGGCATCGTGGTGGATGGCAAACGCGTGGAGGTACGCGCGGTGAGCAATTTCCAGCACACGCAGCCGAATGCCATCAACCTGTGCCTCACCACCATCCAGAAGCTGCACAGCGACCTGAACAACACCCGCGAGGGCTCGCTGAGCTACGAAGACTTTGCCCAGCAGAGCATCGTCTTTATCTCCGACGAGGCGCACCACATGAACGCGGCCACCAAGAAGAGCCGCCCCCTGCACAGTCTCTCGCTCCAGCAGCTCGAGCTCGCATTCGAGGCGCCGGACTTCGAGCCCAGCTACGAGAACACAGCGCTGCGTCTCTTCAACGGCAACACCACCACCGCCCTGCCCAATGTGCTGCTGGAGTTCTCCGCCACGGTGGATTTTGAAGACGACAAGCTCGCCGCCAAGTACCAGAACAAGACCCTTTTTGACTACTCGCTGCGCCGCTTCCGCCAGGATGGCTACTCCAAGAACATCTCGCTCCAGCAGAGCCAGCTGCCAGCACTCCAGCGAGCCCTGCTGGCCACCCTGCTCAGCCAGTACAAGCGCAAACTCTTCGCCGCCATCGGCCTGGAGTGCAAGCCGGTTATCCTTTTCAAATCGCGTCTCATTAAGGAGAATGCCGCCTTCTATCGCGACTTCTCTGCCGCTATTCGCAACCTGAGCGTTGCCGACCTGGAGCAGCTGCGCACCGCCGCCAGTGGCGATACCGCCGGCATCTTCGAGCACCTGGAGTCCACTGGGTACAGCGCCGAGAGCCTCATTGCCGAGTTGCAGGAGGACTTCTCAGAAGAAAAGCTGCTGCTGGTGGACAACACGGAGATTTCGCCGGAGAAACAGCTGCTGCTCAACAGCCTGGAAGCCCCCGGTAACAAGATACGCGCCATCTTTGCCGTGGACATGCTCAACGAGGGCTGGGACGTGCTCAACCTGTACGACATCGTGCGCCTGTACGACACCAAGGGCAGCACCGGCAAGCCCGGTGCCAAAACCGTAGCCGAGGCACAGCTCATAGGCCGAGGCGCACGCTACATGCCCTTTGCCGACAGCACGACACCGCTGGCTCCCACAGGCCGCCGCAAATATGACCACGACACCACGAACCCGCTCCGCCTGCTGGAAACCCTGCACTACCACAGCGCCTCAGACAGCCGCTATGTGCAGGAGCTGAACAGTGCGCTCGTCCAGAGCGGCCTCGTTGCCCAATGCAGCACCAACCTGCAAGTGGAGCTGAAGGAAAGCTTCTGCGCCAGCGAGCTCTACCGCAGAGGGCGCCTGTACTTCAACCGCCGCGAGGAGCTGGCCACAGCTCAGGAAGCCCCGCTGGCCGAGCGACTGAGCACACCGCTCACCGCCACGCTCCAGCTGCGCAAAGGGCGCTGCACCCTCCCGCTGGCCGGGTTGGGGCGCCACGTGCTGCGTGCCGCACTCAACCGCATCAGCGGCTTGCGCCTCGATCAGCTACGCGGCATCTTCCCCACCCTCAGCAGCGTGCAGGAGTTCATCGACAGCCCGCTCTACCTCGGCAGCCTGAATGTTCAGGTGGATGGCTGCACATCCAAGACACCGCTCACCCCGCAGCACAAGCTCCATATTGCCCTGACGGCCCTGCAACA
>JAFOZZ010000183.1 GCA_017390945.1 Akkermansia sp.
AAGAAGGGGCTCCTTACCGGGGAGACGGTAGGGAGACGCGATGCGGAGCGCCTGGTGCTGGAGAGCATCGAGCGCCTGGGAGCCCGCGCTGCCGGGCTGGAGCGGCGCGAGTTGATTGCCCTGCTGCGGCGAGTGATTGAGCTGGGGGTGCAGGCTGTAGCCAATAGTGAGCGCACCTGCACGCTGGCCGAAGCGGGCTGGGCGAGCATCGAGGCACGCAAAGATTGCCGCAAGACAACGCTGCGCGACCTCCGCTACAACCTGCGGAGGCTGTTGCGGGTAGAGGGTGCCGCGGAGCTCCCCTTGCGAGCCATCACAACGGCGCAATGCCGGCGCCTGTTGCAGCAGGCGTTTGGCCACAGTAAAAGCAGCTATGTCAAGGGGCGAGCGATGCTGAGCAGCGTGTTCTCATACGGCATACGGCAGGAGTGGTGCGATGTGAATCCCGTGGCGCGCATCGAGGTGCCACGCGTGGTAGAAAAGCCCATCGAGCCGCTCAGCCCGGATATGGTGGAGCGGTTGAAGCGCACCGCCGAGCGCCCGGAACACCGAGCCATGAAGCTATCGCTCAATCTCTTGCTCTACAGCGGCATACGCCCCGCAGAAGTCAGTCGCCTGCGCGAAAGCGATTTCTGCTGGGAGGAAGGCACGGTCATCATCCGCCCGCAGAAAAGCAAGACCGGCGGCGGGCGAGTGGTACCGCTGCGCGGTATCAGCGCCCTGCCCCCGCAGGAACGCATCATCCCCCGCGGCTGGCAGCAAAGATGGCACGCCCTGCGGCAAGCCGCAGGCTTTACCCAGTGGGTGCCGGATGTCTGCCGCCACACCTTTGCCAGCTACCACGCCACCTATTACCGCGATTTACCCGCCCTGCAACTGGAGATGGGACACCGCGACTGCTCCCTGCTCCGCACGCGCTACATCTCCCCAACCCACCAGCGAGCAGCCGCACAATTCTGGCAAGCCGATGCATGATTGGGTAAGGACAAGTTACAAGTTACGAAGGACAAGTTAATTGAGTCAGGCGGGCAAAGCCCGCGGAATTTGAGAGCCCGGAGGGCGACAGAATAGTAGCCCTGGGTAAGCGAGCAAATGCGAGCGCAGCCCTGGGAATGGACGGTAAAATAAAAGGGAACCCCGGCAGGGGTGGCAGCGGCTGTGGTATCATGTATAACGGCATGCCCTTTTCGCAGGTGCTATTTGAAAGCACCGCTAGGCTCCGGGCTAACGCCCGTCGCCGTATTCTGCCGCCCTTCACGACATCGCATTCGCGATGCCGCCCGGGCTCGAATGTTATTTTGCGCACTAGCAGGGGTTTGGGGCTTCGAGTCTCGCTATCGCTCGCTTTCTACGCCCACACAGGCCGTCGCTTATTTGCCTTTAAACATCAAACATTAAAAATTAAACATCCAAAATTCCTCTCTGTCGTCCCTAGACGGGACTCTCGAATTCCGCGGGCTGCGCCCGCCGAGCTATTCTACTGCCCGCGCCAGCGGGCAATCTCGTTTACGCGTAAGCGTGAATCTCGTTGTGCCGGCACGGCACAATCTCACTGCGAGCCACGCTCGCAATCTCGTCTACCCCCGCGCAGTCTCACACTTAAACTTTAAACATCAAACATTAAACATTCAACATCCTAAGACGCCTCCTCAATGGAGGTACACATTCAGCTTCAATACCTCCAATAACAGAATCGCGATAAAAGGCAACAATACCACCGTACCCACCAATATACCAGCGGCACGATAAGGGTGCTCCCACTTAACAAGAGTGATAATACCAACTATCAGACTCACACCCGCCAGAATGATGCATGCCACCAGACTAAAGAAGCCCAAGCCGGAGCCCCAAGGAGCAACAATCCACACGATTTCCAGCACACAGGCCAGTATCAAGGGCATCCACGACAGGGCGCAGGCCATATCCGGCTCTGGGGCTCTTTTGCTCGGAACGCTTTGCACCATCGACACGTTGCCGACTCGATTCTGCGTTTTCGGGAGAGTCTTCATGTTCAATCTATTGTGTTTAATTGAGCGGTTTCCCCTCATACTCAGGCTTCAGCTCAGGCAATCGCTGATTGATTATCTGGAAAATAGCCTCTGCGCGCTCTCGCTCCGATACATCGAATGCAAGCAAGCGGATTTTCTGACCGTAAGCATCGGTCAGATGAAGCTCCATCTGGTCATAACAGGTCGAACCATCGTTATCTTGCACCATGTGAGTGACGCGGTTCAGCATGAGCTTACTATTGCGCCCCAGCACCACACGACGCACACGATGGAAGCAGAAAAGAACCCAGTGCATTTCTACCCCTCCCGGACCGAGTGCCAGATATTTCTTTCCCCACCAGCTATTCAGCGCGACGAACGTAAATATCAGCATCGGCAACCCCACCATAACAATCAATAAAAGCAGAGTTGAGAGCTCGCGCTCACTCTTAATACCATCAGAACAACATGAAAGCAGGAAAGTAAACAGCAGCAGGGCAACAACAGAATACACCACCTTGCGCCAGGTTGCAACCGGCTCCCGGAGGTCGATATAGATTTGCTCGTTATTGTTCATAGAGTTCATGGCGTGGCGGCATTGTAGCAATTTTTCCAACTGATTGCAAGAGCAGAGTTTTGGCTATCATTCCCCCCGCTGCATCAGCCCAGCATTACCATAGCGACAAAAAAGAGAAGCACGAGTTCATGCTTCTCTTTTTACAGCGTTCGTAAAAGCTTACGGATTAGCGGGTCAGCTCCTCCATGAAGCGCCACTTGCCTTCTTTCAGGAACATATCGTAATACATGCGGGCATCGCGGTCGCCGCTCTGAATAGCCATATCGAGGTAAACGCGGGCAGAGCTGGGGTCCGGCTTGGCAGAGGCATTACCAATGGCTGTCAGCGCAGCCATCATGGCGTAGGCGTGGCGGGAGCCATTCAAGTAGTCCTCGGAGAGAGCATCGATAGCCTTACGCATATCAGCCTTCACGCCATCGCCATTGAAATACATACTGGCAAATGCCTGATTGACCCACTTGGCGCCCTTAGCGCGGGCATCCTCCATCAGCGCGAGCCCGCCCTGAACATCCTGAGGACACCCAGCACCAAGCACCTTGCAGTAGCCCAGACCGGCCGTCGCGTCAATCTCGCCACAGCTGTGAGCCAGGCGGAACAGCTCCACGATATTCTCCTTGGACAAGTTATTCCCCTGCCCGTTGGCATTCAGGTATGCCAGCATCTGCATGGCAACCGGGTTACCCAGCATGGCGGCAATGCTCAGCATACGCATACCTTCCGCCACCTTCTTCGGGTCGGCAGCGGCGCTATTCACAGTCTCGCGTACCACGATGTCCATACCCACATGCCCAAGCGCCGCCGGGTAATGACGGTCGAGAGCCATCTTCAGGTACAGCTCCGCCTTTTCACCGGGAAGCGCCTGGCAAAGCATGAACGGAGCAACCAGGCTGCCGTGCTCAGCAGCCTTCTCCATCCACACCACACCGGACTGCATATCCGGCTGCATGGAAGCAATCATTTCTTCCAGGTAAAAGTTCTTCTTCTTCAGCTCGGAGGCGATTTCCGGCTGAGTCAGCCCGCCCTGAATACGGCCAGACACGATGAGGTAGAGAGCGCGTCCCTTGGCGCTCCCGGCGCGGCAGGCATCCATCAGCACGGCCATGCCCTTTTTGCGCTCGGCTTCCGTTGCAGTGGGCAGCACGCCATTAGCGGCAAAAGCCACCATGCCCGGCACATACTTATTGGCAGAGGCTTTGCCCAGCATGGCGTTATACACCGTGCTCACCGCAGCATCATTCTTCATCTGCATGCCCAGCAGGTTCGACTTCCACAAACAAGCCGCCGGATGCCCGGCCGCAGCCTGCTTATCCATCATGCGGAAGAAAGCCATCGCATCCCCCGTGGCATCATACACCAGCACCGCAGCATCGTAAAAATCCTCGCTGTTCTTTTTCACCATGTTATCCAGTGCAGCCGTCAGGCGCGTCTCCAGGCTCTGCTCAGTCACAGCAGAGGGAGCCACTTCAGGAGCCGCTACAGCACTCAGACTGCCGGCACATGCCAATGTAAGGAGGAACAGATTCTTCATGCGCAAAGTATAGACCAAACTCTACCCTCCGCGCAAGCGATTTCTGCGACAACGCTCTGATTGTTGTACTGGTATACAGGCTTACAAAACAGGGGAATTGACGACCTGTTGCCAGAAGGCAGAATCTTTCCAGCCCGGTGTTGTTTCCAGAACCTCTCGGATGGATTTTTGAAGCTCCGGTTCCAACTTAATGTCGGGGTAGCGCTCCAGCACTTCCTTCATATCCTTCAGGTCATGGCGCCCCAGTCTGTTGCCTCGCGCCATATTCTCTATTCCATCCATGAAGCGGAGATTGGCAGGGTCAGCCTTCAGTGCTGGGCTCAGGCTCTTGGGTACAATATGATCCAGATGAAGCTGTGAAGGCGGATTCCCCGGCAAGAAGGGGCTCTTACCAGCCTTCATGAGCGAGAGGTTATCCGGAGTCAGACAACCATTCTTCTTCAGGAACTCGTAATTCTTGTACAGACGATGAGCTATAGCCTTATCATTTGGCAAACTATCGCGCAGGAAGCGGCGAATCTGAGAAGAATCTCCTATTTCATCCAGACGTGCCATCGTTTTGAGCACATCTTCTCGCATCGGGTTATGAGCCTTCGTCAAAGCCTTGCTTTCTATTCTCTCGGGAGAGAATACTTTACTCAGGTCTGATGCAAAGTCATCCAGCGCATTCTGGGGTTTGAGTGTAGCCTTAGCCGCCTGTTTTGCCACAGAACGCACAGTGTTTTTTGCCACGGCTTTGCCGACACTTTTAACAGCGGCTTTAGCCACAACATTTGTAGCCACGGTCTCCGCCGTTTTGCCAGCAAGCAAGGACAAGCCAACACCCTGGCCACCGGGAATAACCAGAAGAGCAACCGAGGCGGCATCCATGCCTACTGCGGCCCAGTCCATCCAGGTAATTTCGTAACCATGTGCAGCCTTTAATCCGACATCTGTAACAGCACCGACAAAGGGAACATAGGAGACGAAGCCGCTTTCCCAGCGTTTCTGCGAGGTTGTTTCATCGCGCAGCACTTGCTGCGATGCGGATTCATCCACCAACTGCATCGAGCCATTCTCGGCTCGAACGTACACAAGCTGCTTGTCATTCTGCTGTACGTATACATGAGTCGTTGTCTCAACCTCACTGCCGATAAACATCTCCCACCAGGTTTGGGGCTGCTCTTGTACATTCTCATTAACCCCGACTGTACTAATCCGGTGATTCTCGCTCAGCACCATTTCCTTGCTATCGGAAAACACCACCTCCATTTTTCCCTCAGCGCTAAGCTGCTCTACATGAAGAGACTGGCGCTGTTTATCAGCAGTAATAACGGTTGTTGTTGTGGTACCCTTGTTAAATTGAGCAGTAGCGCCTCCTTCCGACACGGTAAGAGATTGTTCCTGGCGATATTCGTTCTCAGCCTTGGCGTATTCCAATGTACGGGTCTCCAAGCCTTCTCCGCTCAGCGTCGTATGCTTTACGTGCGTATCCGTAACACGGCTGAGTACAACAGTCCCATTGCCACGTGTCGGCAAAGCACTATTTCCCTTTTCGACATTTCGGCTAAGTCGCTCCGTTACAGTAATTTCGCGCTCTTTAATGTGAACCATCAATCGCTCTGTTGTGATGCTGTCTCCCAGCAAATTAAGGTCGAGCATGTCAATGATATCCAGCAGAGCCAGATACATTTGTTGCCCCGTGGGGATTTCGCCATTGCGAACAGTGGCGTACAGCTCATCCAGGTTGACATGGGCGGTAAGTTCTTTATCCGAAGTGCGGAACTTCACCTTTGTCTCTCGCATTTTCGAGCCATCTTCGTGGGTAGACTCGTGCTGCACAGGAGTGGACACATCTACCACTTTTTCACCCGGCAAATATTTGTCCACCAATCCTTTGTATGCATCCGAGAGAGCCTCCTTCGCTGTCACAGGAGCAGAAGAAGCCGCGGGATTATACGTGATGAGCGAACTCAGCAACAGGAACGGAAGCGAGGCTCCCCCCATGTGCTCAAAGTTCGTGGCCACATTGGCCATGCAATTTGCCTGAGCTAACACAGTGGCTCCCTTTGCCACAGCAGGTACGATAGTAGTAAGAGCCATTATTCTGTCTCCAGTGTATTGATGAAAGAATCCGTAATGTCCCGCCAGATAACATTATCCTTTGGCCGTTGTGCCACCAAGGCATAATATGTTCCGCGCAGGCAATTCAAACAAAAATAGCCTGTCTGCATCTCGCGCGGCAACAGCATATCGAAAAGGAGCTGCCACAATTCCCCGACAAACTCCGCGGCTTCCGCACTAGCTTCAAGCCACATGGAACTCTGCGCCTCAGCCATGCGGGGCATCCACTCGGTCGGCATCACCTCATCTATGATAGCACGGAAGAAAAACTGCATTTCAGTATGACCGGCTCCCATCCAAAAGGCCTCGGCCACATTGCGAATGGCAGGCAAGCCTCTATACTCCGCATGTGTCTGCAAATCACCAACAATATGCGCCATATGCAGCTTGGCATAGGTCTTGAGTGTCGTCAGCAATTGAGCCTGGGCTTTCGGCTCATCTTTCACTTTTTCCAGCAGAGCCAGATAAAGCTGAGAGTAGCCGGCACAGAGCACGTCCAGTTCACTCCCACGCGCTAATTCCTGGTAAGCGCATACATCCACCAGCCACTGAGCAGCATCCTCCACTACCTCACCGGCTTGCAGCCATGCCAGCACGACACGCATACAGGCCTGGTTGTCCATCAATTCCTGTCGAAGCTCAATTCCATCAGGAAAAGCCTCTACCATTTGTTCTATCATCATTACAGGGAAAGTTCGTTAATTTTTACATGCATTGCATTAAAGAGGTTACCGAAATACATCGTTGCCTCGCCTGCATCATGGCGAGCAAGGTCCTCTATCTGCTCTTTACTCAGGTTCATCGTAGCGCCCACCGCCTCGCGGTCATCCTTGGACAGCAATCTGTGGGATATCTTCACCTCGGTATTCTTCATTACATCCGGCGTCAACTTGGAAGGAATCTGATCCACAATAATCATCCCCTGCCCATATGCTCGCACCTCGGCCAACATATCGCTGAAAATCTCCACAGCTTTGCTACGCGGGCTGGCTTGCAGTTCCCCCTTGCCCTCGGTCTTGGCCAACAAACGGTGCGCCTCCTCCAGCACCACGATATGGCGCAACGTGTTCGGAGGAATGCTACCATTCTGATACTCCACCTGACGGTGTTCATAGATGCGAGTCAGCAGCAATGCCATGATGAAAGACTTTTCCTCATTATCAGCAAATGCCTCCAGCTCGAACAACACGTTCCGCTTCAGCAATTCGGCAAAGTTCTGAGACTGCTCTACGCAATTCAATAGCGTTCCCTTGTGCGAAGAACACAGAGAACTCAAGCGCGCTTTCAAAGCACCGCACAAGCTGATGCGGTAATCCGATTTATCCGTTCCGAAGAACTCTGTAATCACGTCGTCCACCAGGCCAACCATATCCTTGATACAAGGCATATAACGCTCTCGCACTCGCCAACGTGCGCTCTGGCGCCCGGTTGCAGCAAGCTCCTGCTCCATATCCGGGTTTTCGCATGTATCCAGCTGCCAGCCTTTCTTCTCATACGCCTTGCAGAGAACGGCCTCCAGAATAAACGGCATACTGGAGTACGCGCCAAGCAACGCATTAAACGCAGTCTTCAAGAAATCCAGGTGAGTAAACAGCGATACCCCCTCAGGGAACGAGAACGGATTCAGCTCAAACTTCGCTCCCCCCGGACGCCCCGGAGAGATTCTCAACAGGTTGATTTTCTCGATACTCTCCAGTGCTCGATATTCGGTTTTCACCGGCTCGATGACCATGAAATTGATAGGAGCCTCCCTGTGCGTGGCCACCTCATGCAGCAGGCGGCGCATCGTTGTCGATTTTCCGGAGCCCGTCACACCACACACAAAGCAATGCTTATTGAGCTGGTCATAGCCCAGTTTCACCGGTGACATCTGATCCACATGCGCCTTACTGTTCACCGTACGGTCAATAAGCCCGCCCAGCATAATCGAATACACCCCGGCCTTGGGTTTGGGCGAGTTGCGGGCATACTCCACCAGAGGCTTCACGGAAATACCGGGGACGTCCCAGTGAGGAAGGTCGGCTATATGGGCCAGCTCATTGTGCGTAAGGCACGTATAAAGATTACTATACGGCGCACCAAAGGGATGCACTGAGACCGTATGGCTGTCAATCTTCGTCGTGAAGTTCAGTCCTACCAAGCTATCCTGGCTGCGATGATTCTTGTGCGTTTTCTCAAAGAGCTGACAACGCATCGGGTCGTAGGCACTATCATCACCGCTCCAGATGGAAACACCTGCATAGGATGCACGTTGGAGCTTAAATTTTGAGTCAGCATGGAACATTACACATGTCTTCCACATGCCATTTCCCTCAGCATTTATCAAGCGCTTATGGAGTTTACCCAGTTGCTCACACAGCGCCGACAGCTCCATGTTTGACACTTCGCGATTCATGCCAACCGTCTGAGTCTGGCTCAGACTGACGGATTTACCCTCGGACTTGCTCTCCGAATCGGATACGGCAATCGAAATTCCGGAGCTGCTGCCCGTTGTTGTGGTTGTATTCTGAGATTTGCCGTGCTGCGAACTGTGCGTATGCTCAGCCACACGACCACCAACCACCACTGTTCCAAAAGTACGCAACAAGCGGCTCAAAACATTCCCATCCTTATTCAGCCAGGAGTCACTACTACCCTCTGTTGTTCCCTCCGATTGAGCAACAGATTGATTTGTATTTTGCGATTCTGTCTTACTGGAACCATGCGTTACAGTCACATTGACAGACTGAGTGTTACCCTCAGTCTTCGCCTCGCTCATCGTTGTCTGGTATTTTGCAAGAGGCTTCACGATATTATGAAGCTCAGCCACGCAGCTGCGGTACTCTCGCAGTTCAGCCACATCAAGAGGCTTACAGAGAATGGAAAGCGCAAAATTGGAACCACCCAGAGAATCAATAATTCGCTCCACACCAGTACGAGCCTTTTCCTCCTCCTGATATTGCTCTCTTTTATCCCATGAGACAAGACATGTAGGCACGCCGGTCACAAGAGCGCTATTCTCATACTGACTGAGCTTCGCAATAATATCCCTCTTTTTAGCAGCGCCAACCACTTCGGCTTGACATCCGGGCATGATACCCAACAAGCTGCTGGTCAAGTCATCACCCTCCAGCAGAGAATCAGCAGATTGCATTTTTCCGCTATTGGGCTCGCCGACAATGCCCAGATAAAGATGAATGACACCTTCCTCCACGTCACCCTCCAGTATATACCAGAATGTTACATTCATCGCATGCAACACGCCGTAAAACTGGCCAAGAGCTTTACGGATGTCGCGGCGGTCGCGGAATGCCACGCTGGTGAGACGCAGAAAAGACGTGCGGTTAATGAGGTCATTCATCTGCTGCACTTCACTATCAGCGCAAGGCAGCACCTGCTCTAAATCATACACAGGGCGATTAAATATCATCCCCAGAGTATTGATGTCAAACCCCTGATTCTGAGTCTCTGTGGCAGACTGAAAGTTACCGTTCATAATTGATTGTCTGATAGGGATATCCAAAATGGATTGCGCGTACTCGCGGCGTTATTTGCTTTTCGACCTCTTGCTGCAATAATTCGCAGCAGAACCATCCGGTCAGACGCAGGGCGCACTCCGGCATGAATGGGATGAGGTGCTGCAAGCGATTCACATAAACACTCATCATGAGTTCTCGCGGTTCAATATCATCCGCAAAATTGCCTTCCGCATCTGTTATGTAAGTGGCACTATTCTTCAGCAAACTGTACAGGCTGCTCCTGTTTCGTTGAGCAGTCAACTGAGGATGAACGCGAGACAAATAGTTCAGCACACCCCATTGAGGTAACGAAATGCGGCGCACGTTGTTGGCCTCGACAATCTGCAACTCCAGGGAATCAAAAGTTAAATCCACATGAATCGCTACCCCTTGCAACGCAGCCGGAGTCACACGCTTCAGGCGGTGAATACGAGCTGCAACATTGGGACAAAACTCCTCATCACCATCGCCACCTATCACTGTCCACACAGCTTCATGGTCGCGCTGATCTGTAAACTTTGGCCTCAGCTTGTCAAATTGCCTCTTGTGGAAGGGCGAAAAATCGGCATCATCGAAGCACTTCCAGTCAAAATCCGCACAGGGCTTCAAACAAACATTGTACACCCCATCCAGGTACTCTGCAAAAACAAAAGGATAATCAGCCTCCTGGTCAAGCGCTCCTTTAAGATGGTTCTCAGGCTTAAATAAAATATTGGCAACGGATTGCTTGTTTTCAGAACGAAATTCAGGCCAGTCCTCCGGATTCTGCCAAAATACCCGGTCGTACTCTGCCCCGCTATAGGAAGATTTAGCGGAGCGAAAACTTTGCAGACATTCCACCCAACGAGTTCTCACTTGTTCAGCAAGAGCTATCTGAATCGAAGTCTCTCTCATTATTTGAAGTAAAGAAGGATTACTTAGTAACCTGCTCGGCAACCTCCATATTTTCCTCAAGTACAGCTGCCTGCTTGCGCATTATTTCTGCCACATGATGCAGAGTATCCAAGTACTTTTCTTCTTCTTGCGACAAGCCACCAAAAATGCCTCTGAATCTTTTTTCCAATGAACGATATAGTTCCCCCAATATCGTTGGCACCTTAACAAGCTCATCTCGGACATCTTTCATGTTCTGTTCCTTAGACAGAAGCGCTGCATTCAATTCCTTTTCCTTTTCGATGGACTTTGCCAATGCTTCGCTAATCTTACTATCTAAAACATCATTCAGACGGCTGACTAACTCAGCATGAGCGGAATGAATATCCCTGAAAAACAATTCAAACAGCTCAGGCGTTTGTAATTGCTTGGGCAATTTCGCAAACGCATGAGCAAATTGAATTTCCTCCTGCCTCAGCGCAGCGGCCTCCTCCATGAGTGAGTCCACCAACGGCTGATGCTGCTGCATCACGTCAGCATTCAGAGAGACCAACGATTGCATGAGAACCAATTTACTTATTGTCTTGCGGAGTTACAAGGCTCAGAGCCTTTTTCCAGGTGTCGCACCACTGATTGTCAATTTTTGACAGGAACTCTTTGTTATTTCCCAAAGCAGCGGCAAGCTCAGGCAGAGTTTTCATACCGTATTCTTCGAGCTCACGGCGAAGATTCAAACGCTTATCGAGCAACCAATTGCTGTAATCACGAGTCTCAAGATTGGTATTCTGAATAATGCTCAGGCATCCGGAACGAGCCTCGTACCACATATCGGCATAACGCCCCGTGATAGGCGTATTCTTACCCTCAACTTTCACATCTACCTGATTCGGGGTCAGATTCTTATCCCATACGGGCAACGTTTTACCACCAAACGACGCCAATTCAGCCTGCAATTTGAAAAGCTGGCACATCTTCCACTCAGTCAATTCTTTCTCTTTTTCCTTGTCCATAATTGTCATTAGTTTCGTGCGGCCTACTTTTACCAAAAAATCAGCCATTTTACAAGCCCAAATACAGGAGAATACTACGAAAATAAACTCTCAAACAACAGCACAATTTTCAATTTGACAATGCGTACCCATCATGATAGACTCGAACAAGCAAAGGCTCATGAAAAAAATCTTCATACGACTCGCTATTATTCTTGGCTCGATTTTCCTGATTATCAGCCTCATCGGCTTCGGAGGATATCTCTATACAACAGCATGGAGAGCCACGAACCCACCGCCCTTTCATGAAAGCTGGAATGAACAACAGCGAGCCGATTTACTGGCAATCGATAATGAATTGCGCCATAATAAAATGATTGCCGGCCTCACTTTCTTTAATGAGGGGAGTTTATCACCCACAACTCAATGGCTCAAGGAAAGCAAATGGGGGATGTTACCGGCGCTCTTTCTGGGATGGCGGGAGCTCGCCATGCCTGCTCGCGAAGCCCTGCACGAAACCATGCGCACCGGCAGGGGCGACGTGCTCCTCGCCTCCGGCATTCCGGTAGCAGATATCGCGCTCAAGTGCCACAAAATCGAGCTATTCAAGGAACTCATCCGCCGTGGCGCTAACCCGAATCACGCCTATATTGCCTGGGATGCTCCCGTAGCTGCAACCAACGGCGGACAAACCAATCTGGTGTGGGAAGCCTTTAATGGGCTCAACCTGAATTTTGAAACATATCTGGAGCCAGAGGTCCGCATCGAGCTGCTGGAGTTCATGCTGGCACACGGAGGCAACGTCACCTCCGCCCCGAACCAGCAGTTGGCTGAGCTGTATGCTATCTTCCCTCTTGTGCGTGAGGAAGGCAATGACAAGGGGCTCTCCATCGCATGGGCACTACGCCAGGGCATGACACTCAACGATGAGCACAAGGATTTCTGCGTAAAACACATGCAAAAGTGCAACCCGGCACTCCTAAAAGAGCTGCAACAAGAGGGGCTCCTGCCCGCAACTAGCGAGACGCCTGAGCCCCCATCCCCAGCCGAGTAAGGTAGCTGTAAGGCCGCCCCAAAAAAAAGCAGAGCCGCACCAGTATCGAATGCGGCTCTGCGATAGATTATACGGAAAACAACACCTTATCAGAAGCTGTAGATAACACCGAAATCCATATTATGTTCGATGTGATCCTTAGCTGCATCAAAGCTATAGTTACCACGTGCGGTCCAGCGGTCATTGATGATATAGGACGCGCCTACGCCTACGTTAACACCGGCACGACCGGGATTTGTGCCTTCATAGCATTCGCCATCTGCATACATGCATGAATCCTCACGCACGGCATCATAGAACAAGGCAGCTTCACCATACACAGAAGTACGCGGAGAAACAGCATAGCTCATACCACCACCGGCTTTCAGGCGCAGGTTTTTCATGGAAGAAAACTCCATGTTACCCACAGTAGCCCCGCTCTGCTCATAGTACTGAACAGACATGAAGCCATAACCTACAGAGCGGTTAGAGACTCTTCTGAAGTATGTACCACGCAGGTCAAACTGCCAGCTATCCTGGCTCCAATCTCCCTCCACATAATCATGAGAGGAAGTGGTATCACCATACGCTACAGACCAATCCAGTACAATGTTGCCAGAGCCTGCCTTCCACGTACCATACTGACCATATACAGCAAAACGCATAGAATCCTGGTCAATGGAAGAACAGGAGAATGGAGAAATCTTGCCCCAATCATAACCGAAAGCGAGACCAATACTGCGGTGTTGGCCAAACTGGCGCTCCAGCCCCATGGCTGCACCATACAAACCATAATCTGCACCATTGCCACTGATGCGCCCCAGCTGACCATAGCCCGAGAACCACGCAATCGTACGACCTGTAGCACCATACGTGATACCTTCCTTACCACTGCGAATTGCGTCAGCGGAATAATTGCGGTTATAGTTATACGCACCGACAAATGCGTTGGCATTGAGCTGTACGGAATTGAAATGATTAGCGGTAATGGCGCGACCAAAGGCCTGACCACCACTGAATGAACCCCATCCGGAGGCTTTAACAGCATCAGCAAAATCCAAATCGATGGGCATTACGGGCTGACCATCAAACATGATGTAAAGCACCTCATCCTCCCAGAACATGGCCTCAAAGGGGATATTACCGCCTACCATAGTCACCATATCAGCATTCCAGCCAGAGAGGTCGACAGCAGACTTAACTGCGCTGGCATCGATTATTTTGTAACGCCCGGGAGCACCATTCCCCTTAAAGTTCACAGCAAGCGAAAGCGGCTTATCAACAGAAACAGAAGCTTTATCCGTCAGCGTCATCACAGCCGTGGTACGGTTTCCTTCGTTGATGGTATATGTCTGTCTGGGAGTATCAAACACATTGCTACCAGTCAGAGTAACCCGAGAATCCTCACTGACAACCATTTTGTCGAAACGAAGGATACCACCGACAGAGCCAATATAGGGCTTATTATTTGCGCCACCAACAGTCAAGGACAACTCAGTATCGTCAGAAACAACGGACTGGCTATTCTTTGCATACAGTGTGCCCTTTATCTCAGCGTTATCCTGAAGTGAAACACGGCCGTCGCCCTCCAGATGGACACCAGGACCAAGCAAGAAAACATCATTATGCATGACAGACTGACCGCTGAACTCAAAGGATGTATCGCCTTTAATGGTAGGTGCAGAGCCTTGCTCCATGTAGTATTCCTTCACCCAGTGACCGCCATAGATAGCGCATTTTATCTCAGCGTCACCGGTAACCAGAAGTTTCATATCACCGCCAATGTGGGAGTGACAACTCATCGGTCCGGCAACGAACTCACCGTAGACCTCACCGCTATATATCTTAACGGATACATTCCCATCCACGGAGTGCATGTTGTTACCGGAGGCATACAGACCACCAATCCGGGCATCATTCACCACAATATCAACATTACCACCAACAGCCCAAGGGTTATCAGCCATCAGCTTGTCATAGTTTTCGCTGGGGTATGCATCGTCCTTATGTTTCTGGCTCCCGAAATACGTGGCTATAGGCCCAGAATAGGAATGACCACCGTAGAGCAAATAGACATCAGCACCGTTGTTGAGAGTAATGGAGATATTGTTTCCAGTAGATTTTTCAGGAGCATAATAAACTGACTCGCTGTCAACAGGGAGCTCAGAAACAAGCTTGTAGGCTACACCGCCGGTCACATTTGTATACTTGCCACCATTTACCTCTATGTCGATAGCACCCGTTACAGAAGAACTGGCAAAACCAATACCGGCAATGCTTGCACCAATAATATCGTTCGTTGTGATGCTGACGGACTCTACAGTCGGGTTACCACTTGCCTTTTGAGATACAAGACCATTCGCAGAACCACCCAGAATGAAGCCTTTGTCCACGTCCTTGTGCTCCTGAGAAGAAGTAGAAGGCGAATCACCCTCATACATGTCAAATTTGCTATAATCCTCACCATTACCGGTACCGGCTACAATTGTAACCTTACCCTCGGATACGGTATGCTGAAAGCTGCTGTAATCAGAGTAATTGTAGTCGACGACGTCGGCATATGTATAACCTACCATCGGGCAGATGGCAAGCAAGGCAAGCAAAAACTTCGTTTTTTTCATATTTGAGATAAATTGAATGTGTAGCACCCGTTACCAAATAATCGGCAGGGCGATTGACGCGGCGCACCGTATATTACATTTCTAAATTTGTCAAGCATTATTTTGTATTTTTTTTAACAATAACAACAACATCCACTAAAATCACGCAAATCAGCATACTCGCCAACATACATTAGAGATTGCCGGACAAAGCATAAAGAAAGAAAAATAGACCATACTCTAGCAGTTGAAATGATGTATTCATGTTGCAATAGCACCATAAAGACATATAAAAAGAACAACACAATACCTCATACAAACCATCATTATTCCTATCTTAATGATAAGAATAAACTGCTATCCCGATTCAATCAACACTTCCCGCCATCAATAACAATATCCTGTAAGGAATAATGCTGCTCATAGCGCAGCGGGCACGTGGCGTCCACACCAATTTACCGCCCCATCCCCAGCCGAGTAAGGTAGCGCCACAGTCCCTCCAGCGGGCCGTAGCGGAAGAAGTGTAGCCACGTATTGCATGCCAGCAGCTGCACCAGGTACAAACAAACGCCCAGCGACATGACGGCGCTGATGCTCAAGCTACCCATCAACCCGACCCCATAGCCACAGATGAGCCAGAGCATGACGATACTCTGTGTGATGTAGCAGGTAAGCGTACAGCGCCCCAACTTGCCCAGCGGTGTCACTACGCGCTGCAAGCGCATACTTCCCAGCACATAGGTAAGCACAGGCACACACCAGAATACAAATAGCGTAGGCTCAATGATATGCCAATACGTTTCGCCACCATAGCAGGCGCAAAGGCCGCGTACTATCCCCCATAGTACCGCCACAGGCAGAATGAACCGCCAACCGGGCATATTCCCCTGAAACACGCGGAGCCGCCCGGCAATCATACCAAGCAGATACATACCCACCAGCGCCCAGATGCGGTAACTGTACACGGTGTATAGGAAGCTATGCCAGACGCCGTGGCAGATATTCCACTCGCCCATTTCGCAGAAAGTAGCCGTTCGGGCTGAGGGCGCCCAGGTGATACCATAAGCCACGCGCACGGCATCGTACCAATCTTTCATCGCTGCCGGAGTACCGCTGGCATAGTGATACAGTGCCAGCGGCTGCAGCAGACACAGCCCGCAGAGTGCGACCAGCCAGCGCGTGGGCACCCGCCACAGCAGCACCGGAATAAAGCCGGTAATGGAGAAAATGAGCAAGATATCCCCACAGTAAAACCAACTGTGCACCAAGCCAAAGCCTGCCAGTAACACCAGGCGCCAGCAAAAGCGACCACGAAAGTCTATGCCCTTCGCCTCCGCCCTATCCAGTTGCAGAAAAAAGCTCAGTCCGAATAGAAAGGCAAATACCAGGAAAAACTTCCCCACAAACACATTCGCGTACAACCACTCCCACACACCATCGCAGCAACCAGCGGGGACACTCGGCTGCCAGATGTTGAAGAAGTTATGCGAATGCGCCATCAGAATACCGAAGAGCGCCACCGCTCTCACGGCATCGACGGTGTGGATACGCTGCGCCATAGCCTCAGCGGAAAATCACACGGCGGGCTTCCTCGCGAGCCCAGGCATCGTCCTCCAGAATCATGTCCAGCTGCCCCTGGTAGTCGCGCGGCTTAGCGTTGGAAAGCACGGTCTCAACAGTCTCCCAGATTCCGGTGAAGCCGAGCTTGCCATCCACGAATGCCTGCACGGCTTCCTCATTGGCAGCATTGTACATAGCGGGCATGGTACCCCCCACCAGTCCGGACTGACGAGCCAGATTCAGCGCGGGGAAATCATCCCAGCGGGGCGCCTCGAACTTGAGCGAGGCAATCTGCGCGAGGTCGAGCTTCTTCAGGCTGTTCACCGTACGGTCAGGCCAGGTTACAGCGTACTGAATGGGGAAACACATATCGCTGCTGCTCAGCTGAGCCAGAATAGAGCCATCCTGATACTCAACGAGCGAGTGAACAATGCTCTGCGGGTGCACAATGACGTCCACGCGCTCCATGGGAATACCGAACAGCCAGCGAGCCTCAATCATCTCCAGCCCCTTGTTGAAAAGCGTGGCGGAATCGATGGTAATCTTGCGTCCCATCTTCCATGTGGGGTGATTAAGCGCCTGCTCCAGCGTCACGTCAGCTAACTGTTCGCGGGGAGTAGTGCGGAAAGGGCCGCCACTGGCCGTCAGAATCAGGCGGCTCACCTGCTCCGCACCGCCCTGATGCCCCTGAAGGCACTGATAAATAGCGTTGTGCTCACTGTCCACCGGCAGCACATTATGCCCTTGGCAGCAGCACGATTCATCACCACCTCACCGGCCATCACGAGAATTTCCTTGGAAGCGATAGCCAGGTCCTTACCTGCCTCGATAGCCTGCAAAGTGGGTTTCAGACCAGCTGTACCGATAATAGATACCAGCACCATGTCCGCGCCCTCCAGGGTAGCCAGTTCGCACAGGCCATCCAGCCCGGTCAGCACGCGGGTACCGGCAGGCAGACGACGCTGCAACTCAGCAGCTTTGGCAGAGTCGTAAATGCACACATCCTTCACACCGAATTCCACCGCCTGAGCCACCAGGGCATCCACACTGCTGTGGGCGGCAAGCCCCACTACCTCCATGCGCTCAGGAATATCGCGTGCTACCTTCAACGCACTGGTGCCGATACTGCCAGTCGAACCGAGTATTACTACCTTTTTTCGCTTCATGTCTGCCACAACTATACTCTCAATCGGAAGTAATTGCAAGCACAACCCGCATCCCGCCCCCGGCTTTGCGGTGGATTCCACCCGCAGCTGACGCTAAAAAGTGCGTCAGTGCGCTGGAATGGGCTTGCTTTCTGCGGGCGAAGTCTGTAGAATTTCGCGCATGACGAACGAGGAAATCACCACCAAAAAAGACTTCATTCGTGAGTGGATTGCAAGTGACCTGGCTGAGGGCCACTGCAAGGTACCCATTACGCGATTCCCCCCGGAGCCGAACGGCTACCTTCACATCGGTCACGCCAAGGCCATTTGCCTGGACTTCGGTGTAGCAAAGGAATACGCGCATCTGGGTGCTGTGTGCCACCTGCGTTTTGATGACACCAACCCGTGCAAAGAAGATGTCGAGTTCGTCAACTCCATCCAGGAGGACATCAAGTGGCTCGGGTTCGACTGGGGCGAGCACCTCTACTGGGCTTCCGATATTTTCAACTTCTACTACGAGTGCGCTATTCACCTCATTAAGAATGGCCTTGCCTATGTGGATGAGCAGGACCGTGAGACCATGCGCGCCCAGCGTGGCAACCTGACCACCCCCGGCACCCACTCCCCCTACCGTGACCGTTCGGTGGAGGAGAACCTCGCTCAGTTCGAGGCCATGAAGGACGGCAAGTTCCCCGAGGGCGGCGCCGTGCTGCGTGCCAAGATTGACATGGCCAGCAGCAACATGAACATGCGCGACCCCGTCATTTACCGCATTTCCTACGACCATCACCACAACACGGGTAACTCCTGGTGCATTTACCCGATGTACGACTTTGCTCACCCGCTGGAGGACGCCTACGAGTACATCACCCACTCCCTCTGCACGCTGGAGTTCGAGAACCACCGCCCGCTCTACGACTGGGTTATCGAGAACTGCCCCATCCCCGCTGGCTCCCGCCCGCAGCAGCGTGAGTTCTCCCGCCTGAACATCACCTACACCGTCATGAGCAAGCGTAAGCTGCGCCAGATGGTGGAGGAAGGCTATGTAGCCGGCTGGGATGATCCCCGCATGCCCACGATTTGCGGTATGCGCCGCCGCGGCTACCCCGCCGCCGCCATTGTGGACTTCTGCGAGGGTGTAGGCATCACCAAGTTCAACGGCAACACCGACGTAGCCCGCCTGGAGAACGCCGTGCGTGCCGAGCTGAACACGAACTCCGAGCGCCGCATGGCCGTGCTGAAGCCCCTCAAGCTCGTGCTGACCAACCTAGCCGATGACCACGAGGAGGACGTGGAGGTAGTCATCAACCCCGAGAAGCCGGAGCTGGGCAACCGCAAGATTACGCTGACCAAGGAGGTATGGATTGACCAGGACGACTTCATGGTCGACCCGCCCAAGAAGTACAAGCGCATGAGCCCCGGTGCCTGCGTACGCCTGCGTGGCGGTTACTGCATCGTCTGCACCAACTATGTGGCCGATGCCGAAGGCAACGTAACCGAGGTACACGCCGAGATTCTCCCCGGTACCATCGGCGCCAACCCGCCCGAGGGTATTCGCTGCAAGGGCGCCATTCACTGGGTATCCGCCAAGTATGGTGTGAAGGCCGAGGTTCGTCTGTACGACCGTCTGTTCAAGGACGAGGCTCCCGATGCCAACCCCGAGGGCTTCCTCGCCTCCCTGAATGCCGACTCTCTGACTGTGCTGAAGGACGCCGTGGTTGAGCCCGCGCTGGCTGCTGCCCCTGCCGAGTTCCTGTGCCAGTTTGAGCGCACCGGTTACTTCGTGGCCGACCGCTACGACCACAGCGCCGAGCACCCGGTATTCAACCGCTCTGTGGGTCTGCGCGACTCCTGGGCCAAGATGAACAAGTAATTACGCCATTTAATCAACGACGCTAAGTTTAGTCCGGCGGCTCACGCCGCTCCGAGCGGAGAGCCGCCGAACTGCTTTTACCCCATTTCCGACATGAAGAACATCGAGTTTTCCTCAAAGAACGGTGTGTTTGATATGAACAGCTTCATCTGCGAGTGCGATGCTGCCGTCACGGGCGAGCCGCTGCCGCAACCCAAAGAAGAAGCCCCCGCTGCTGAGCCCACGGCCGCCCCTGCTTCCGAGGTGCCTGTGGCAGATGGCAGCGACCCTATCATCTACCACCCGCTGGAGGAAGTGCTGTGCGACCTGCGCATGGGCAAGCTCATTCTCATGACGGATGACCCACACCGCGAAAATGAGGCGGACCTCGTCTGCGCCGGCCAGTTTGCCACCCCGCAGAATATCAACTTCATGGCCACCCATGCCCGCGGCCTTATCTGCGTGCCTATGGCACCCGAGCGCGTGGATGCTCTCGGCCTGCCCATGCAGGCACAGTTCAATACCGAAAAGCACCACACCGCATTCACTGTGAGCGTGGATGCCAAGGAGGGCACCACCACCGGCATCAGCGCATTCGAGCGCTCTATCACCACCATGAAGCTGGCTGACCCGCGCGCCGCGCTCGAGGACTTCGTGCAGCCCGGTCATTGCTTCCCCCTGCGTGCTGTGGAGGGCGGTGTTATTCGCCGCGCAGGCCATACGGAGGGTACGGTGGACTTGCTGCGTATCGCCGGCATGGAGCCCGTAGGTGTATGCTGCGAGATTATGAAGGAGGACGGCACGATGGCTCGCCTGGGTGAGCTGGGCTCCTTCCAGAAGAAGTACGGTCTTAAGGCCTGCTCCCTCGCTCAGATTATCGAGCACCGCCAGCATACGGAAAAGCTTATCGTGAAGGAGGAAGTCGTGAAGCTGCCGACCGATTTCGGTGACTTCATGTGCCACTCCTACCACTCCAAGGTAGACGGCCAGACTCACCTGGCCTTGGTACACGGCGATATCGACCCGGAGAAACCCGTACTCTGCCGCGTGCACAGCGAGTGCCTCACGGGCGATGTGTTCGCCAGCCGCCGCTGCGACTGCGGTAGCCAGTTGCACACCGCCATGCGCCGCGTGTCCGAGGAGGGTGGTATCATCCTCTACCTTCGCCAGGAGGGACGCGGCATCGGCCTGTCGGCCAAGCTGCATGCCTACAAGTTGCAGGAGCAAGGCCTCGATACGGTGGACGCCAATATCGAGCTCGGCTTCGCCCCCGACCTGCGCGACTACGGCGTAGGTGCACAAATCCTGCGCGACCTCGGCGTGCGCAAGCTGCGCCTGCTCACCAATAACCCCCGCAAGATTGTCGGCCTCGCTGGCCACGGCCTCGAAGTAGTGGAGCAGATGCCCATCAGCATCCCTGCCCACGAGGATAACAAACACTATCTCGACACCAAGCGCGAGCGCATGGGTCACATGATCTGAATAATATGATGAAGTACACAGCCCTCCTTTCTGCATGCCTGCTGCTGGCTTCCTGCAGCACCACAACCTCCACAACGGAAAAACAAGACATCGCCCCCACCTCCGTGGCCGGACGCATCATTGAGATGGACGGCAACGGCGCCGAAAGCTGCTCTGCCAATCATGGCACACAGAAATGGTCGGAGTGGATGTTGGAAGAATACCCCTGCGTGTTTGCCTACAATTTCGACGAGACAAACCGCTACCGCGTGAACTTTAACCCCGGCGTAAAAGCTTACCTGACCTACGAGAAAGTAGGCCCGGACTCCGCCGTCATTCGTAACTTCGGTGCCCCCAACCACGGCACCTACACCCTGCACTTCGACACCCCCACGGAAGGTACTGCCACCAACAACGGTACCGTCGATGGTAAGGATTACATGACGCGCAAGATTAAATTTACCGTTCGTTGATGGTATTCCATCACGGCCTGATTTCCCAATATCCCCCGAATAAGGGGGATGTTGGATTTTTGATGTTTAATTTTTAATGTTTGATATTGAAAGTCAATACTTAGCTTCGCCGGTGAAATTATATACCTAGCGGCATATAGTGAAATTGCGGGCAAATGCCCGCAGTGAAATTAAGCTGCGCTTAGTGAAATTGCCCACTGTCGCGGGACAGTTGTAAAGCTTGGCGGCGCATAGCGCCGCGGAATTCGAGAGTCCCGCAGGGACGACAGATAGTAGCCCGGGGTAAAGCGGCGAAGCCGCGAAACCCCGGGTAGGCTAGAAAAACAATTCGAGCCCGGGCGGCATCGCGAATGCGATGTCGTGGAGGGCGGCAGAACACGGCTCCGGTCGTTAGCCCGGAGCCAGGCGATTGAGCAAACATCAACTCTTATAATATGTACCAACACGCGGCTCCGATAGCAAGGAGAAGAGCCAGGTAGGCCAGGAGTCGCTGCTTTGCGTGATGGATGGCCCTCTTCCACTCCTCATCCAGCTCCGCGTGCGCCGCACTCAGCAGCCGCATGACATCATAGTGGCCTTTGCTGATGGCATAAGCCATGGGCGTACGTTTCTTATTATCGCGAGCATTGGGTGTAGCCCCAGCCAGCAGCAGATGCTCCACCGCGCCCACGTGCCCCATAGCGGCCGCGGAGTGAAGCGGCGTAAATCCGTACTCCGTAGCAGCATTCACATCTGCCCCGGCAGCCAGCAATTGATGCACAATATCCACCTCACCCTGCGTAGCGGCATGATGCAGCAGGGTAAAATTCTGCTCGACCTGCTCATGTACATCTGCCCCGGCCAACAGGAGCAACTCAACCACCTCGGGATGGAGCTGGTCTACCGCCGCACGCAAAGCACTGAAACCGTCATTCCGGCGCACATCCACACGCGCCCCCTTCTCCAGCAGCAAACGCACCACCTCCAGGTGCCCGCGATGCGCCGCCACCAGCAAGGCCGTGGAGCCATCCGGATCCTGCACCGCATTGACATCCACCCCGGCAGCAAGCAACAACTGCACCATCCGCAGATTGCCCACCGCCGCCGCACAACGCATGGGTGTATACCCATCTTCATTCCGTATATCTGTTCGAGCGCCAGCCGCCATCAGTTCGCAGAACATTTCCTCACGTTGCCACACCACAGATGCCAGCAAGGGCGTAAATCCCTGAGTATTGACAGCCTGTATATCTGCGCCTGCCTCCAGCAGCAGGTGAAAACAATCCATTGAACCATTGACGATGCTGACGTGTAACGGCGTTACATCCCACGGGCCAGCCGCGTTCACATCCGCACCACACCCCAGCAAGAAACGCGCCATCTCCAGTTGCCCTGCCGAAACAGCAGCATATAAGGGCGTAACAGACCCTGTTTTCATTTCTTTGGAAGAATAGCGGCAATTAACATCCAGCCCGCTATCCAACATGGCGCGCACTTGCTCCATGTCACCAGCGGCAACAGCTTTGATGAAAGATTCAGCAGTAAACATCTCTTTTTTCATAAGATAGGAAATGAGCTTTTTGGGAGTACAAGGGACGAAGTACCTGCTAGTCAGCTATCGCTGAAAGTATAAGCGAAGCATGCTCCAAACTTACTGCCCGTGCTTTAAACCCGCGGAACAGAAGCCATTGCATTGCTCCCCCCAGCGAACTTTAGCGAGCCTAACTTACAACCTAGACCTTAACTCGTCATTCGTAACTCGAAACTCGTAACTGTTTTTTCGGTTATCGCCCCTTTATCCGTACCACGATTGTATTCCTGTTACTTCATCATGTCAACGTATCAGCCTGTCATGGAGCAGCCTTGACATGAGCCGCGTTTTTTCATAAGATGATGGCAGCAAGAGATTTCCCCACATGCAACAGATTATTGAATCCATTGGCAAGTACCTGCTGGCAGTCGTCAGCCCCCTCATCAAGCACCCGGACAAAGCCCAGCTGCGCGTAGCGGGCAGTGAGGAAGGTGACATGGTACGCTTCCGCCTGGTGCTGGAGCCGGGGGACATCCCGCGCATCATTGGCCGCAATGGCATGACCGCCTCCGCCATCCGCTCGCTGGCCAAAGCTGCTGGTGAGAAAGCCGGAGTAAAGGTTGTGGTACACATCATCTCGCGCGAAGAACTCGAAGAGGAGAGCTGAAGCCCCCCCTCATCTGCCCCATGCAGCAGGCCCTTTTCCAGGAAGACGCCATTCGCCCCGCCGCCCGCGTACTGGTAGACGGTCTGAACGACATGGTGCTCGACTATGCCATACCGGAGGGCATGCTGGGTGTCACACGCGGCAGCCGCGTGGAGGTACCGCTGCGCAGCCGCTCCACGACCGGTACCGTCATCAACCTGGTAACGCCGGATGCTGAGTGGGGACACCGCCTGAAACCCCTCACCCGCCTGATAGACGACACGCCGGCGGTGAGTCCGGTGCTCATGGACTTGGCAGAATGGGCTGCCCGCTACTACGCCGTGCCGGTGGAGCAAATGATTCGCTGCATCGTGCCTGAGCCCGTGCGCCGCGAGCGTCACGAGGAAAAGACCCGCAAGGTCGCCGTGCTGCTGAAATGGCCGGATGACGACACACTCAACAAAATCAATGCCCGAGCCCCGCGTCAGGCCGCCATCCTGCGCTATCTGCACGATGGCGAAAGCAAGCGCGAAGCCCTGGCTGACCTCGGTGGCACAGCTGCACTGCCCGCCTGCCGCTCGCTGGAAGCCAAAGGCTACATCCGCATCGAGGAAGAAGCCGTGCACCGCGACCCGGCTGGCAATGAAGAGTTTGCACAATCCGCCCCGCTGGAACTGAATGAGGAACAGGCGGAGGCCCTCAAAAGCATCATAGCCGCCTGCGATGGCAGCGACAGCAAGCCCCTGCTGCTGCAAGGTGTCACTGGCTCCGGCAAGACGGAGGTATACCTGCAAGCCGCCGCGCACGTGATGAAGAGTGGCCGTGGCGTCCTCATTCTGGTGCCGGAAATATCGCTCACGCCGCAGACGATGGCACGCTTCAAGAGCCGCTTTGCTGATACGCCGGGGGCAGTGGCCATTCTGCACAGCGCCATGAGCGATGGCGAGCGATTCGACGAGTGGCACGCCATCCACCGAGGCAAAGCTCGCATAGCCATCGGCCCCCGCTCCGCCCTCTTTGCGCCAGTACAAAAGCTGGGGCTCATCATTGTGGACGAGGAGCACGACTCCTCCTACAAGCAGGAGAATGCCCCGCGCTACCACGGACGCGACCTCGCAGTACTACGCGCCCGCATGGAAGGAGCCACCGTGGTACTGGGCTCCGCCACCCCCTCTCTGGAGAGCCTGCACAATGTCAACTGCGGCAAATACAACATGCTGCGTATGGACAAGCGAGCCGACGGCCAGCGACTGCCCCTCACCCGCGTGCTCGACATGCGCAGCGAGCCCAAGGACAAGCGCAACCTCGGCATCCTCTCCGAGCGCCTGCGTATGGCCATCGAGGAGCGCCTGAACCGCGGGGAGCAGACCATCCTGCTGCTGAACCGCCGAGGCTTCGCCCGCGCCCTGCAATGCCCAGACTGCGGCCACGTCGTCACCTGCGAGCACTGCGCCCTGCCCCTTACCTACCACGCTACAGAGAACCGCCTCATCTGCCACCTGTGCGGATTCCGCGCCGTGGTACCACGCAGCTGCCCGGAATGCCGGGAGAATAACATTCTGCTGGAAGGCTACGGCACCCAGAAAGTGGAGCGAGTGCTGCGTAACTGCTTCCCCAAGGCGCGCCTGCAACGTGTGGATGCCGATGTAGCCGCGCGCAAGAATGCGCTGCGCGATATTCTGGCTGATTTCCGAGCCCACCGCATTGATATTCTGCTGGGCACACAGATGATTTCCAAGGGGCTGGATTTCCCCGGTGTTACGCTGGTAGGTGTCTTGAATGCCGACCTCGGCCTCTGCATCCCCGACCCCCGCGCAGCGGAGCGCACCTTCCAGCTGCTCACTCAGGTGGCAGGACGCGCCGGGCGCGGCGATATCGATGGCGAGGTAATTATTCAGACCTACACCCCCCACGCCGCCGCCATCCAATACGCCCGCCGACACGACACGGATGGCTTTTCCGAGAATGAACTCGGCCTGCGCCAGCAATTCAATTTCCCGCCTTTCCGGCACCTCGCCGTGCTCACAGTTCGCTCACCGCAAGAGGAGCTGGCAGACTTCTCCCTGCGAACTCTCCATAAGCGCCTGCAAGCCGCACTTCCCCAAGGGGTAGAAATAACCGACCCCGCCCCGGCACCCATTGCCCGCGCCCACGGACAGTTCCGCTTCCAGTGCACCATTAACTCCCAGAGCGCCCGCACCGTCGCCGATATCGTCTCCCGCGAAATCGCCAACCTCAACGCCGGCGAAGACATCACCATCACCCTCGACATCGACGCCTACAGCTTTATGTAATGCTGATGCAAGCATAAAAGCGGGAAATTATTGAAAATAATACACTTTGGTGGATTTAGTTCTTTACCGATACAGCACAAATGCATACCGCAACTACACGTAACTGTTTGATAATAGACAACTGTGTTCGGTATCTGCATTGCTAATGCTGGAGCACAACATGCAGGCCTGCTTTCTTTACTGACGAAATTTCTGCAAGGCAGCACACCTGCTAGCAGAACAAAAACAAGAGATTCGGATTATCCTGATGTAAATGGGATTGATACCAATCCCCACCACTCCCTCATTAATTTATTCCTCCGCCTCTACCACCCCGTTCCGGGGTTCCTTTCTTGTTACGCGTTTGCAGGGGTTCCGTCGCTTTCTCGACTCCACCCCTGCCTATCCTCTACCGCCCGCTTCCGCGGGCTCTGAAATTCCGCGAGCAAAGCTCGCCTGAAATCAGAGTCCCGACTAGGGACGTCAGAGCTCAGGCAGGTGGTGGAGCCGCAATAGCGGCGGAACCCCTGCTATCGGAAGTATATATAGCAGAACCCCGGAACGGGGTGGCAGAGGCGGCTGACTCAAAAACAATGCTTCATTATGAGTATCTTTTCCATATCTTAGTCCTGAGATAACAGGTAGCATGGGTGAAAACCATATACAACACACGAAGAGTTTTGGATTTTCCTGATGTAAATGGGATTGATACCAATCCCCACTACTCCCGCATTAATTTATGCCTCCGCCTCTGCCACCCCGTTCCGGGGTTCGATTTCTTTTTACGCGTTTGCAGGGGTTCCGTCGCTTTCGCGACTCCCCCCCTGCCTATCCTCTACCGCCCGCTCCCGCGGGCTCTGAAATTCCGCGAGCGAAGCTCGCCTGAAATCAGAGACCTGTGCGGGACTCCAAAATTCCTCGGGTTCTGCCCGACGAACTCTCAAATTCGGCCCTCGGAATTCGGCCTTCGTACTTCAATACGCTTTTTATCTTTGGAGCAGCGCGGCGTAGGCGCCATCGGCTTGTTCGCGGTGAGGGAGAGCGAGGTAATCCTCGACGAGATGGAAGTGGGGGTGAGAGGCGAGGAAGGCATCCACCACGGCGCGGTCTTCGGCGCGGTCGATGGAGCAAGTGGAGTAGACCAGGCGACCGCCGGGGCGCACGGCTTCGGCGGCGCAAGTCAGGATGCGCAGTTGGAGCTCTGTCAGGCGTTCGATTTCGGCAGGCTGCAAACGCCAGCGGGCGTCCACTCGGCGCTGAAGCACGCCGCTGTTGCTGCACGGCACATCCAGCAACACGGCATCGAATGCACCCTGCCACTTCTGCGGGCAAGGCTGAGTCCAGTCGTGCTGCTGCACTTCGACACGCTCGCCACCGGCACGCAGCAGGTTCTCGCGCAGCTGAGGCAGGCGGTGCGCCTCTGCATCGGTCGACAACAAATCAATACGCCCGCCCGTTGCACCAATCATCGCCACGGATTTACCACCCGGCGCGGCACAGGCATCGAGCACGCGTTCACCGGCTTGCGGAGCCAGCAGTCCTACGCAGTAGCGAGTCGAGGGGTCGGCCACATAAATGCGCCCCTCCTGCAAATCCTTCATCGGCAAACCGGCAGGCAGGCGGTACCAACCGGGAGCATGGGAAAGCGCCACCCAATCCTCGCCCACCTGCGGCGGGTTCAGGGGATTCACGCGCCCATACACCGGCGGCGTCTGGATATTCCAGGCAAGCATCTGCTCCGCTTCCTCACGACCAAACTCCGCACACCAGCGCTCCACCAACCAATCGGGCGCAGAGTAACGCACCCCGAGCGGCAGCGTGGGAAGCTCGGCTTCAAACTCCTCCTGTCGACGCACAGCATTACGCAGCATTCCGTTTATCAGGCCACGGATACGGGGCGGCGCGAGCGATACCGTTTCGCTCACCGCAGCGTGCGCCGGTTTGTGCAGCACAAACAACTGACAAAGCCCCAGCAGCGCCAGCCAGCGGGCGGAATCCTCCAAGCGTCCGGAACGCAGCTTAGCACACAGGTGCTCCAGGTAGCGCAGGTTACGCAGTGTCCCCAGCACGATAGACTGCACGAGCGCACGATTACGCGGGGATGATGCCTGACACTCGCGGTCAATCAAAGTTTCGGCAAAGATACCACCCTGCCCCCAACGCTGCAAGCAATGCCAGGCCAGGCGGCGAGGATTGGGTTCCTGCGGCTGAGACGGCGATTTCGGGGAGGACATTTTGCGGCTCATGATACGATAGCGGGCGGAAGTTGAAGTGCGGAGTGGATGGGCAGCGAGCCATTCCACGCAATAACCGAGCCTGTAATGGGCGAGTCGGCAGAGGGGGTAAACTCCATGGTGCCACCGGCGCTCTCCAGTATCACGCGAGCAGCGGCGAAATCCCACAGGTTGATGCGGTTCTCAATATAGGCATCGAAACGCCCGGCCGCGATATAGCACAGTGTGAGCGCGGCAGAGCCAAGAATACGCACCTTACGCACCTGCGAGGAAATATGGGCAAAGCGTCGAACACCCTTCACCCCCGAGCCATCGTGCGTACCATGCCCGACAAAGACCACAGCCTCAGCCATGCGCGAACGGCCCGATACCCGGATGGGCTCGCCATTCAGACACGCACGCTGCCCGGCAAGCGCCGTGTAACACTCGTCCTGCATCGGGTCGTACACACAGCCGAGCACCAGCTCACCGGCCACACGCAGAGCAATACTCACACAGAAAATCGGCAAGCCGTAGAAATAATTGACTGTACCATCCAGAGGGTCGACAATCCAGATAGCATCGGCGTCCCCACTGCCACAGTTGCCTTCCTCACCCAGCACAGCATAATCCGGGTAGGCGGCGCGAAGGTTCTCTACTATCAACTGTTGCGTATCCCTATCGAGCTGGAGCTTAATATCATGCGGCAGCTCAGCATCCACACGATGCACGGCATGGAATTGCTGCTTCAGGTAAGCGCCGGCAGCTCGGGCAGCAGCCTGGGCAACAGCCAACTGTGGGGTAAAGTCCATCGTCATTTCTTCTCCTCAGCGGCTTTGACGCGAGCGCGCAGGCGAGCACGAGCCTCCGTATGCAGCTCCTTGGCCAGGCAGAGAGTGGCACGCTTCATCAGGCCGCTCATGCGGGTACCCTGCGGCATATTCTCAGGATTATCAAAGCCCATCCACACAAAGACAGCCACGCCCTTGTCGTTGAACACCATGCACATGATGCCGCGATTATCCGGCAGCACCTCGTTCATTACCACAGGCTGTCCCTCCACCACATCAAAAGGCGGAATCTGCGACACAGCCGTTGCGCTCTCTCGGCGGATATACTCCTCGGCCTGCTCCGGCTCCAGCGCGTAGAGCAGCTTCTGCCCACGGCTCCAGATGCGGTCAATGAGCTTAAACTGATAGTCGCGTCCCTGATTCTGAATATCGAACAGGAGGCGAGCGAGGTCAATGCGCTTCATATCGAACTCACCACGATAAAGCGCCGCCTCATTCTGGCGGGAAGGAAGTTTCAGGTTCAGCCCCAGCTGTTTGTAGAAGGCGCTCACCACATCGTAGCCAAGACTCTGACCTGTTACCTCCACATTGCGGGCAACGATATGTGTATTGTCGCCACCGGGCAGACAGGCGCAGGCATATACCAGCGGCGAAGCCGCTTTACCAGGGCGGCACATCTCGGACCAGCGGTCGCGGCCATCCACAGCGCTGCGGCCGGAAACCATAGCAAGCACGCGCCCCTTGTTGTTGCGGCGGGCATCCACCACCAGCACACAGCATTGCAGCACGTTCTCCAGGTCGTTACCATCGCGCACCTTCATGTCAGCCGGGCGCTTAATGCTGTCGTAAAACTTACGCAGGCGCTCAGACTCCTGCGGATTCTCGTGCAGAATGGGCATCCACTTCTCCGGCATGTTACCGGGCTTTTCCACCGCAATGAGAGCACGCTCCATCGCCTGCTCCACATACTGCTGAAGCTGCAAATCGAGGTTGGTCACAACCCCCATGCCACCAATGTGCTCGCCGAGCTCATCGCGCATGTCGTCCAGCTCCTTATTGGCCCACATAGACACATAGGACACGACCTCCTGGGAGGCATCCTTCGTCGAGGAAAGCTTAATCTCCTCAGCCACGGCGTTATTGCGCTCCGTTTCGGAGATGAAGCCCAGCGTCAGCATGCGATCCAGCGTCTCGCGCTTCACGTCCATGGCATTCTCCATGCTCGTCACGGGGTTGCAGAGGGAGGGAGCACGCACCAGACCGGCCAGAGTGGCGCATTCCACCAGGTTCAGCTGCGATACGGGCTTGCCGAAATATCGACGAGCGGCAGTGGCCACGCCATAGCAATTCTGGCCGAAATAAATGCGGTTGAGATACTGCGTAAAAATCGTCTTCTTGTCGTAGTTGCGCTCAATACGCTGTGCCAGCAGCGCCTCCAGGAACTTGCGATCGAGAGTCTTGTCATTCATCTCGAACACATTGCGGGTAAGCTGCATGGTGATGGTTGAAGCCCCCTGCTCATAGCTCATGGACGCCACATTACGCAGCAGCGAACGGATAACGGACGAATACACGACACCGCCGTGCTCAAAGAACGTCTCGTCCTCGCGTGCGACAAAGGCATTCACGAGGTTGGAGGGCAAGTCCTCCCAGCACACAAACTTGTGCTCATCGCCACTGAGGGAAGCAATGTGCTGATTCTCGCAGTCGTAGAGCGTGCTCACGCCGCCAATCTTCACGACTCGCTCCAGGTCGTACTTCAGCGCGCGCATGCTATACGTAACAAGCACGGTAATGGCTGCAATCAGCACCAGCGCCAGCACACTGCCCAGAAAAATCAGGCGCTTGCGGCCAATGCTCAGCAGGTAATACCAATGCTTGCGGCGGTTTCCTCGAGAATAGAACATCGTCTTTCCTTCACTCAGCTTTTACTGTTTATCGTGCATCTTCATGAAGATAGCAGTATTGGGCTCAGGCAGCCAGTTGGGGAACTCCTTGTGCAGAGTATCCTCGTACTGAGCGGCTTCACCCGCGCGCTCGCAGCGGCGCAGAGCCTGGGAAATCTTGTAAAGAGCCATGGGCTTCAGGTCCTTGTCGCTGACCACGTTGGCGGTACGGCCATAGTATTTGGCAGCTTCAGCGAACTCGCGCTCGGCATAGTAAGAATCACCCAAGGTGATGAAGACAGCGGACTTGATGGGGCCATCAATACCCAGTGCAATAGCGGATTCGCAAAGCTTGCGAGCCTCGGCCGTGCGCATGAGGCCGATAAGCAGCAACGCATTATCACGCATACCCTCAGCCTTGCGGTACGGCTGAGTCTCCATGCTCACGTAGTGCTCAGCAGCCTCCAGACCACGCTCGTACTGGCGCAGCTCCAGGCGGGCACGGGCAAGAGTCTTCCACACCAGCGGCTCCACGGCAGCACGCTCCTTCTGCGTACCATCGGCGGCGGTGTACTTCTCGCGAGAAGCGCGAGCCACGGCATCGGAAAGGTACTTATCGGCATCCAGGTAGCGCTTGCTCTGGAAGCACATCCAGCCACACCAACGCGGCACGGCGGGCGGCAGCGCATTGTAAGAGGAAGAATTGTTACGCTCCAGCACCACAAGAGCCTCGCGCAGCTTATCGGCATCCTTCATCTTGAAGTAGCAGTGTACCAGGCTCAGGTCAACAGCGGCGCCATACTGCTCCGGGTTCAGGGTGCGAGCCTCACGGAAATGGGGAATGGCAGAGCCGGGGTCAGATTCGTACTGAGCACGGGCGATATTGTAATGAGCCTCGGCAATAGCCGCCGGCTTCACCCCACGATGGGCGCACTTAATCAGGCCTTCGTAGTAGGCAACCATCTTCTTGGAGTCGCGATTCGCCACGGCCTGAGCGGCACGCTGCCAGCACATCGGCACCGAGTTCGAATGCGGGTACTCATTGATAACGCGCTCGAAGTCTGCCAGAGCCGCGCCAATGTTGTTCATCTTCACATAGCAGCTGCCACGCAGGGCAAGAGCCTCGGGCATGCGCGTATCCTTGGGATAGGAGGCAATGAACTTATCGAGCGTGCTCACAGGGTCACCGGAACCGCCCTGAGCCGAGCACCAGGCCTTCTTGTACATAGCATCGGCACGCACAGACTCAGGGATATTATCCATGTTGATAGCCTCGAACTGGCGAGAGGCCTCGGGCACGTCGGCCAGCATCATGCGGTCGGCATACATGAGGCGCACCAGGTCATTGCATGCCAGAGAAGCCGTGCTCTGACCGGGGGCTGCATATGTGTTGAGATAACGCTGAGCCAGTGTAAAGAAATTGACGCTGCGAGTCTGCTGGGCGCAGAGCAAGCGGCGGTAAGCGGCATCTGCTGCCAGAGAGGTCTGGGGCTGAGCCTGCTCCGCCACCTCGAACCACTGAGCGGCGCGCTCGTAGTTGCGCAGCTCCATGAAGCACTGGCCTACAATCAACGCGCGGCGAGCCTCCTTAGCCGGGTCATCCAGCGGAGCGTAGTTGCTGGTAATCTGGCGCACAACGCCTTCAAAATCCTTGTTCTTGTAGAGGGACATCAGGGTCTCCATCTGAGCCTCACCGGCGTACTTCTCCATACCGGGCATGCCCGTCAGCTTGGCATACAGCTGCTGAGCCTCATTGCCCTTACCCAGGCGCGAAGCCAGACGCGCAGCCTGCAAGGTGGCCATGCCACGCATCCCCTCCTCCACACCATTGCGCTTGAGCAGCTGGCTGAAGAAGTCGTAGGCTTCCGCATGCTTGCCTTCCTCCGTCTTCATCTGAGCCAGTGCGTAGAGGGAGGCATTCACAATAACGGGAGACACGCTCTGGTCAAGCAACAGCCCCTTAAAGCGGTCTTCGGCTTCCTTCTTCTGCCCCAGCTGCAAGTGGGTACGCCCCAGGCGGTACAGAGCATCGGTGCTCAGCTCCGGGCGGCGGGTCTCGCGTACAGTGATGCTGTAATAGTTGCGAGCCTTGGTCCACAGATTGCGGGAGGCAGCCTGCTTGGCCAGATTGTAAGCCGCGGCAGCAGCGAACTCGCCACCATTCTTGCGGGCAGCCACCTTCTCCAGCACGGCGTCGGACTTGGCTATTTCGCCGCATTCCTCAAGGCAGACAGCCTGCAAGTACTGCGCCTTGGTTGCATTGGCCGACTGGGGGTACTTCTTCACGAAATCCCCGAAGAGGACAGCTGCACGGGAAAGCCCCACCTGGCGGGACTCGGCATCCACCCCCGACTGACGAGCCTGAGCATACAGGTGCTCGGCAATGGCGTAGGCATCATCCTCCGGATTCACCACCAGGTCGGCGTCATCCGCCTGCTGGGCATACAAGGCAGGCACAGGGAGCATACCCAGTGCCATCAAACACGCAAAAGATTTGTTCACTTTCATATTGGGTCAGAAGATTATATTGTGCACTCTCACACAAGAGCAATATCGCGGATAAAAGATTAAACGGCAAATGCCAAGGCCTTACTGGGAGGCCTTGGGCATCTGCTTGGAGAAACTCACGTTGTACACACCGGCTTTCGTGCAGGTGGAAATCACGTCTGCCACCTTCTGCCAGCGCATTTCGGCATCCCCTCGGATTCGCACGGGCAGCGCCTCATCGAGTCGCACCTGGCGGCGCAGGCGGTTTTCGAGCTGTTCGAGGGAGAACACCTCGCGGTCAATCGTCACCACGAGCGTGCCGTCAGCCTCTTCGCGGGCGTTGATAATGATTTCCTTAATGGCGCGGGAAGCTTCCTCGGTGGTCTTGGGTGCAGTAGGCACCTTCACCTTAAGGTCCTGCTCGTTGAGAATGAACTTCTGCGTCACCACGAAGAAAATCAGCAGCAGGAACACCACGTCGAGCATGGGAGCCAGCTGGAAGCCGATGGGCTCAGGAATCTTCGCATTGATTTTCATGACACTCAGCAGGGGTGGTCATCAATACTCATCGTCCATCATCTCGCTGCGGGCACCCTTCTGGGCGATGCTGCCCAGGCGCTGCTCACGGTCAGCCTGCACAGCCAGCACGGAGAGGATGTGGGTAACAGCCACCTCCATGTCGGTCACATGCTTCTGAATGCGGTTACGGAAAATAGCATAGGCAAGCATACAGGGAATAGCCAGCACCAGACCACCGGCGGTGGTAATCATAGCCTCGGAGATACCGCTGGCCATCTGCATCTGCTTCACGCCCTCGAAGTTACCCTGAGCCATTTCCCAGAAGGTGCTCATCATACCCAGCACGGTACCAAGCAGACCCACCATGGGTGCAATGGCGCCGATATCGGACAGCCAGTTAATCTGACGAGTCAGGATGTTGGCCTGGCGAGTAGCCTCAGCTGAGGCCACTTCGCGCACGGCGTCCATGTTGGCACGCAGGTTGCGCTGCATGAACATCACAATCACGTGCACGGTGCGGGCGAAGCTGGAGCCATCGCGCTCACACAGGCTCAGCAGACCGGCGTAGTCCTTACGGCGAATATAGGACTCGACAGAAAGCACAATATCACGCGGCAGCACGGCCGAGGAACGAGTCGTCCATAAACACACAAACACAGCCATCAACGCGATGAAAGAAAGCCCCAGCAGGGCGTACATCAGCGGACCGCCTTTCTCAAAAATCGAAAATACATCGAAGCCAGCGGTGGACTCCGCTGTCTTTACTGCCTGACCTAAAATGTTCATTCCGTGCATAGCTTCGCGCGCATTATATGACAAAGCCCTGGCGATTTCAAGCCGATTAACCGACTATGCCTCACTTTTTTTTGCTTTTCTTAACGATTTTTCGCTGGGTTGCTTTCAAATCATCCCTCACAACAAAGTCGTGTCTTACCACAGGAGAAGCATTCGTCAGGAAATAATGCCACCATTCCTTGCGATAGTTACGCATACCGGCAGCAGCCATCACTTCTCTGAGCTTCAGTCGGTTAGCCCGCTGCTGAGGTGTCACCAGCGTACTCTCGGTGGAGGAAGACACATCCAGAAAGTCGTGGCGCCCACCCATGTCCAGCTCCATACCAGTATCGATATCATACAAGGTGACATCCACCGCGATACCCCAGCTGTGTTCGGACACCTTACCGATATAACGGCCATCGTAAATACCCTGCTTGGTAATGTTAGGATAGAAGGTAGGCTTTGTGCTGCCGTCTTCAGGGCGGCGGGACCAGCGACGGAAATGAGCCATTGCGCGCGCCGGGCGATAAGCATCCCATATCACCAGCCCCAGGCCTTCCTTGGCAAGCTTTGCAGCAACTTTTTTCACAGCCCGAGCGGTATCCTTGCGCAGAATCGCACGCGTGCCTTCATACCCGTCAATCGGGCAGCCTACAAAATTATCACAGGTGGAATACTTCAAATCCACCTTTACATTCGGCAGCTCATCCAAGTAACAGAAGTCGGCCGGCAATGCCCCCTCCTCCACAGCATAAGAAACGGCGGACTTTGCAGGAGCCGCAGTAATCTCGGTGGTAGAGCACTGAGTAAGCAATACAGCGGCGACACAGGAAAATAAAGATAAATACTTCATAACGCTTTAAACTAAATTGTTAAACTAATACCTAGGAAAATCAATAAAAAGGAACACGGAACAGTAGATAAGAATTGCCACCAGATAGGACCATATGCACCAATGGGAAGCCTCCGCGTGTGCCATCTCGGCAGCTTTGGTATTCCCCTGAGCTAAATGAGGAGCCACCTGAGCAGCATACGCTGCGGCAATACTACCCAACGGAAAACACAGGATAACGGCAAAAATGATAATCGGCCAGTTGATTTGTATTTCTTTTTTCATACGTGCCTCACATTAGAACATGCCACCTCTGTACGCCCGAGCCAACACCGTAACGGTGCGAGGCAGTAGGTAGAGAGAAAGATTCTGAGTTTTATCCGTAAAATGATTGACGCTATGATCCTGACGCCCCAACCCGCCGAAAGCGGCATCGTCGGAGTCCAGCACCACCTTCCACTCACCATGAGCGGGAGCCGGCAGCTTGTAGTCCGGAATAGCCTGCGTGCCATTCCAATTGAACACGAACACGAGCCCCGCACGCTCGAAGGCCATCACCTGGTTCTTCTCGTCCATATTCAACGGGCGAGCGGGAGGCGCAGAGAGCAAGTCTGTGCGCTTGGCCAGCTCCACCATCGCGCGGTCAAAGGCATTCAAATAGCGGTAGCGCAGCAAGCCATTGTCCACCAACCCCCACTGACGGCGGCAGTATTTGTAGGAGTTGCCATTCCCCTCGCGCGGGAAATCTATCCATTCGGGATGCCCGAACTCGTTGCCCATGAAGTTCAGCCACCCTTCCCCGCCCGCTGCCAGCGTGGCCAGGCGAATCATCTTGTGCAGCGCCATGCCTCGGTCGATTATCAGGCTGGGCATCTCACAGCTCATGTGGGTGTACATTTCCGCATCCATCAGGCGGAAGGCGATTGTCTTGTCGCCCACCAGCGCTTGGTCGTGGCTCTCGGCATACGCGATATTCGGTTCGCCATAGCGACGGTTGATAAGCGTGTACCAGATATCGCCCACGCTCCACTCCTCGTCCTTCTTTTCTTTGAGTATCTTAATCCAATAATCAGGCAAGCCCATGGCAAGGCGATGCGTGAAGCCAAAGCCACCTTCATCCACCGGGCGGCAAAGCCCGGGCATGCCGGACATATCCTCCGCGATAGCGAACGCTCCGGGTGTGACCTGCTGCACCAGAGTAGCTGCCAGCTGGAGATACACCACGGCATCCACATTCACCTGTGTATTGAAGTAGCAGCCCAAATCCGTGAACGGCTCATGCCCATGGTGCAGGTAGAGCATGCTCGTCACACCATCAAAGCGGAAGCCGTCGAAGTGGTACTCCTCCAGCCACCAGCGCAAGTTACTGAGCAGGAACTCTATCACCTCCGCGCGGCCATAGTCGAACAGGCAACTATCCCAATCGGGGTGGAAGGCATCGCGCTTGCCGGCATTGAAATACTGCCCACCGGAACCATCGAAATTATTAAGCCCCTCGGCCACATTCTTCACCGCATGCGAATGCACGACATCCAGCAGAACCGCTATTCCCATACCGTGAGCCGTATCAATCAGATACTTCAAATCCTCCGGTGTGCCGAAGCGATTGCAGGGC
>JAFOZZ010000184.1 GCA_017390945.1 Akkermansia sp.
CCGGCTGGAAAGTGTGGATGAAGAATTATCAGCGGCGGGGCTTCTTGGAGAAGCGAGAGAAGAACGGCGTGCGGTCGTCATCGCGCTCGCGGCGGTCGCGGCGCTCATAGCGGTCGCTGCCCTTGTTGTCTCGGCGGTCGTAGCGGTCCCCACGGTCGCCACCTTTGCTGTCGCGGCGGTCATTGCGCTCGTAGCGGTCGCTCTTGCGGCTGTTGCCGAAACGCTCGCTGCGCTCAAAGCGGCCACCCTTTTCGCGGCGGGAGTTGTCGCGGCCTGCGTAGGAGTCGCCGCCATTGCTGCGGCGGTCGCGCACGTGTACGGCGGGGCGGGAATCGCCCTCGGGCTTGCCCTTGTCCTCGCGTACATTGACTTCGTAGCCGCAGATGGAGCAGGTGGAGAGTTTCTCGATAACCTGCGGAGCAATCTCCGGGCTTACTTCGATGAGGGAGTGCTTGAGGAAGATGCGAATGTCGCCCACGGAGCCCTTGGGGGCGCCGCCTTCATTGTACATGAGGCCGGCGATGTCCTTGGGACGAATGCCGATGAGCTTGCCGCCATTCATGAAGAGGGTGACGCTCTCCTTCAGGCTGCTCCAGTCGTTGCCTTTTTCGGCGGCGGGGGCACTGGTGGCATCGGCACCCTCGCGCTTGGAATAACGGCTGGGACGATCTTCGGGGATAGCCTGAAGCTCGCAGCTTCCCTTGGCCACCAGCAGGTTGAACATGGCAGCCATCAGCTGCTCTGCGGGCATTTCGATGTCTTTCAGCTCCTCCGGAAGCTCAGGCGACTTGGATGCCGCCTCAAGAATGTCGTCCACCAGAGCCTCCACGCGAGCTTCTTCTACCTGACTGGCGGTCATGACCTTTTCACGCTGCATGCGTGTGCCGATAAAGCGCTCAATACGTGCCAGCAGCGAGAAGTCGCGGCGGCCGATGAAGGTGACCGCCTTGCCCTTGCGACCGGCGCGAGCGGTACGGCCAATGCGGTGCACGTAGTCCTCCGGGTCGCGCGGCAGCTCGAAGTTGACCACGATGTCCACGTCATCAATGTCCAAGCCACGGGCTGCGATGTCAGTGGCAACCAACACGTTCAGGTTGCCGCGGCGGAAAGAGTCCATCACGCGCTCACGCAGCGTCTGGGGCATGTCGCCATGCAAACGGTCAACGGAATAGCCACGTGCCAGCAGGCCGTCTACCACATCGTCCACCACGCGCTTGGTGTTGGCAAAGACGAGGCCGCGCTTCATGCGCCCCATTTCAATCAGACGGCTGAGTACCTCGATACGGGAGGAGAAGACGACCTCGTACACACTCTGCTCGCAGGTGGGAACTGTGAGGACGGGACGCTCGATGGTAATCTCCTGCGGGTTTTCGGAAAGTCGGTTGATGAGCGCGCGGATGGCCGGGGACATGGTGGCCGAGAAGAAAAGCGTCTGGCGTTCCTTTGGCAGCATGGCTACCACGCGGTCGATGTCCTCCTGGAAGCCCATGTCGAGCATCTCGTCGGCTTCGTCCAGAATGAGGGTGGTAATGTTTTCCGTAGGCAGTTCGCCCTGTTCCATCAGGTCAATCACGCGGCCGGGAGTGCCTACCACAAACTGTACGCCGCGATTCAAAGCTGCCAGCTGGGGGCCAAAGGAGGCACCACCATAAATCGGTACGGCAGATACGCCATCCAGGAAGAGGGCCAGCTTGTCTACCTCGCGGCAAATCTGTACAGCCAGCTCGCGTGTGGGTGCCAGGCAGAGCACCTGTACTGTGCGCAGGGCGGGGTCGATGTTTTCGAGAGCCGGAATGGAGAATGCCAGCGTTTTGCCGGAACCGGTGTGGGAGAGGCCTACGATGTCGTTACCCTCCAGCGCGGAGGGAATAGCCTGTTGTTGGATGGGGGAAGGGGTTTCGAAGCCGAGCACTTCAATGGCTTCTAAAATTTCCGGGCATATACCGAGTTCTGAGAAAGACATAGACGCCGGGAAGAATGCCTGAACACTACGCAATTGTAAAGCATTTTTTATGCCAGTGAGCGGAATTTGTCAGTTTCGAGTAATGTGCTGCGGACTGCGGCTGGCCGGGCTGATGCCCCGGTCGCTCAGCTGCTCCAGTGGCGGTTACTCCGCAGGCGTGGATTCGTATGCCTGCACGGTGTAGTTGCGACGCAGGAGCAGCTGAGCCTGCGAGCTATCCGCGCCGGTGGGGACGAACTGAACCTCAAAGGATACGCCAAAGTAGTGGTGCGACTTGCCCAGGCAAATGGCAAAGAAGGGAGCCCTCTGGGGGAAGATGGTCGCGGCGGGGGTGATGGCGGAGTCGCGCATCCAGCTTTCGGTGGTGCCGGGGATGTCGTGGCGGAAGAGCTCGTCCGGGTTGTCGGAATGCTGAGCCGGGAATGAGAAGACGCGCAGCGATTTGCCGCTCTCGATGTCGCGGATAATCAGCAGGAGGGTGCCTGCTTGTCCCGGGTTGGCATACACGGCTGCCTGGTAGACGCCGTACTGGCCATTGGGCTCGCTCACGCGCAACTCCGGCTTGTTGCCGCGGATGCTGCGCTTGCCAGCGCAGAGCATGTTGGCGGTTTCCTGTGTGGGGGTATCTGCCAATTGTTGCAGGCGTGCATCAATGGCGGCGATGGCGGCATTGAGGGCTTTGCACGCAGTTTCGCGGTGCTTGGTGCCACGCCATGCGAGCAGCAGATAGTGCTTGCCCGAGAGCTCCAGCGCGATATCGGGTACGCTGTTGGCAGCATCCTCCAGCTCGGGGAATGCACTGCCGGGAGTTGCCACGACAAAGCCTGCGGGGATGCGCTCACCCTCTGTCACACTGCGGAAGCTGGCATGTACGGTGCCGGGAATACCACCAGTGGCGGGCGGTACGAGCACCACGTGGCCGGGTTTGGTGTAAAAGGTATCGTCATTCGAGGCGAATCCCCAGCGGCCCGAGGTGCTCAGGAATTTGGCCAGCAATTCCTCATGCTCACGCTCCAGTTTCACGAGGTTGGCTGCGGCCTCGATGGTGTCGGCGCTGTAGCTGTCGGGCTCAATCGGAATGGTCAGCACGGAGGGACCTGTGAGTTTTTCGGTCGGGCTGTGGAGTGTGGCTGTCTGCTGAATAGGCTGGGAGACTTCTTCCTGTTCGTAAGGCGAGGCCACATCGGCTTCAATAGCCATCTGAATGAAAATCAGCACAACAAGTCCCCACTGTATACCCCAGGCTACGAGCTGCCACAGAGCTCGCAGGTTCTGCATGCGCAGCAGGTAGCGCACACAGCTGATACCCAGCAGAATAGCAGAGGCTATGATGGCTCCCAGAATGACGGGGCCGGCGTAGGGCTTAACCAAGCCCTGCAAGCTGGAATCCAGCAACTGCGGCCAGAGCAGGGGAATGCAAGCCGTGAGAGCCAGTAGGCCGCAGAGGCTGTGTGGTATCCAGGCGGACTCCGCCGTGAATCTGACCAGGGCTTTTCTCATGTGCTCACTTGCGGGTCGGGGCAGAGAAAAGTTCCGGGTGCTCCAGAATGAAGCTGGCCATATGCATGCGCGGTGCCGGGGGCGGCTGCTCAATGTAGCTGTGGTGGGCGGCCTGTATGGCGTAAGCATCTGTTGTGAGCTGGCCATCCTGCAGCAGGCGTGCCACTATCTCGGCATAGCGCGGCAGCTTCATGTCAGCAAAGGCCTTCTGGACGCGGCGCACCATGTCAGCGTTTACCTGGGTTATATTGCCACTGCGCAGGGCTGTGTCCACCACAGCGCACTCATAAATACGCCGCTGGTCTTCGTTCATGGCCTCGGTGGACTGTATGCCCTGGGCCTGGTAGGCCGCCATGAGAGCCTCGGCTTTGATTGGCCATTGCTGCTGCGCGGCCGGTATTGCGCCGGGAGAGATCGGTGTGATCAGCATCGTCGGAAACAGCTGTATGCAGCAGCTGTTCCTTGGGATCCCGGTGGATAACCTTGCCGCTGTTCCCTTTTCTCCGGCGATCACGAAAGCAGCCATTGACAGCGCAGCGAAGTATCTGCCCCTCTGCCCCAAGGCCAAGCTTTTGACCATTCCGGATATCAGTGGTTTCGTAGGTGCCGATACTGTGGGTTGCATTCTTGCAGCCGGGCTTCACAAAACAAAAGAAACCGTATTGCTGGTAGATATCGGTACCAACGGTGAGATGGTGCTTACCCACCGGGGTCAGCTTGCCGCCTGTTCCACCGCTGCCGGTCCCGCTTTGGAAGGCGCCAATATTCGATTTGGCATGCGCGGGGCATCAGGCGCCATCGACCATGTGTATTTGGAAAGCGGCAAGGTGCGCTGCACCGTCATCGGCGAAGAAATCGCTGCCGGCATTTGCGGCAGTGGCATCGTCGACGCAGTGGCCGTCATGCTGGAGCAAAGTATTC
>JAFOZZ010000185.1 GCA_017390945.1 Akkermansia sp.
ACCCGAAGTGCGGCAACTTCACCGATAAGGAAGAGGCCCTTGCCTTCTGCAAGACCATCTTCCCGAACGCTGTGGTGCTTAAGCTCTCCGCTCCCGATGCTCTGCACAAGACCGAGATGAAGGGTATCTACCTCAACATCAACGATGAGGCTTCCTTCAACGAGGCCTGGGAGGGTCTGTGGGGCTCCATCACCAAGTTCCAGCTCAAAGGCGCTTCCGTGCTCATCCAGGAGATGATTACCAAGGCCACCGAGACGATTATCGGTGTGAACACCGACAACAACTTCGGCCGCGTGATGGTATTCGGTACCGGTGGTATCTACACCGAGGTAATGCGCGACACCACCATGCGCATCCTGCCCGCCGACGACTTCTCCGACATGATTAAGGAGACCAAGGTCGGCACCATCCTGAACGGTGTACGTGGTGAGGCTCCCAAGGCCGTAGGCCCGCTGGCCGACACGCTCGCCAAGGTGCAGAAGCTCGTTCTCGAGATTCCCGAGATTACCGCTATCGACGGCAACCCCGTGCTCGTGACCGCCGACCGCGCCGTTGTGGTAGACTTCAAGATGATTCTGAAGTAATCCGCACAGCTCATAAGCATTTCAAAGTGGGCTCACTGTTAAAGTGAGCCCACTTTCTATACCAGATAGCAAATGAAAAAGCTACTCACCATTATCGCAACCTTCCTCCTGAGCACGCTGCTTCTCAGTTGCGGCGAGCCAAAAGGCAGTGACTTATACCAGCTGTACGTTTCTGCGAAAAACGGCAACACAACAGCCCAGCAAGAGCTCTACAACTGCTCCAGCTATGAGGCTGGCAGATATCAGGAAGAAATGGGGGATTACCTTACCTACAAGGATCCATCTGAAGCTGAAAAATGGTGGAAGCGAGCACGCGCTAATGGTGTAACAAATGGAGGCCCCAACTTTTATCTGTTATTCATACTGAGAAAATACTGGTATCTCGTTTTTATTCCGCTGATTATCTACATCATATACAAGGTATCATCAGATAATGAAAGTGATTATCCAGTCAACGACAAACCTGAAAGCAACATCCCCCTAAACAGTATCCTGCTCATCGATACAAATGTCTGGATGGCCGAAAATCTGGATTCATGGTTTGATGAATTGGAGCAGAATGCCAAAGAAAACGGTTGGTGCGTACAGCTCGAAAGCATTGTACTTGGAGAACTCAAAGGGCTGAGTAAAAACGAAGTCAAGCGTAATCTCGCTCAATTGGGCATGGTGCGAATTGAGCGTATACAAGCATCGTTGGGCAACAACTTCCAACTGGTTAATAACGCCACGTCAAAGGACACCATCGCCGATACAGTTCTCATAAAAACGGCAAAACGGCAAAAAGCCAGCATCCTGATAACAAATGATAGAGAATTGAGAATTCTCGCGAAAGATAAAGGCGTTAACGCGCGTCGAAGCGCCGAATGTCAATTTTAATAACGTATATAACCAGCATTACCGCTGGTTATATTACTTTCTACCGTTTAGCAAAAATCGCCTACCGCTGCGAAGGTTCATATCAAAACGACACATCAGTACGACTAACCCGTCACGCTCTGAGGTTTGTTTCAAATTGGCGGAATTGAATGGCCTCGAACAAATCGTTGTCGGAGGGGAGCTCGCGGCCAGCGAGGTCGGCAATCGTGCGGGTGACACGCAGAATGCGGTCGAATGCGCGAGCAGAGAGCCCAAACTGCTCCACTGCGGAGAGGAGCATCTCCTGCTGCGCGGGAGTGAGGGGGCAGAACTGGCGAAGCAGCTTACCGGAGAGGCGAGCATTGCAGCTTACACCAAGCCCGGCGTAGCGTTGCTGCTGACGTTCGCGAGCTGCCACCACACGCGCGCGAATCGTGGCGCTGCTCTCGCCGTCCGGCTTGGAAAGGAGGTCGGCGGGGTCAACCGGCGGCACCTCAATAATCATATCGAAGCGGTCCAGCAAGGGGCCGGAAATCTTGCGGCGGTAACGGTCGATGGCCGCAAAATTGCAGCGGCAGTTGTGGCGCGGGTCACCCAGATAACCGCAGGGGCATGGATTCATGGCGGCGACCAGCATGAAATCGCAGGGAAAATCCATGCTGCCGGATGCTCGAGAAATCGTCACCACACCGCTCTCCAGCGGTTGGCGGAGGGTTTCGAGGGTACGGCGAGAGAACTCCGGTAGCTCATCCAGGAACAATACGCCGTTATGAGCCATGGAGATTTCGCCGGGAGAGATATTCGTACCACCGCCCATCAAGCCGACATCGGATATCGTGTGATGCGGTGCACGGTAGGGGCGAGTGGTGAGCAAGCCACTGTTACGTGGCAGCAAACCACAAACCGAGTGAATCTTGCTGGAGGTAAGGGCTTCCTCCTGCGTAAGAGGCGGCAATATGGTAGGCAGTCGGCGGGAGAGCATGCTCTTGCCACTACCAGGGCTACCACAGAACAAGAGGTTGTGACCACCGGCAGCGGCTATCTCCATCGCTCTGCGCGCATAGGGCTGGCCTTTGATTTCATCAAAATCCACCTGAGATTCAGCATCGGCTTCTGCAACCACAGGGCGACACGGCTCAAAGCGCTCACGCTCCAGCAGCACTGCCCAGGCATCCGCCAGGCTTTCTACGCCATATACCGTAATTCCCTCCACCACTGAAGCCTCGGCAGCATTCTCCGCCGCCACCATCAGGTACTTGCGCCCGGCATCACGCGCAGCCACAGCCTGCGGCAGCACACCACGCACGCCTCGCACCATACCATCCAGCGCCAGCTCACCAATGATACACCAGTCATCCGTATGCAACGGCACACGGCGCTTCCAAGGCTCAGGCACTTCATCGTAATGGCGCTGAATCGTCATCTCCAGCCCCAGAGCAATGGGCAGGTCGAAGCCAGGCCCCTGCTTTTTCATGTCGGCGGGTGCCAGGTTCACTGTAACCTGCAACTCACCGGGACAGAAGAAGTGGCTATTTTTGAGCGCCGAGGTC
>JAFOZZ010000186.1 GCA_017390945.1 Akkermansia sp.
ACTGAACCTCACTGGCGGCGAGTTTGACCTGAGCATTCCGAAACTCATACGCACGCCTCAGAAGATTAAAGTATTCCAGGGCGATGAAGTCCCCATAGGTGTCGACGCCCACGTCACCCTCACCCCGGAGGCGGGTAATGAGCTGCACTTCCGCAGCGAACTGAAAGTCACTCACAATAAGGACATCTTTGACGGCGTTGTCGATGGCACTACGGCCGGTCGCTTCAATGTAACCGGCAACAACACGATTCGTGCGGATGTCGTTGACCGCCTCATTGATTCCGAAACAGCGCACAGCATCATTCGCGACTTCCGCTTCGGTACAGAGGGTCGCAATATCATCACGGATATCGATGTCAAAGTCGATCTTAACGATGGTCTCAGCGTAGACTCCTACTGCCGTACCGAACTCATTAACACGGATTACCAGCTGTCGGTCATTCTGGATGATGACAATGGCAAGGAAAAGCTGCGCACGGACATAGGGGAGAATCCCTACACCCGCGCCAAGCGTGCCACCTGCTACGTGCGAGCCCGAGTACGCTACCCGGATAATTCTGATGGCGGCAAACGCAAGGATGAATGCGTCATTACCATTGGCGATATCAACATGCTCTTCGATAATCGCCCCTGGTTTGAGCGCATGCCCAAGGCGAACGCTTTGCTCAGCACATCCGCCCTGTCAAAAGCCCGCAGCGCCCACACCAATACGACAATGACGGGTGATGCCGTCATCATCGACGTGGAGAACAGCTTTGTGGAGCTCGTGAACATCAAGGGCAACGTCTACCCGGCGTACTCCCTTGGCATGTACTATGCGCCGCTCTTCGAATTCCTGGAGACCATCGTGCTCCCCTACCCCTGCCACGTGGAGACAAAGAGCTGCGTCTTCCCCATTTACTCCGATTGCAAGCGCCCGATGAGCGGCCTCATCAAAGTGCAATCGCCCAAGAAAACGGGCTTCTGCTTCCTCGGCACCACCATTCCGATGGACAACTTCTCGGGCTTCATCAAACTGACGGATGACGATGTAACGCTCGACAAGATGAACGCGGCCTGCTGGGGTGGCGCTCTGGATGCCTCCGTTAAAATCGGCATCAGCGGCAAGAGGACCTCGTTCGATGGCTATGTGAATGCCGCCAACATGGACCTGAGCAAGATTCTGGCCTCGTACAACACCACGTACAGCTCAGCCCTTTGCAATGGCTACCTGCGTTTCCGCACGCCCTCCGTCAACATTAAGGATTTGCAGGGCTATGGCGAAGCTACTGTAACCAATGGTGACCTGATGGGCTTCACCCTTTTCCAGCCTATCAGCGATTTGGTCTCCGACCTGCCCAATAAGCTGAACCTGCTGGAATCCGCCTCCAAAAAGAAGCACAATGGTCCCATTTCCGCCGTATTCTCAGGCACTGGTAAGGCCATCACCTCTATCAGCAACCAAGCGAAGCGCATACCCGGCTACAATCACCTCTTTGCTTATGATTTGCAGAAAGTTGACGCCAAGTTTGCTATTTCCGATGGTCTGCTGCGTGCCTATGATATGACAGCCGCCGGCTACAATCTGGATGTCAAGATGAATGTGGATGTCGACCTCGACACGACTGAGCTGGACGGTAAATTGTGGCCTCGCATGAGCAGTCTGCCTACCCTTTTGCTGTCCCCCGTAACTTTCCTGTCTGATTTCATGATTGACATCAACGTCTACGGCAAGATTGACAAGTTGAAATGGAAAGTCGGGTTGGATAAACGCCTGCAAAACGATGCCCCCTCCTTCAGCAGCAAGCCATCCTCCAACAACTTCAAACCGCGAGGGGAAACAAAGAAGGCCGAGCGTTAATGCCCGGCCTTGTTTTTTATATAAAGATTCGGTTCCTTACGGCATGCCGTATTCTACCAGGAGAGCCACCTCGGACTCAATCGCCGACTTCTCCTGCGAAAGCAGCTCTCGCTTCATATCCAGCAGGCCTTTATCACGCGTCAGCTGCTCATCAGCCGTTGTCACGGGCGTTGTCTCCAGGTACTTCATGCGCTTCTGCATATAGGAGCGCCAGCTGTAGTAGTCCTGCATGCTGCGGCGCAGCTGGTGCAGCTTGTGCTTGTGGTCCATAATAGCAGCGGACACTTCGCGCTTCGTGTTCTCGTAGTCTGCCTTGCGGTCTTTGTAGGCATTCCATGTCGTCAGCTGCGTATCGAAGCGATAACTGGCGCTGAGGTTGATGCGTGTATCATCGCCATTCAGGAACGAGCCGCTGTACGTACCGCCGGAGGAGCTGAAAAGCGAGGGGCTGTACAGGCTGGCATTCACCGTGGGCAGGTACTGCAAGGCAATACCATACTGCGACATGCGGGAGCGCTCCAGTTGCAGCGCAAAGCGACACACCGTCAGGGAATCCATGCGCTTCAGGCGGGAGGAATAGGCGCTCGCGTTCACTCGCGGCAGCGATGAGGGCAATACCTGCCAGCGAGCGGTGAAATCGCCCAGAAGCTCAGCAACCTGTTTCCAGTACGTTGCATCGGCCTGATTATTGGAATTGGTGGCCATCATACGCTCCATTTCGGAGGCATCCGGCACGGTGGCGGCCAGGGCGCGCAGCTTCAGCTCCACCTCGCGATTGCGAACCTTGCCGTACAGGCTGGCGAGCAGCTCTCGCTCCTTGCCCTCCAGCGCCTTCATTGCAGCGAAAGTATTAGCCTTAGCAGCATAGACGCGATACGGCACCCTCGTCAGCGTGGGCAAATTGAAGGTCACATTGACATTGGAACTGACGTCTGCCCCGGACACATTGCTCACCATATCATTGATACTGCTGGTGAAATACCCGTAATACGAGAGCCCGGGAATCATCTCTGTGTAAATACTCAGTTCATCACGCTCGCTGCGGTCAATCTGGGCCTTCATTTTCTGAAGCGCCATATTGTTGTTTTTTATCATCGAGACAGCCTGATTCCACGATATCGTGCGCAGCGGCAGCTGCTCCCAGGCGCGAGCGGATTCGAATTCAGCCTCTATCTTGCTCGATGTTTTAGCGAGACGTTGGGAGATGCTGCACCCGGTCAGGGGCAACATGGCAAGGAGGAGGATAAGAGTACGTTTCACAGCGGTGTGAGTTTAGCAGATTTTCAACGTGCGAGCAAGCTCAGAATCAGGCAAGTGAGCGTGTATTACGCGATATAAAGACAGCTACGGCGGCACTCGTGATAGCCAGCACACCACACTGTAACTGAGGGCTCAGCCCGACGGCCTTCATACCGGCCTGCACGGCTACCGACATGATACCGAGGAAGCAATCCACCAGATTGCCGGCCGCAATCACATCGCCGCGTTTATCATTGTCGGCGCGGTCCTGCAACAAGGCATTCAGCGGCACCAGATACCCCGCCGCCATAAAACCGGTGAGAGACAGCGTCGCAAAGAACAACGGCGTGCCATAGGGCACCAGTGCCAGCAACGCACAGCCCACTGTCATACCAACACCACCGGCTGTAGCCACCCAGGTGCGAATGCGCCCGGCGCAGATGACGGAGGCCAGCACACCGCCCAGAATCGACCCGCCACTAATCCAGGCAATCAGCAGCGCAGAATCCTTCTGCTGAGCGAGCACCTGCATGAAATCACCAGTGGATTCCACCGGGTGAGCCTCGGCTGCCATTTGCAGCGCAATCAGCATCATCGTACCGGCAATAAACCAGAAGTAACCGATACCAATCTCACTGTTACGCAGTACCGGTACGCGCCACAGCATACGCAGCTGCGCGAAATGCTCCCAGAGCAAGCTGATGCTGAACGGGCGAGTGCTCTCCGGCTCAAAGCGAGGTATGGTAAAGCTCAGCAGCAGCACCACAATCGCACCACACATACACACAGCACAAGGCCAGGCCGCAGCTTCATACCCGGCCTCCGGCCCCCATTGCCTGAGCAGGCTGTAAACGATATACAGTGCACCAATCTGCCCCAACAGCAGAGCCAGCATGGAGGTAATCTCCAGAATACCACTGGCAAAACCGATATTCTCCGAGCCAACAATATCCTTCACCAGCCCCTTCTTGGCCGGACTGAAAAACATAGCCTGCACGCAGAAGACGGTAAAGAACCCAATGGCAATCCACAAATTATGCAGGAACAACCCAACAGTCATACCTGCCAGAACAATAACCTGCAACAGTACCATCGCCTGTAGCAAGCGGGTCTTACAATAGCGATCGGCCAACCAACCGGCCAGCGGCGAGAACAACACAAACGGCAACACTATCAGCACGGAAAGAGGATATTGCAACTCCTTCATCATCCATATACCCAGCGCTATCAGCATGAATTGAACTCCCTTTTCATTGAGTGAGTTCATCGACTGAATAATACTAAGGCTCCAGAATGACGCCCACGGCGTCTTGCGTTCTTGTTGTTTGGTATCCATTAATTTTTGTAGAATAAGCGGAGAGAAAAGCCGCGCCCGTAGGCGCGGCTGAGTCAGTAAAAGAGAAGTGACGACTTACTTCCAGTCGTTATCCTTCATGAAAGCGGCAGCATTCTGATGCCCCTGAGCAGCAGCGCGGGTAATCCACTCGCGAGCCTGCTCCTTATCAAGCGGCACGCCAAGGCCGTGGTAATAGCTGCGACCCAGGTTGTACTGAGCGTTAGCATTACCCATCTGAGCGGCCTGTAAGAAGCACTGGGTCGCCATCTCGTGGTTGACCTCCGTACCCTCTCCATTACGGTAGCAAAGCCCGAGGTTATTGAGAGCAAAGGAGTTGCCCTGGTCAGCCGCCTGTTTGTACCAGTAGAACGCCTGGCTCAAGTCCTTGGGCACACCATAGCCCTGCAAATAGCAGGTAGCCAGGTTGTCCTGAGCATCGGCATTACCGGCATTCGCTGCAGCGGTGTACCAGCGTACAGCCTCGGCAGGGTCGCTCTGTACCCCGCGGCCGAAGTCATAGCACTTGGCCAGAGCCAGCTGGGCATCCACCACGCCAGACTGAGCAGCCTCCTGATAAAGAGGGAATGCCTGGTCGTAGTTTCCACCGTCGTAGAACGACTTAGCCTGCTCATATACCAGGTTCGAGGGAGTACAGGCACCCAGCACGCTGAGCGCCACCAGTGTCGTGAGCATCAGGGATTTTCGCTTCATGGCAGGATAATATCTTTTGATAAGTCTTTTACATTTACTCCTGAGCAAGCAGGTAGCGCTCGGCCTCGATAGCAGCCCAGCAGCCCATACCGGCAGCGGATACGGCCTGGCGGTATACGGGGTCAGCCACGTCACCGGCGGCAAAGAGACCAGGAGTCTTGGTGGCGGTACCACCGTTGGTGCGAACGATGAAGCCGGCTTCATCCACATCTACCAGGTCACCCAGGAACTTGCTGTTGGGCATGTGGCCAATGGCCATGAACACGCACTTCACCTCAAGCGGGCGCTCCTCACCAGTTACGGTGTCGCGCAGGGTCACAGCGGCAACCTCGCCGGCCTCATCGGTCGTGTAGGAAGCGATGGTGCTGTTCCATACGGGCTCAATCTTGGGGTTGGAGAGCACGCGCTGCTGCATGGCCTTGCTGGCGCGCAGCTGGTCACGGCGGTGAATGAGGTAGACCTTGGAAGCAAAGCGAGTCAGGAAAGAAGCCTCCTCGCAGGCGCTGTCACCACCACCCACGACACACACAGGTACATCGCGGTAGAAGGCACCGTCGCAGGTAGCGCAAGCCGTCAGGCCATGGCCAATGAGAGCCTGTTCGCCCTCAATCCCCAGGTAGCGAGCGCGGGCGCCAGTGGCCACTATCACGGCCTTAGCCTTGTAAGCACCGCCGGATGTCGTTACCACGAACAGACCGGTGCACTCCTCGCGAGTCACGGAAATCACGTTCTCATATGCATAGCGAGCACCGAATTTCTCGGCCTGCTGGCTCATGTTGAACATGAGGTCCGGCCCCATGATACCCTCCGGGAAACCGGGAAAGTTCTCCACCTCGGTGGTAGTCGTAAGCTGGCCGCCAAGCTGTTCCCCGGTGAATACCAAGGGGGAAAGATCAGCGCGAGCTGCGTAAATGGCCGCCGTGTATCCGGCAGGCCCCGTTCCGATAATAATTAATTTCTCGTCCATTGCCGCCATATTACACGTTCGCGCGTGCGCCTGCAAGGGTTTAGTGCGTCAGCAATCCACTATCTGTATGATTTGGGCTTGCATGATTGGACTTTATAAGACATACTGTGCGCGAGCATGAAAATCTTGAGAAGAAATCTGAGCCTGATGCTGGCGGTACGCTACCTGAATCCCCTGCGTACCCTCTTTTCCATCATTACTCTCATCTGCCTGATTGGTGTGTCTCTGGGCGTGATGGTGCTCATCGTGGTACTCTCCGTGATGGGAGGTCTGCAAAAGGAGATGGAGGAGCGCGTGCTGGCATTCACTCCGCATTATGTCTTAATGCAGTCCGATGGCATGAAGCGCATTGCTCTCAGCCAGGAGCGCTGCGATTGGGAGCAGCTCGTGGAGCAGCTGCAAGTCATGCCCAATGTAGCCAGCGCCTACCCGCAGCTGGATGGCCAGGCTTTCGCGCAGAGCGATTCCGGCCGTATCATGGTGCAGTTCTCCGCTATCCAGCCACACAACGATTCTCAGCTGAAGCCCCTGCTCCCCATGCTCAAGCAGGGTCGATTCGACTTCGGCGAAGGCTTCGACCAGGAATGCGTCATCTCCCACAAAACAGCCCAGGCTCTCGGCCTGTCGCTGGAAGATGAGATTCACCTGACGCCCGTAGGCAGCATCGACGAGGTCGCCGCCATCTACGCCATGATTCAGAACCCGCTGCTCACCCAGAGCAGCTCCGAGTTCATGGGTGCCATCAATACCGTATTCGAGGGTACCACCCCGGCGGTAGGCGGCGAGATTGTTGCTCAGGAAAAGCTCGATAAGGTTGTCAGCATCATCCGCGGCTTCAAGTACGACAAACTGCGTAAGAGCGAAAAGGACGCCTGCGAAACCCTCTACCACCTGGCCACACAACACGCTGGTGGCGTTCCCTTCAATGAGGAGGAAAAGAAGAGCTGGAAGGACACCGCAGCCGCTATCGCCGCGCTCGACCGCGACAAGGAGGACGGCAAGGCAGTAAAGAGCATCAATGAAATGGTGATGCCCGTTGACCTGCGCATCGTTGGCATTTACCAGACACCCGAGAACATGGATGGCCCCAATATCTACATGCCCATGAGCATCGCTCAGGAGGTGCTGGGCTATTCTAATGAAGCCGCCGGCAATGTGATGGGCATTTGCGTCCGCCTGAACAACGCACACGAGCCCGGCGATATCGAGCAGCAGATGCTTTCCATCCTGCCCGACAACACAGCCTCCACCGAGGAGCTTCCCCTGGGCGCCCACTGGCACATCGCCCCGTGGACCAAGACCTTCGAGCAGTGGCACCGCCTCATTGCCAATGAGCGCATCATGATGAACTTCGTGCTCTCGGCTATCAACCTGATTGCCAGCTTCTGTATCATGGCCGTTATGTTCACCATGTCCGTGCAGCGCAAGCGCGAGATTGCTGTGCTGCAAGCGCTGGGTGCCACCCCCGGCAAAATTATGGGCATCTTTGCCTGGCAGGGGCTCATCATCGGCTTCCTGGGTGCAGCCCTCGGTATCGTGCTGGCGCTGCTGGTGCTTTACTACCGCCTGGAGATTCAGGCATTCCTGGCCAGCATCGACCTCGACCCCTTCCCCATGGAGGCTCACGGCATCACCATCCCGGCAGAGTACGACCCCATCACCTTTGCCAAGCAGGCCTTCAGCGCCTTTGTTATGGTGGTCATTGCCTCTATCGTTCCGGCATTCATCGTAGCTCGCCAGGATCCGGCCAAGGCTCTGCGCTCCAACTGATAAGCTGCCACCACCATGGATATCTACTGGATTAAGGACAAAAAACAGCACGGCCCCGCCACGGTGCCCGATGTCATCTCCCTCGTGCAGATGGGGGAGCTCACACCGGACACGCTCGGCTGGCATGCCGGTTGCAATGGCTGGAAGCCGTTGCGCGAGCTGCCCGCCCTCGTCGATTTCCTTGGTGAGCTGCACAACAAAAGCAAAGGCGCCGAGCCTGAGCTGCCCCCTATCCCCCAGTCACCGGAAAAGCCGCAGCAGCCGGAAGAAGAGACGGAACAGCCTGGCCCGCAGCCGCAGATTGAGCTCACCATGCACGCCTCACAGGCTGCGAATGAGGACACCCCCATCTCGCTGCCCCTGCCGCGCACACGCCTCATCGCCCGCCTGATTGACAGCGCCCTCTACAGCGCACTGGCGGCACCTGTGCTGTACCTGCTGCAAATCCCGTTCACGGATTTACTCCTGCCTCTGTTCTGGGCGCCGATGGTGCTGATAGAGGCAGCCCTGCTCACCTGGCGCGGCACCACCCCGGGCAAATGGTTCATGGGAATCGCTGTAAGCTCCTTCAGTCCGGGAGGGGCGCCGCTCACCTTCGGCCGAGCATTCTTCCGCAGCCTTTCGGTGAATGTCATGGGCATGGGCTGCTACCTTTTCCCGATTGGCGTTATCACCATCCTCATCGGCTACTTCACGCTGACCAAGCGCGGCATCACCATGTGGGACGCCCAGTGCTTCACCCTGCCGCTCCAGCGCAGGAGCACCGGCTTCCGCCATATCTTCCTTGCCAGCCTCATCATCTACTTCGCCCTGCAAATCACTGGCAACGCTCTCATCCGCACCCCGGGTGCTATCGACCTCATCGAGCGCACCACCCCCGAGATGGCCCGCTCCCTGCGCGAAATGATGCCCGACCTGCCTTCCACCGCCCCCAAAGAAGGCACAGCAGCACCTGCCACCCCGCAGCCGCTCCAGTGATTACGCGGAAAAAGCAAATACTTACACACATTTTGCTTTCCTAACGTATGTAAGTAGCGTATAATGCGCGCGTGCACGGTAAACCGCCCTGCACCCTGTTAACATGAAGATCGTTCTTGCATACTCCGGTGGCCTTGACACATCCGTCCTTCTGGTGTGGCTCAAGGAGAAGTACAACGCAGAAATCATTGCTTACTGCGCAGATGTAGGCCAGGCTGAAGAGCTCGATGGCCTCGAGGAGAAAGCTCTTGCCACTGGCGCCTCCAAGTGCATCATCGGCGACCTCAAGGCTGACTTCGCCGAGAATTACATTTTCCCCATGTTCCAGGCCAACGCCGTGTACGAAGGCCGCTACCTGCTGGGCACCTCCATCGCCCGCCCCTGCATCTCCAAGGCTATGGTGGACGTAGCTATCGCCGAGGGCGCTGACGCTATCGCTCACGGTGCTACCGGTAAGGGCAACGACCAGGTTCGTTTCGAGCTCTCCATCAACGCTCTGGCTCCCCAGCTGCAGGTGATTGCTCCCTGGCGTATGAAGGAGTGGCGCGACCAGTTCCCCGGCCGTTCCGAGCTCATTCAGTACGCTGAGTCCCACGGCATTCCGATTCGCCAGAGCATGAAGAAGCCCTACTCCATGGACCGCAACCTGCTTCACATCTCCTACGAGGCTGGTATCCTTGAGGACACCTGGTACGATGCTACCAAGGAGGAGGACCGCGGCATGTACCTGCTCTCCACCGCCCCCGAAGACGCTCCCGATACCCCGCAGTACCTCCAGTGCCTCTTCGAGAAGGGCAACATCATTGGTCTGCAGACCGAGGGTCTGAGCGACATCATGGCTGAGGTAGGCACCACCGCCAAGGGCGAGAAGGATGGCTACACTCTGCTCGACCCGCTCGGCGTCATGCTCGTGCTCAACTACCTCGGTGGCAAGCACGGTATCGGCCGTGTGGACATCATCGAGAACCGCTTCGTCGGCATGAAGAGCCGCGGCATCTACGAGACCCCCGGTGGCACCATCCTGCTGGCTGCTCACCGCGATATCGAGACCATCACCATGGATCGCGAGGCTCAGAAGGTGCGTGACTCCCTCATCCCCGATTACGCTTCCATGGTTTACAATGGCTTCTGGTTCGCCCCCGAGCGCGAGGCTATCCAGGCTCTCGTTACCAAGACCCAGGAGACCGTGAACGGTGAGGTGCGCCTCAAGCTCTACAAGGGCAACGTCATGTACGCTGGCCGCAAGAGCCCGAACTCCCTCTACAGCTACGAAATCGCTACCATGGAGGGCGACTACACCGATGAGGATTACAACCAGGATGACGCCAGCGGCTTCATTCACCTCAACGGCCTGCGCCTCAAGCAGTTCACCCGCGCCAACTCCAAGTAAGCGCCTCGAAGCTCCGCTTTACGCAAAACACCCTCATTCGTTAAGAATGAGGGTGTTTCTTTATCAAGTATTGTTATAAGAAACGGCAAGTGACTTATTTACGCTTCTTCTTGCTGGATTTCTTGGTTTCTTTCTTGGGCTCCTGCGGCACATCTTTCAGCCAGAAACGGCCAATAGACCAATGTTCTGTACGACTATAACAGACTTCCCGTTCTATACATTTGAATGTACCACTTGTAGGCGTTTCAAAGGACAACAAATAGTATGTGTGGAATTCGTAAGAACGAATAATACGGTCATTACTACAATCATAGATTACAAATCCAGTATTCGCCCCAGTACGTTTGTATTCTAATTGATGATTAGTTTCCGTACCGTCACCAGCTTTAACTTTAATCAGATTCCCATCTTTCCACGTTATGGCTTTAAGAGTCCCGCTATCAGCGAGATTTTTAATGTTACTGTAAGTATCTTTCACCCATACATGATTTACATCTTTATTTGCCCAATACTGGGCAAATAAAGAAGGGGTCGACACATCAGGACGTTCGTCGTATGCGTATGAATTATCATCATCACTCCTGTACCAAGTCCTCTGAATTTCTACTTTTTTATGAGCAACGCTATCGGGGGCTGCAATGGCACCGGATTTCATCAGCTCATCGAGAATGACGGTGTTCCCCTTAGCGTATGCAACCGAAGCTGCGGCATTCAGCTCGCCAGGCTGCAAACCAGAAGCAAGAGCCTCACGAACAGCAACGACATCACCCTGCTCCACGGCTGTCATTAACGGAACCTGGCAGCTACTCAAGGCCACAGCGGAGAGAGCGGCAATAATAAACGAGTTAGTTTTCATAGTAAAATCTGTCCACTTATACCATGCAGCGCCCCGACATGTCAAACAATTGGGCTCGACCCGCCATCCAAAAACAAAAAATCCGGCACGTCAGCAATCAAAACGAGCTTGCCAAAACGAAGAAATCATGCTAGTATAGTCGGAGTAAAAAACTCATGCAACGCAAGTTTCTCAGCTGGCTGTTAGTACTTATCTGCACGGCGTTTGTCGTGGCAGGTGGGCTATCCTACCTCCAGTTCCAGCGCCAGGCCGAGTCACGAGCCAAAGCGTTGATGAGTAACCGCCTGCATGACCTCATGCTGCTGATTCGCTTCACGCAGGAAAACGTGCAGCACATGGCTCAGGTGAACGACGCCACCACCCTGGAGCGCGCACGCGCACTCGCAGAGATTATCCGACTGAACCCTGCCATCCTCAAGGAGCAGGAAGCCCTGCAAGGCCTCTGCAATGACCTCGGAGCCAATCAACTCTGCGTCTCGGACGAAAAAGGCGTTATCATTGCCGGCGTCCCCGCCTCGGTCGTGGGGTACGACCTGGGCAATCATGAGCAAAGCCGCCCATTCCTGCGCTGCATCACCACAAAAGGCTTCGAGATGGTGCAACACCCCCGCACCAACGGCCAGAGAGGGCAATTCATTCAGTACTGCGGCGTCAGCCGCCCGGACAGCCCCGGCGTGGTGCAGCTGGGATTCTCGCTTCAGCACGAGTCCGTTGTACGCGACTCCATCACCTTTGAAAAACTCGCCCGCAACATACTAGGCGATACCTCTGGCCACATTGTAGCCTTCCGCGATGGCCAATTCCTGAACAGAGGTACCCTCAATCTCCCCTCCTCCACCATTCTTTCCATTCCGCTCAACACGGTACGCGAGCTCGAAATCGGCGGCAAAGCCTACGCCTGCTATGCGATTGAAGAAGATGGCCTGCGCCTCGTGGCATTCATGCCGATGCGCGAAATCAACAAAATCAGTGCGAAATCGCTTCGCTACCTGCTGTGGAGCAACATCGGCCTGTTCGTCCTGATGTTCGTTGTGGTGTGGATTCTGCTGCGCCGCTACGTGCTCAGTGGCTTGCATCGTATCAATTACTCCCTGCGCCGCATCACCGAGGGCTACACCGAGGAACGCGTGGACGTAAAGGACACGCCGGAGCTCACCCGCCTCTCCACCGGCATTAACGCCATGGTGGATGCCCTGCAAGCCTTCAATGAGCAGAAGCGCGAGCGACTGAACAAAGAATTGCAGCTGGCAAGTGCCATTCAGAGCACAGTGCTGCCCAACAAGTTCCCAGCGTTCCCGGAGCAGACCGCCTTCGACATCTACGCCACCAGCGCTCAGGCTCATGTGGTAGGCGGCGATTTCTACGATTTCTTCATGCCCGACTCTCGCCACATTTGTTTCCTGCTGGGCGATGTGGTAGATTCCGGCATTCCCGCCGCGCTCTTCATGATGCGTGCCATCTCCGTTATCCGCGAGCTGGCCAACACCGGAGCCACGCCGCAGGAGCTCGTTACCAAGGCGAACAAAACACTCTGCACCGGTTCCAGCGGCATGCGCCTGTCGCTCTTCTATGGCCGCCTCAATATCACGACGGGTGACCTGCGCTTTGTGAACGCCGGCACACCGCAAGCGCTGCGCCGCAGCCCGGGCAGCGACTACGAGATGCTTGCCATGAACTCCGGCGCCCTGCTGGGTGCTCACGCCGGTGCCTCCTACACTGAGTGCCGCATGATGCTCACCCCCGGCGACCGCCTGTTCCTTTACACCAATGGCGTGCTCAATGCCACAGACGGCGAGCACACGCACTTTGGTGCAGCCCGCTTGCAGGAGGCACTTCGCGCCCCGGCCAAAAACATCAGCGATGTCCCCATCCAGGTACGCACCGCCCTGCAACAATTCACCGGCAATATGGAGCAACAGAGCGACTGCACCATGCTGGCACTGGAGTTCCGCGGTAAGTGGCGCGCCCATGCCGAAATCGCCACCACGGCAGAGCAATATGAGCTCTTGCTGCAACCGCTCCAGGAGAAGCTGGAGAGCGTATTCGCCGCTCCGGACGACATAACGGCGCTGCAAAACACGGTGAAGGAAATCATGCTCGCCCTGCCGCCCACCACTCAGGTGGAGCTCCAGCTCAACTGCAATGAGCAGGAGGCTCAGCTGTTCATACACTACAACCTGCCTCAGCTCAATCCTCTTACCAACCTGCCCAACCTGCCGGTGGATATAGCAACCTACTCTACCGACCGCGAAAAGAGCAGCACTCTCAAACTCCGCAAAACACTGTTATGAGTCTCTCTCCCGACAATTTACTGGCACCGCCCCCGCCACCGGTACAGCCCAGGCGCCCCGACTCCGAAGCGCAGGAGACACCATCCCCCGTCAGCACCGACAAGCGCGAGCCGCTGCCCCCCGGCACACAGGTGGGCGACTACACCATCATATCCAAGCTCGGGCAAGGCGGCTTCGGTATCACCTACCGCGCGCGCCATTCATCGCAGGGCTCCATCGTGGTGATTAAGGAGCACATGCCCACCGACCTCGCGGTACGAGTCCCCGGCACCACCTATGTGACCAGCACCTCCCCGGAGACGGATGCGCGCTTCAAAGCGACCATGGCAGAGTTCATGGAGGAGGTGATTGTGCTCATGGGGCTGGAGCACCCGGGCATTGTACCCATTATCTCCGGCTTCGAGGCCAACGGCACAGCCTATTACGTGATGCCCTATGTGGAAGGCCAGCCGCTGGAAATCACCAAAACACCCTCGCTGGACAAAAGCCGCCAGGCCGTCGAAGCCCGCCGCATTAAGCAACTGCTGCGCAACCTGCTCTACACCCTCGAATACCTGGAGCAGCAGGGCATCGTACACCGCGACATTAAGCCCGAGAACATCATCATCAACAGCGAGGGCCGCCCCATCCTGCTGGATTTCGGCTCCGCCCGCCAATTGCAAGAGGGTAAGGTGTACACCAACATTTATACACCGGATTTCTGCGCACCGGAGCAAAGCACCGCCCGCAGTGATGCCCAGATGAGCGCCGCCATCGGCTCGCAAACGGACATCTATGCCCTCGGCGCCACCTTCTACTACCTCATCACCCGCCTGCTCCCCCCGCGTGCCGATGTGCGTACAATGGCCTCGCCGGATCCCTACAAGCCGCTGGCCGGGCGTGCACACCTGGAGGAGCACTACAGCCGCCACTTCCTGCAAGCCATCGACCGCGCCCTGGAGCTGCAACCCGCCGAGCGCTGGAAGAACGCCTCCGCCTGGCGCGACAGCATGGAGAGCGGCATCATCCCGCCGCCCACCGGCATGGTGAAGCGCATGCGCATCCTCATGGCATTCAGCATCATCATCGTACTACTGCTGAGCAGCTTGAGCATCTGGGCGCTGCGCGAAAAAGAATACGCTACCCAGATTTATAACAACAGCCTGAGCTTCACGGAAGGCATGCTCTACGATTTCAACGATGAGCTCGCCGACATCCCCGGCTCCACAGCCCTGCAGAAACAACTGGGAAACAACCTCAAGAACTACCTCAATTCCATGGAGAAGCTCCCCATGGCTGAGGATGAAAAGCTCCAGCGCGCCCTCGCTACCGCCTGGAAGAATCTGGGGCTGGTAAATGCCCAGCAGGGCGAATTGCCCGCCGCCACGGAGGCCTACCGCAACGCAACCAAGCTTCTGCAAACGCTTCATGAGCTTAACCCGGAGAACCAGCACTACCGCTACGAGCTGGCAAAGGTATGGCTCCTGCGTGCAGATGTAGGCCGCCGCCGCAACATGAACTCGCAGGCACGCGTGCTCGTGGGGCAAGCGCTCAATATGCTGCGCCTGCTCAGCGACCAATCGCCGGATAACCCGGATTACCGCTGCGACCTCGGTGTGGCCATGGACTACGCCGCCCGACTCGCTGGCAATACCGGCAATATCGATCAGCGCCGCAAGGCCATCGACAGCATGATTGACCTCTACCGCGAGCTCGTAGCCCAATACGAGCGCCACGAGGGCGCACGAGTGGGCCTGGCCCGCGCCCTCATCAGCCAGGCTCGCCTGCGTATCGAGAGCGATGACTACGCCCACGCAACCCAGTTGCTCAATGAAGCGCGCGACATCTACAGCGAGCTGTCGGCTACGCACCCGCACCGCCTCTCGTTCAAGGCCGGGCGCTCTACAGAGTCCTACACCCGCGGCAACATGTTCACCACCATGAGCAACGGCACGGAGGACGAAGCCCTGCGCCGCAATATGGAGGAACAGGCTATGACCGCCTTCAAGGAAAGTATCTCGCTGGCCGAAGAGCTTGAAACCCTCGACCCGAACAATACCGAGTATCCGTTCCTGGAGTGCCGCGCCATGGCTTTCATGGTGGAAATCATGCAGCGCCGTGGCCTCACCAACCAGTCCGAGGCGTACAGCAACAGCATCATGCAGAAGGTCAACAAGCTCCTGCAAACCTCACCCGGCAATGCCGAATACGCCATGATAAAGGCCGGCGCCTGGCGCGGACTGGCTCGCGCCCATGCCGCCAACAACAAGAACCTGCCCCGCGCCGCCGAGGAAATGGCAGAGTACCGCCACCTCGTGCAGGAAATGCTGGAGAAAACGCCCGGCAACCACACGCTCAAGATGATGTATGCAGACGCCCTGGTCGAATCGGCCAACATGGCGGTGGAGACCGGAGAAACACGCGATGCCATCATCTGGCTGGAGCAGGCAATTGTGCTCATGAGCGACATCCTCCGAAATGACAAAGAGAACGCCAACATGCAACACCGCATGGAGCAGGCGCAACAGAAGCTCGAACAAATCAAGGCGAAATAAACTGCTTGCGAGCAGGCATAACATCTGATATACTCTCCACTATCATGGGAGCACTGGCACACCGCTTGAAATATGGCTGGAAAGGGCTGCGCACATACCTCGGCCAAGGTATGATTGACCCCCTGCCCGCACGCCACGCTATCAGCAGCTACAATTTGTCCAAAGCCGGCCGCGATACCAAGGCCGCGCTCGACGTCGCGCTGGTAGGTCTGCCTCAAGGCATGGCGTTCGCCGCGATGGCCGGGCTGGATAGTATTTACGGCATTATGGCAGCTACGGTAGGCACGTTCATCGCGCCGTTGTTCACGCGTTGCAGCCTTACCGTCAGCGGCCCCAGCAATGCAACAGCCTTCATGTTAGCCAGCTTTTTCCTGGCCTCATCGCCCGCCATTCAGAGTCAGCCAGCGGTCTTTGTACCGCTCATCGTCTTCCTGGCCGGCTTGGTGTGCGTGATTGGCGCTTTCGTAAAAGCCACGGAGATGCTTCAGTTTGTGAGCCGCAGTGTGCTGGTCGGCTACATCACAGGCGCGGCCACGCTCATCATCGCCTCCCAGTTACGCTATGTACTAGGCATCAATGACGTGAACGCGGGCAGCTCATTCTTCACCATGAGCTCGGCCATCATCGAGAACCTGGACAAGGTGCAGTGGCAGCCCATCGTACTGGGTGTGCTCTCCTTCCTCATGTTCATCCCGCTCAAGAAGCACTTTAAGTTTCTGCCGACCTTTGCGGTTATTCTGCTCACCATGAGCGTGCTCAACTGGGTACTCTGCCAGCCTTGGGCCGGTGGCTTCTTTACCGATGTGCGCATGCTCAAGGACTTCACCATGAGCGACCTCACCTGCACTCCACCCGCCGTGTGGGAGCTCCCCGGCCACCTGGCCGAGATTTTCCCGGTCGTCATCGGTATCGCCTTCCTTTCCACGCTGGAACAGACGGTGATGAGCAAGACACTCTCCGCCAAGACGGGCGAGCCTGTCAACCTGAACCAGGACACCTTCGCTGTCGGCATGGCCAACATCGGCTCCGCCTTCACCACCTCGCTCCCCTGCTCGGCCTCCCTCACGCGCTCCATGCTCAACTACACGGCCGGCGCCGCCACACGCTTCTCGGGCGTCATCTGCGGCCTGCTCTGCCTGGGTATCACCTTCGTGCTGGCCAGCTTCCCCATCATCTCCTGCATCCCGCACAGCGTACTGGCCGCCCTGGTACTGGCCAATGCCGTCTCGCTGTACGACCGCAAGCTGCTGCGCATCTGCTTCCGCTCCACGCGAGGCGATGCCGTCGTGCTGCTCATCACCTTTATTGCCGCGCTGCTGCTGCCGCTGCACATTGCCATTTTCGTCGGCGTCGTCATCTCCGTCTCCCTCTTCCTGCGCAAAGCTGCTAAGCCTGAGCTGGTGGAGTACACGTTCGATGACAAGGGTACCCTGCTGGAGGTGAATAGCAACACCGCCCGCCTGCCCCAGATTTCCATCGTACACGTCGAGGGCGACCTCTTCTTCGGCGCTGCCGACCTCTTCCGCAAACAGGTATCGCGTATCGCGGAGGACCCCACCCTTGCCATCATTGTGCTGCGTATGCGCAACGCCCGCAACCTGGACGCCACCTCCGTGTGCGCCCTCGAGGAGCTCATTAAGTTCACCCGCGAAAAAGGCCGCCATCTCATCATCTCCGGCGCCGGACGTGAGGTATTCCGCATCCTCAAAAAGAGCGGCGTGCTGAGTGTGTTGCAGGAGAACTGCGACCGCAGAAAGGGCGAGAGCAACATCTTTATCTTCGAGCCCCGCAACCCGAACATCTCCACCCGCAAGGCTCTGATGCGCGCCCAGAAACTCCTCGGCACCCGCAACGCAGACATCTCCATCTACACCACGGAACACCACACCCCGGCCTGAGCATGCGCGAGGAGCAATACGCAGATTTCGCGCAGGCGCTGGTGGACTGGTTCTCCGCCAATGGGCGGGACTACCCATGGCGCCGCACCACAGAGCCCTGGGCCATCCTGGTGAGCGAGGTCATGCTGCAACAAACAACCATCGCCACCGTACTGGGGCGCTACGAGGCGTGGATGCAGCAGTTTCCTACACCTGCCGCACTGGCTCAGGCAGACGAGCAGACAGCTCTGCGCTCCTGGGAGGGGCTGGGCTACTACCGCCGCGTTAAGTCCCTGCGTGCCGCCGCCATCGCCATCTGCGAGCGCCATGAGGGCAGCTTCCCTACGGATGAAGCCGCCATCCGCGCCCTGCCCGGCATAGGCGACTACACCGTGGGCGCCCTGCTCAGCTTTGCCTACAATCGCCCGGCTCCGCTGGTGGATGCCAACGTGAGCCGCGTGTTTGCCCGCGTGTTCAATGATGCCACGCCCGTGGACAGCCCCGCCGGGCGCAAGCAGCACTGGCAACTGGCAGCACGCCTCGTGCACCCCACCAATCCCCGCGCATACAACTCCGCCCTCATGGAGCTGGGGCAAACCCTCTGCACCACTGGCACGCCCACCTGCCTGCTGTGTCCTGTGCGCGCCTACTGCACCGCCACCAATCCGGCAGTCCTCCCCGTCAAGCTCCCCAAAAAGCAAGTCACCACCATCGAGCACTGGGACATCTGGCACCTCACGCCGCAGGGTCTGCTCATGGAGCAGCAAGCCAGCGGGCAACGACATGAGGGCATGTACCGCCTCCCTCGCCGCGAGCAGGAGGAGGTCGCCGCTTTCCCACACCTGTGCGACCAGCGCTACACCGTCACCCGTTACAAGGTCACGCGCCACCTCCACCTGGCCACCGCAGCCATTCCCCGCCCCGGCGAATGCTTCATCCCCCTCTCCGACCTCCCCTCCACCCCCATGGCAAGCCCTGACC
>JAFOZZ010000187.1 GCA_017390945.1 Akkermansia sp.
CCTGCAAAATCATGCTGAACGATTTTGTCGGGCATGGCTATCGTACCCCGACCACCACAGTCCAAACCGGTACAAACGCCGCCCAGACCAGCTTCACCAACGGCATTCAATGGCAGCCGTCCAGCTATGACTCCAACGGCATCCCGATTTACGGCTATGCCGATGGTCGCCCTGTATACGGCTACACCAAGCAGGGCTCTCTGATTTACCAGGTCAATCACCTGTACTCCGGTTGCTACGTCCCCAGCTGGGGTACATCCGCCTATCACCCGCACGGCGTACTGCCCACCAGCAAATCCCCGCTGTAAAACATGAAAAAGCTTTTCTTCACGGCATCGCTTGCGGCAATTCTGTCGGCCTGTAACTCGACGCCGGCAGCAGCAGCGCCGTATACCACGCCGGGGCCTCAGACTATCGGTTACGACAGCTATAACCCCACGGCAACCGCGCATCTACACGCTATGCTGGGCAAGACCGCGACCGCAGCCATCAGCATCAACGACAAGGTGAGCGACCTCACGTCCACCGAAACAGCTGAGCTGCTGGCGCTGCTGAAAGGTGCCAAATCCGCGACCACACTCTGTGCACCGGCTGATTGCTTTTACCTGAATCTCCAGACGGCTGAGGGCGAGTGGTTAATGTCGCTGCCAGTGCAGAAAACGCAGCAAGGCATTGTGCTGCTGTACCTGAAATTGCAGGGGAATCAGGCAGGCGCCCCGCTGCAAAACTGGTGGAGCGGCGTCAGCAACCGCCTGGGACTCTGATTCATTCATTTCTCCATGGCTAAGGATGAAGCAAAGGATGGGTGCGCCATAAAAGCCGGCAAAGGATGCTTAGGCTTTTTCCTGGGGCCCAGTATCATGGTGATGGCCATTTATCTGCTGTTCACCAACGAGGGGAGCTACCTCGACATGGCGCAAGCCCTGGATGAGTTGCAGCCCCAGGTGCAGCGCATCGAAAGCACAACCACGCCGAATCCAGAGCTGGAGGGCAAGCCGGTACACCTGAGCGGCACGGCCACCACGGATGACGTGCTGGTGGATGAGGCCTATGGCGTCCAGGCACCCGCCATCATGCTTCGGCGCAATGTCCAGTACCTGCAATGGGTGGAGAAGAAAAAACAGCGACAGGGAGGTGACAAAAAAGGCACCTTCCAGTCGGAGCACGAATACCGCAAAAGCCGCGATAATGAGTGGGTCTACAGCTACCACCTCGCCTGGGTCAATGAACCAGTCAATTCTGGGGTCTTTTACAATACGGACTACAGAAACGCGAACTACACCCATTACAAAGCCGACAATCTGGTGCAACAGGCTCAGAATGTGCAGGTAGGCAACTACAAGCTGACAGACGCCCAGATAAGCCGCATTTCCAGCGATGGCGTGCGTGTCAAAGCGCAGCAAGTACCGGAGGCGCTGAAGAAGCACGCCGTACTGCATGGGGAGTATCTGTTCATCGGCAGAGCCCCGGAGGGTAGCTCCTACTACCCCCTGAATCCCCAGGAGCCCAGTGTGGGAGATGTACGTATTTCCTGGAAAAAAACGAGTCCGAAGCGCCCTGTCAGCCTCGTAGCCGTACAAACAGGAAATAGTTTTGCCCCCTACACTGCGTCGAATGGGGCGACCGTCGACTTGCTCTATACCGATACCAAGAATGAGGCACAGTGCTTTGATGAAGCTCGCGCCACCAACACCATGACCCTGTGGATGGTACGCATGGGCGGCTGGCTCATGCTCTGGGGAGCCTTTGCCTGCATGCTCCGCCCCCTGGCGAAAATGGTACCGCTCTGTGGCAAGCTGGCAGAGGCGGGCGCCGTGGCCATATCGCTCATACTTGGCACTATCCTCGCCCTGCTGGTTATCACGGTGTCGTGGTTCTTCTGCCGCCCTGTACTGGCAGTATGTATGCTGGTAGTGGTAGCAGTTCTCATCTGGTGGAGCTGCAAGCACTTCAAGCACAAAAAAGCCGCGCTCTGATTTCTCCGCATGAAATTATTGAACCTCATCCTGTCCCCCTCAAATCACACGAAACAAGCATCATGAAAATTCAACCCGTTACAAACTACAAACGCCTTATCCCCACCGCCGTGGCATTCCTGAGCAGTGTCGTCACCGGCTGCGACAGCCAGACCGTCGTAGGCAGTGTGCCGAACCCCAATCCGCCTCAGAATGAAAACAAACAACCGGCCACTCCCTCCCCCGCCGAACAACCGGAGGAACTACCGCAGATTCTCGGTGGTGATGTCCCGGCAGAAAACCTGAACATCGACTAATTCGAGCATCTCGAAAACCTCGATAAATGAGAATTTGTAGAGCTGTTGCGCCTTGTAGGCGCAAGTGAAATCCTCGCGGTCGCTCGGGTTAAATCTTGCCAGTCGGCAAGGTTAAATCAGCCTTGCAGGCTGGTTAAATTGCCCGCGCAGCGGGCAGCGAAAAGTTCCGCGGGCAAATGCCCGCCAAACATTGAACCCGCACATGTGCGGGCGGCATAATCGTTGGCTACAAAATCAGCGTTGTTGCATCGTTAAATCATAAAGCAACCGGTTATGCCACCCGCGCAAGCGCGGGTTCTGGTATGTTTGTACGTGTTTATCTGGGGCTTACGCCCCAGGCTACCATATGCCGCCCGCACAAGTGCGGGCTCAAAAGTACCGCGGGCTTCGCCCGCCAAATTCCAACTTGTCGAATTATTTGAGGCGCCCCGGCATCCGAGTCAATGCGCGCTCAGTTCGCAGGGCAGACGCCGCAAAGGTCGTAGATTTTACTCTTCAGCGCGTCCATTCTACCCTTCAACGTCTTTTTCACGCCGGCTTTTCGCAGGATGCTGATGACCTCCGCATGCCTCTCCGCGAGCAAATTGTCCAGAATGGATTTGCCCTCGCAGTCTTTCCTGTTGATATCCACACCGACACTGTCCAGCAAAAGACGCAAACAATCCACCTGATTGTACAGCGCGGCCATGCAGAGCGGCGTATCGCCGTACTGATCCGCCAGGTTCACGTCAATGCCCGGCGCTGCCAGCAGGCGTTTCAGGCATTCGCTATGCCCGTTTTTCGCAGCCATAGCCAGTGGTGAGCGCTCCCCACGGTCTGTCAGATTCACATCGATACCCGGCACCGCCAGCAGCAGCTCCACACACTCCGTCAGGCCACAAGCCGCCGCACGGTATAGAGCGGTTATGCCATCCGAATCCTGCTCATTGATATTGATACCGGGCGTGTTAAGCAGCCGGCGAACCTCACTGACGTCATCCGCCGCGACCGCCAGCGCAAGCGGCGTAAAATCCTGTCCATCAATACCCGGAGCATCAATCAGCACGCGCACTGTCTCGGTTTTCCAATTCTCAGCCGCCACCATCAGCATGTTTTTGCCACTCGGATCACGCATATTGACATCCACCCCGGGCGCATGAAGCAACATACGCAAGCTCTCCGCACGCCCATAAAATGCCGCATGGAAGGCCGCTGTCCAGCCGTACTGATGTACTTTGTTGACATCGATTCCCGGTGCAGCCAACAGGAGCGCCACACAATCAGCGTGCTTCGTTGCAGCAATAAGCGGGCAAAAGCCGCGTGAGTTCGACTTGTTGACATCCACGCCAGGCACCGACAGCAACAGCCTCACACAATCCGCATGCCCTTCTAGAGCCGCATAATAAAGCGGCGAGAGACCATACTTGTCCGTGACATTCACATCCGCCCCGGCTGTAATAAGCCGCTGCACCTGTGCTGCATCCCCCTTTTCCGCCGCCTCCAGCAGCGCCAGCCGATATTTCGGCGCCTCAATCCCCTGCACCATCAGCTCCTCCCGAGCACGCTGGACGTCAACATCATTCATGGTGCATGATTCTACTCCCCCCATCACAAAAAGTCAACCTCGGAAAAAAACGTAGCATATCGTAGATTTCGACAAGCCGTACAAAATAAAAAACCTCCCCATGTAAGCGGCGAGCCCCCATACACACAACAGGCAGCCTCTTTTTCGCGAGGCTGCCTGTTGTTGTCTTTGAATGGGAGATAGGCTCTTATTTGGACAAGCCGTTGTCTTGCCCGCCGGTGAGCCAGGAAATGCTGAACGGCGCGAAGCGAATATGGCGAATGGGTGAGCCGTTCACCTCGAACAATACACCGGCCACGCCGGGTTTTACCGGGCAAAGCACAGAGTAGGCATATGGGCCGTTGCCCACATAGCGCGACACCGGCCAGGTCTTACCATCATCATAGCTCATCTTAATGACGCCATTGCTGCGCCCATTCGTGGGGGAGGAGAAGAGGATACGCCCGCGATTGCCCAGAGCCGCGTCATCTGCAAAAGAGTAGCGTGTCAGGCCATTCTGGCAGTTCGGGCTGGGGAGCTCGGGATGGTCAGATATCGCCCCCCAGGTCTTGCCGCCGTCGTCCGAATAAGCCACCTTGCGCAAATTGCCGCCCCAGGCGCGAGATACCACAAACAGGCCGCCGGTTTCCGTCTCGACCACCGATACCTCGTTGATACCGCGGCCGGCCTCCGATTTGCGGCCGATTTTCCAGGCCTTACCGCCATTGTCGGAATAAGCGGCGGCCAGCGTCCAATTACCGAAGGGGCCTTCATTCAACGGCACGACGATGCGCCCGGCGTACTTGCCACGGGTAAGCTGCACGCCGGGGTTAGGGCCACTACAAGTAATAGTCACGCCCTCATTCTTCGTTGTTTTGGTTACGTCCTTGGGGGTAGACCACTTTTTGCCATTCTTGGACGTACAGACAAAGTTGCGGATACACCTCTTATCCTGCCAGCCGGTGGGGATATTGGGGGTTCGCTCCTTCACGCCCTCGGGGTAACGCTGGAAAAAGAGCACAACCTGCTTCTTGTTGCGGTCATATATCAAGCAGGGGTTATTGAAGGTAGCGCCCTTGGATGAGGCTGCCACCGTCGGCTTGCTCCACGTCTTGCCGCCATCCTTGCTCACGGAAACGATGAGGTCATTCTGCCCCTGGTCTGTATCCTGATAACGGCCTTCGGCCATGGCCACCAGCACGCCATTGGCATTGATGATATCCGGAATGCGGATACTGGCATAGGGATTCCCCTGCCCGGCGACAAAGACATCCACCGCACGGGAATAAGGCTCGCTGTCCAGGGCTGCCAGCTCAGCAGCGGTAGCAGGCTTGCCGGGCAAACTGACAACGCCCTCACTCTTTGCCGGCTCTGCCTCATCGGTCTGAGCCCAGGATAAAGGCGAGCTCAGCGCGGCCGCACAAAAAGCGGCGGCGCACACCGCAAATGATTTTCCGATATGATGTTGAAGCATAAGTATTATCTTGTAAAAGACCGTTTAACCAAGTCATCAGCAATCCATCAGACGGCGAGCTCGGACAAGTGCCACATAGTAGCTGAGCGGCAGCTTCTTCATCTCGGCAGTCATGCTGACGGGGAAATCGTACCAGAGGTCGCGGTACTCGCCGCAGCGCACCAGCTCCACATCCTCGCGGGCGTCAAGCCAGGCTTGCACCGCCGCCAGCTGATTCTCAATCTGCTGGCACTTGTCAACTGAATAAGCAGCGTATTCACATGTGCCATCCATCGACACACTGCCACCGCAGTTCAGTCCATTCCCCACGATGCAGTCACTGATAAACTCGTTCCAGAACGCGTCTTCCTCCTCCGAAAAAACGTCTCCCTTGTAACGATAACAGACATCGAAACAAAGCTCCTGATACTCGCCCAGATGGTACTTCTTGCGCAATCTTTTCTTCATAACTGAAATTTGGTTGTCGTTTTTCTACCTGCTTGCCGCATTGTAGCAAAAACGGATAGCAGGCACAAGAAAATAGAGTGGAGGCAACGCATTCCATCGCACAAATCAGAGCCCGGCAAGGCGGGCTCTACAAAAAAATACACAGAAATGAGAAATTTGTCTTTACAAATGGCGATAAAAGAGTATAATGCGCGTCCCGACGCAAATGCTTCGCGGTCGAAAATCTTAACAACACACAAACAAAACAGAGATCATGAAAGTTCTTTCCTCACTCGCCTCCATGAAGCGCCGTCACGCTGATTGCCAGATCGTGAAGCGTAAGGGTACACTCTATGTTATCTGCAAGAGCAACCCCAAGTTCAAGGCTCGCCAGGGTACAACCGCCGGCACTCGCCTGAGCAAGAAGGGTGTTAAGTAACCCTGCGGCGGCCTGACCGCACGTTGAAAAAGGAGACCGGTGTGTTCTGACCCCGGTCCTTTTTTCGTTTACCTATCCAGCACGATTACGCACCATCTCTCATGGCTAATACAGTCCGCACCCAGATTCTCAACATCGGTGATTTTACGTTCGACAGTGGCGAAACCCTGCCCAACGTGCAGCTTGCCTACGAAACCTACGGCACGCTGGCTGCCGATAAGAGCAACGCCATCCTGCTCTTCCATGCCCTGACGGGGAGCCACCACGCCCATGGGTACAATGACGATGTACCCGAGGCTGGCGATTTCTGGCAGCCGGAGTACTATGAGGGCTGGTGGGATCGCATGATTGGCCCCGGCAAGCCGCTGGATACGGACAAGTACTTCATCATCTGCGTCAACTTTGTAGGCAGCTGCTATGGCTCCACCGGCCCGGCCAGTCTGGCACCGGATGGCGAGCCCTGGGGCAGCCGTTTCCCGATGGTGAATGCCAACGACCAGGCACGCGCCCAGATTCAGCTGCTGAATCACTTCGGCATCGACCGCTTTGCGCTGGTAGGCCCGAGCGTAGGCGGCATGCTGTCGCTCGCCTTTGCCAACCTGTACCCGGAGCGCATCCGCAGCGTCATCATCATCGGCGCCAATTACAAGCCCGCCATTGAGCACAAGCTGAGCTCCTTCGAGCAGTTCTGCGCCATCGAGATGGACGAGAAATACCGCGAAGGCCGATACCCGCTCAGCGACCCCCCTGTACGCGGTGTGGCGCTGGCACGCATCATCTGCCACAAGCACTTCATCTACCAGCGCGGGCTGGAAAAGCGTGCCCGCAAGGGCTGCTCCCCCGACCGCAAGGGGCTGCTCACCTGGTACACCCCTGCCCGCAGCATCGAAAGCTACATGCTGCACCAGGGCACCAAGTTTGCCAAGCGTTTTGATGCAAACGCCTACATCCGCATCATTAACATGTGGACAGCATTCGACCTGGAGACCATCACCGGCCGCAGCGTGGACGAGACATTCCGCCGCTACGCCGAGCACGATATCCCCTTCATCCTGTTCTCCATCAATACGGATTGCTGCTTCACCTCCCGCGACATCTCCCACTTCCACCGCCGCCTGCTGAAGAACGGCGTGCAGGCCGAGTACCAGTGCATCCACTCCCAGAAGGGACACGACTCCTTCCTGCTGGAGCCGGAGCTCTACCAGGCCGGCATCACCGCCTATCTCGAGAAAATCTGATAGAGCAGCAGCGAGCTCAAAATGGCAGGCAAAAGCCCGCCAGAGCTTAAAATTCGCTCTCGTTTTTCTGCAATTTCGCATTTACCGCTTGCAACGGCGGAGATTTCGTGCTATACATAAAGAGTCAACACAAACGCATATAGCATGAAAATTCAACTCAACAAGACCAAGAAGGGTTTCACCCTGATCGAGCTTATGGTGGTTATCGCCATTCTGGCTTCTCTGGCTGCCGTAGGTTACGGCCCCATCATGGAGCACATGAACGACGGTGACCGTCAGCAGGCCAGCCAGAACCTGGGTCAGGTGCAGAAGCGCCTGCTCTCCTTCAACCAGGACCACGGTTCCTACCCCTGCGATGCCACCGCTGACGCCCTCCTCGAGGACGAGAACAACGCCGAGTACAACTTCGGCGAGCTCAAGGGCATCCACGCTAACGACTACTTCCGCCAGCTCTTCTACAAGGGTGAGCCCGATGAGAAGACCTTCTTTGCCAAGCACGCCGGCACCAAGGACCCCGACGGCAAGGTAGCTAACGGCGCCTGTCTGACCAAGGGCGAGAACGCTTTCGCTTACGTGCTGCGCAAGGAGAGCGCCAACCCGGATGAAGCCAACGGCCTTCGCTCCGTAGCTGGCACCACTACCCCGCTGGCCTTCACCTGCGTACCCGCCTCCCGCACCCCCTACACCGGTGACAAGCTTCGCTTCAACCGCGAAATCTTCTACGCCCACGCCTTC
>JAFOZZ010000188.1 GCA_017390945.1 Akkermansia sp.
AATACTCTGCCCGGGCGTGGCCGTAGGGATGGTGTTCATCCGCAGGCTTTCCGGCCACCCGGAAACCGATGAGGGTCACGATGGAGCCGGAGGCATCGGAAAGATTGTTCAGCGCGTCAGCGGTGATGGACACGGATCCAGCCAGAATACCCACCAGAAGCTTCATGGCAAACAGCGCAACATTGCAGCAGATGCCTGTAAAGCCGGCCATGGCGCCGATGGCGGTGCGGACCTGGGGAGACTGGGAATTTTCATAATTTTTTACAAACAGGCGAAGCAGAAGTTTCGTCATAGGTTCCTCCAAGATTCAAAAAACGGGGAATTTTCGGGATTCTCTAAATTGCCTGCGCACAACCGAAAGGTTGTCGGCCTAGTGTCTGGATCGTCTAGTCGGCCTAGGACACCCGCCTTTCACGCGGGCAACACGGGTTCGAATCCCGTTCCAGATGCTCCTTATAAAAAGCTCCATCATTGCGATGGAGCTTTTTTGTACAATAGAGCATGAATACCATGTCCGCACATACCCCAGCCAAGTGGATTGATAAGCACGAGCTGAAGCGCTTGATGTCGCTGATGCTCCCGCTCTATATTGGCAACATCCTGCACATGGGCATGGGGGTGACGGATACTGTTGTCGCTGGCTGGAGCAGTGAGCTCGACCTCGCATCCGTTGCCATGGGCTTCTCCATCAGCGGAACTCTGCTGATAGCCGGCGGCTCCGTGCTGACGATTCTCAATGCCATCATTTCGCGCTTGCGCGGGGCGGGGGCTGAGCAGAAGTCCGGCTACATGCTCAATAATGGCAAGGTGCTCGCACTGTGCCTGACTGCCGTGGAGGTGGTGCTCATGTTCACGGCCTCCTATGCCTTCCAGTTCGTGACCGACAACGCGGAGCTGGCGGCTCGTGCGCAGCGCTACGTGTGGTTCATGCTCCTGGGGGTGCCGGCCAACCTCATCATGCGCGTTATTATGGCCAATTTCGAGGGCTATGGGCAGACGCGCCCCGCCATGTTTGTGTCCCTCTGCGGTGTGCTGCTCAATATCCCGCTGAACTTCCTTTTCGTCTTTGGTTGGGGGCCGGTGCCTGCGCTGGGCGGTGCTGGCTGTGGCATGGCGACCTCTATCATTAACTGGTGCATGTGCAGCTGCCTGCTTGCCATTATGGTAGGGAGCCGCCAGCACCGTGCACGCGCACGCCAGATGTTTGCCCTGCGTCGCCCGGATTGGGGGACGGTTCGCCACATTCTGCGCCTGGGGTTGCCGGTGGGTGTAGCCTCGCTGTGCGAGATGAGTTTCTTCAGCATGGTGACGCTTATCATGGCGCCGCTGGGTGAGGTGGTGGTCAGTGCGCAGCAGGTGGCTATCAATGTGAGTGGTGTGATTTTCATGCTGCCGCTCAGCTTGAGTATTGCGGCTGCTATTCGTGCGGCGTACCACGTGGGTGGCGGGCGCCCGGATGCCTTCTCGGCCATGCTCCGTACCCTGCTGGTGGTAACGTATACGCTGGTCATCCTCATGATGATTGCCACGATTCTGCTGCGCTATGAAATCGTGTCGCTTTACACCAATAGCTGCGAAATTGTGTGCCTGGCTTCCACGCTGCTGGTTTATTGTGCCGTGTACCAGATTGCCGATGCCACCCAGGCTATCATGGCTGGCCTGCTGCGCGGCTGCCACGATACTGCTATTATCACCTGGGCGAACCTTGTCTCCTACTGGGTGATTGGCCTGCCGCTTGCCTATGCCCTGGTGCGTACCGATTTGATTGTGCCTGCAATGGGGGCAGCTGGTGCGTGGGTCAGCTTTATCGTATCGCTCACTCTTACTGCCATTATTCTGACCTGGCGTTTTATTTATACCCGCCGCCGGGTGTTTAAGGTATCCTGATACCAGGGTAGGGGCTGTCATCACCTTTGGAATTCGTCCTCTGTCTTTTATAAAAAATCCGCCTTGCTTTTAGCGGCGCTACCCGCCTGGGTGGCGTGAAGAGACGCCGGGAAGGGCGGGGGAGTTTGAAGTAAGGGCAAAAAAATGAAAAAAATATGAGATTGTGCTTGACGAGGGCATATGAAAAGTGTAAACTCCGTGACCCCGCACTACAGGTGTAGTGTGGCGCGAACTCATAAACAATCAAAACACACACGATGAAGACCCACGTGAAGAAAGGTGACAACGTACTCGTTATCGCCGGCAAGAACAAGGGCAAGCGTGGTGTCGTTCTGTCTGTCAATGCTAAGAAGCAGACGGTCACGGTTGAGGGTGCCCGCATCCTCAAGAAGGCTACCAAGCCCTCCGAGTCCGATCCTGAAGGCGGCATTAAGGACATTGACGGCCCCATCCACATCTCCAATGTGAAGAAAGAGAGCTGATGCCGCAAGGCTGAAACTCCGCGCTTAAGCCATCAAAACCTAAACAATTAATAACCAAGAGCTGACCCGCTAAAATTATGAGCACCCCTACATTGCTTACATACTATAAGGAGAAGGTCGTTCCGGCCCTCCAGGCGAAGCATCAGTACACCAACGTGCACCAGATTCCCCGTCTCGAGAAGATTGTGGTGACTACGTGCATGGGCAAGCACCCCGACCGCAAGCAGGCTGTTGAGGATGCTGTTGCTGAAATCGCCAAAATCACCGGCCAGAAGCCTTCCATGACCTACGCCCGCAAGAGCGTGGCTAACTTCAAACTCCGCGAGGGTGAAGTCCTCGGCGCCC
>JAFOZZ010000189.1 GCA_017390945.1 Akkermansia sp.
ATTCGCATATCGCAAAGCATCACGGTAATTTTTGATTTCCTGTACATCCCGCTCCTGTGCCTCTGTTCCGACTTCACCAGCTTCCAACGAATATACTTCATCCAGTGTGGACTGCGTTCCTTCTATTTTGGATGATAACACAGCCTCCTGTGCCATCAGCGGAGATAACAGTACATTGGCATACGGCATATTGTATATCATGCCATCGTATCGACAAATGGAACTAACAGCATCACCAAACGTTTGAAATAACGCATTTCGATTTAATTCCGGAATTGGCAAATATGGCAGAACAAATGAGACACCCATACGGGCATATTAGCACACACCACCCATTTGTCAACCACTTTTTACACAAAAGTGGGCAACAAACTATTTTGTCACCCACTGGTGGGTAACAAATCTCGTTGTCACCCACTTGGAGGCCACAAGTGGGTGACAACGCTTCTACCCGGCAGTTTCGTGCTCCCCGGCGCTGTTATTCTTCTGGTCTACGGTTCTGCCTCATCGCGGCGACGAGCCGACGTTCACCGCAGTACCCATATCGCATCGGTCGTACAGGAAAAGCCGCAGCCCCTTGCGGGAACTGCGGCCTTTGAATTAACTCGTAATTCGAAAATCGTAACTCGAAATTGGAATTACTTGCGGCGGCGGCGCTTGCCACGCCAAAGTTGCTTTAGCGACGGCGGCGGCGAGCAGCCAGACCTGCCAAAGCCAGCAGGCTCAGTGTAGCCGTGGTAGGCTCGGGAACTAATGCCGCTTTCACCTCTGAAAGTTTTGATGCCTCGTGATTGAAAGTGTAAACTCTAATATCATCCACCAAAACATTGCTATTCAATCCATTGACGCCTCCTTTTGTGAAACCGATCATTAACTTATTTAATTCAAAAGCTTTGTCTATATATCCGCGCTCCGTGTTATCGGACAAAATCACATTGCACCATGTGTCATCTTGTGCATAATACAGCTTGCCATTATAATTCAGCAGGGTATAGGTAACCATCGTATCTTTCACAATGGCTGAGTCAATAGGATCTCCATTGGAGAATTTGAAACTTTCCGTTGTAGAGTTTTCCGTTGTATTAACATTTACTTGCAAGGAAACCTCATCGGCGCTACCATTGGCGGTACAAAACAATGTTCCATTGTTAGCAATTGAATCAGTTGAATCAAGCTGCATGGTAATTTGCAGAGCCCAATTTTTTTTCCCAAGATTCAAATTGTTGTTATCGTCGAGATGCAAACCATCGGAATGCTCGTCGAGCCCAAGAGTTAACACACCATTTGCATAAGAGGTGGTTGCTCCTTGATTAGCAAAAGCTCTTCCTCCGGAGCTCGTTAAGTTACTGTCGAATGTCCACTGATCAAACAGAGTGATCGGAGAACTTTCTGTAGCTCCGAGAACACCTGCCAGCGCCATAAGAGCTATAAGCGTCTTTTTCATATTTGTGTGTATTGTTGATTGTTAATTGTTTGTTACACAGGTGCCCGGTGTTGCCTCTGCGGCATTTCCTCGTACGCTGGAATAACCGCACACGCCTCGCCTTTGCCTGTGCGCGAAGTATATCGCATTTCGAATGCGATGACAAGCGAAAAATTGCGTATTTCATTAAAAAAATGCTAGTTACAGGAATGAGAATAGTTTATTTTACACAACAAAACATCCCATTTCTTGCACTATGTGCATCTGAATATAGCAAGAAGAAGTTATTTCACCATATTGTAATCCGTCATTTTTTATATCATTATACAGAAATAAGAACGTAACACGACCTTACGCTTTGCAAAAAAAGCGTAGAAAACGGATAGCATAAACGAAATTTATTATACCGATAAAATCACTCTCATGAGGAGCAAGAAAGATAACTGAAACTGTTAATTACCTGTTTTTTACATACCAAATGCAGTATATCGCATTCGAAATGAGATATACTTCGCGCACAGGTTAGCGAGAGCTGTACGCCTTGGCCATTCCAGCGTACGAGGAAACAGCTAAGGCAAAGCAGACGCAAGCCTGAGCAAATTAACAATCAATTCAAGCACAACGATGAAAAAGACAATCATAGCGCTTATGGCGTTGGCCGGGGTGGCTTCTGCCTTTAATGATGCTATCTGGACCTTCGAGGACAACCTTAATTCTGAAACGGGCACTGGGTTGAGATCCGTAACCGCTGTTGCATATGGCAAAGGAGGCACCAACAAGACCGGAGGGAATTTCACTTCAACTACTGCAACATACAGTGCTTCTGGCATGACTGTCGGCACTAAGGTTGGTAATTATTACCTTGATGCCGACCTGGGAAAGTCTATTACTCTATCGGGCGGTAATTATATTCTCGTCAGTGACAAATATTGGGCAAACTCAGATGGTAAGATTGGCTCTGTAGCGCAAATGTTGCCGGATAATGGTAATTACAGCGGCAGTGACTGGAGCGAGGACACGGTTAACAAGTACAAGAATAGTTATACCCTGATGGCATGGGTAAAGTTTGACAATGTTGCCACCAAGGACGAACAAGGTAATGTAACTAAGGCCGCCTCCAGTGCCATCTTCGGCACGGGAGTGGACACTCAAGGTGTTGCATTCAATCTGATTGATGGGGACGATTTAAACCTGTGCACAAAGGGGGTATCAGATCATCGTACCGATGGCTCTCTCACTTTGTCTGCAAATACATGGTATAACGTCGCGGTTACGTACGATTGTAACACGGATAAGGCTAATTACTATCTCAATGGTGTATTGGTTGGAACCAAGACTGTTGACAATTTCCGATATGCTCAGGATGACTCATTCGCAGCTATCGGCGCAGGTAGCACCACAGGTAAGGACGCGCTGTCTGGCTCCATTGCTGAATTCAAGATTCTGTCTGGCGCTCTCGATCAAGCTGGAATTCTGAAAGCTGCACATCTTACCACAGTCCCCGAGCCCACCACAGCTACGCTGAGCCTGCTGGCTCTGGCTGGCCTGGCTGCTCGTCGCCGCCGCAAGTAAATTATCTATTTCATTGAATTGAAAACAAAGCCGTTGCTTCGTTATGAAGCAGCGGCTTTTTGCTACTTCAAAACAGCACCCTGATGGGCACTTCATGCTCGCGGTAGTGTTCAGACGAGCGCGGCCATTCATAAGAGCTCTTATAGCCACTGGGGATAAAACTGCCCTACGAACGCAGGCAGAGCAGAATTCCCCCCTTGCTCCCGCACAGCTTCTCATTTACCGCTTGCCAGGCGGTGCAGAATATGTTAAGATACACGGCATGAAGCTGTTCATGATAGCAGGTGAGAAGAGTGGCGACAAGCAGGGTGCGCTGCTCATAAAGGAACTGTTGCGCCGCAATCCTGACATCGAAATCGTGGGATTGGGTGGCAGCCGCATGCATGCCCTGGCTCCCGGGGTGGAGGACTGGGCGGAGCAAGCCGCCGTCATCGGATTCGTGGAAGTACTGAAGCATGCTCGCTTCTTCCTGCGACGCCTGAAAGACATGGCTACCCGCATTGAACAGGAACAGCCGGATGGCCTGATTCTGATTGACTATCCGGGCTTTAATCAGCGCCTGGCCGAGCGTGTGCACAAGAGCTGCCCGAAAACTAAGATTGCCTGGTTTATTGCGCCGATGGTATGGGCATGGCACAAGAGCCGTGTACCGAAGCTGGCCAGTATTCTCGACCTGATGATGTGCACCTTCCCCTTCGAGAAGCCGCTTTTCGAAGCAGCTGGGCTGCGCACGGAATTTGTGGGGCATCCGCTGGTGGATGACATCCTGGAGCAGCGCCGCACCGATGTGCGCGAAAAGGGGCTTATCGGTCTGTTCCCCGGTAGCCGCATGCGTGAGATTGAACGCCACTTCCCGGTGTTCCTCGAAGTGGTCAAGAAGCTGCAAACAGTACACCCGGAGTGGCGATATGAGACCTCTGCCAGCTCGGAGAAACTGGCTGCCATCATGCGCCGCATGGCCGAGAAGGCTGGAGTGTCCCCCGAGCTCATTAACATCTGCCCCGGTAGCTACCACGGGCTGATGGACAGAGCCGAGGCTGCGCTGGTGGCCTCCGGCACTGCAACACTGGAGGCGGCGCTGCACGAGCTGCCGTTTGCGCTGGTGTACAAAGTGGCCTGGGGCACCTACATGTTTGGCCGCATGATTCTGACCATTAAACACATTGGCATGGTGAACATCCTGATTGACAAGGCTGTCACGAAGGAGTTGATTCAGAATGACTTCAATGTAGAGAACTGCATTGCTGAGCTCGAGAAGCTCACCACCCCCGAAACGCGAGCAGAAGTGCTGGCTGGGATGAAGGAGTCTATGGATCGCCTGGGCCATGGTGGTGCTGCTGCCAAGGCTGCCGATGCCGTGATGTCGCTCTTCGAATAATTAACCGCGCAAGCATTTTTCCGGGAGCTTTGGTGCAACACGCCAAAGCTCCCGATATTTTTATATGACATAAAATGGGGGAGTACGATTTGTTACCCCATTTACGCCCAATGTTTATAGTGTTAGGTTGATTGTACGGGTTATATCTGGCATTCTATGGCTGCAAGCGGGAGCCCAACTACCTTCCGCAGATACTAAAAACCACCAACACAATCAAAAAGCCATGACACAGCGTAACATTACCCGATACACGTACGAAACCACCTCCTTCCAGGGCTGGCGTCTGAGTATCTGCCGCAAATGGAACCAGTTCACCAAGTACTTCTCCGACCGCCAGTATGGCAGCGAAGAGGCAGCATTCAAAGCCGCCATTGAGATGCGAGACCGCATTTTTGATGCACTGAAGCAGACCCCGGAAGACCCGCGAGGCGTGTTCGAGCGCTTCAAGAACGGCATCGAGGAGCCTGCAACCGAAACGGCCAACGCTAAGTAACACAATATTCCCCTCTAAAACAGCCGCCGCAACATATCAGTTGCGGCGGCTTTCGTTTGCCTTAACGCCCGTGATAATCGAACTCGACAGTGAGGGAGACGAGGCGGAAGTCCAGCGCCCCATCCACTTTGATAGCCACGCCCTGCCCCACTGCAGGAGCCGGGAGCTGTGAGACCCGGATATCGCCCGTGTAGGGGTAAGTGCGATGGTCGGTGGCCGGGGTGTAGGTTTCCCACGCCGATACATGGGTGCTCCGGTAGCAGAAGGAGGGGTCGCTCTCCAGCAAGCGCAGACGCACCCTCCCCTCCTGCCGGACAGTGTTGTAACTGCGCTCGTTTTCCAACGGCAGGGTATGGAGCTCGGAAACATAGGAGGCACCCATGCAATAAGGCTGCCCTGCAAACGCGGCAGGTACGAAGTAAGAGCCATCCACCGCGACATCTACCGCGCAAGCGAGCTCAGGCGAGCCCTCGGGGTAGGCCAATGCACGCAGGCCAGCTAAGTGCGGTGCCATGGCGAGCGATGACGTGGGAGCAGGCAGCATACGTGCGCCATCAACAAAGCCCCCCCCTGCCCCCATACGCTCAATTGAGATGAAGCCATTAGCCGTATTGCGCACGACCAGCCAGAGCTCCTCATCGCTATTATCCGCAGCGGGGAGCGTGGCAAGGTGCAACACCTCTCGTCCCGGCATGCAGAAACGCTGCCAGGCTGTGACCTGCTGCTCCACATTGCTGGTGAGAACGGCTACGGTGTGGTCTTTCATCAATACCCACAGGCGCGAACTGCTACCGCGCTGTACCACCCACTCCTGCACGCGAGCGTCGAACAAGTGCTCGGCAAGCAGGCTGGTATCGGTCGAGGTAAAGCCGTCCGCCGTCAGTTTGTAGGAGATTTCGCGCAGACGCTTACCGCCGCGCTGCACATAAAAGACGGTATTTTCCACAGCATCAGCGGGCATGAGCTCGCTACCTACCGATGATTGGCGAGTAAAGGCGGCATTGGTAGCAGAGATGGCGCTGCCATCGTGCGCGGCAAGTGTCCACTCGCTTTCCGTCGTCCCTACCAGGAGGTGACGAGCCGGGCACACCCAGCAGATGCGGCTTTGATTCGGCGTCGCAAGAGTGAGATGAAGAGCAGCATCATCCGCCGAGCGGACATCGAAATTGGTGAAATCATCCACAGTGCTGGCAATAAGTGTAGTAGGCAGCCCCGCAAAGCCACCGAACCACAAGCGCCCCTGGTGCAAGCCGGTAAAGAGAGGATACCCATTGCGCGGCCCATACGCCCCAAAGCTCCAATGATGCGTGGAGAATGAACTACACGTATCAACATAATACGACAGCATCCTCCCCGTTGCTTCGCGAGAAGAAATGTACTCCGTAATACGAAACTTATACTCACGGCGCCCGCCCAGAATATTGAAATAAATATGGGCGCCCAGTGAGGAGCTGGCTGCCGAGCGGCATACCAATACCATGCGACACGGGGTGGTCTCCGTCCCCGAAACAATGTAATTCTGGCGTTCAGTGAGATTATTTTGCTCGATAGTGCGGATACGCGTCCACTGCCAGCATTTGAAGTCGATTTCATCGAGCTTGGTGTTGTAGCTACGCCACAGCTCCCATACGGCATTCCACTCACCATGCGTACGCAGTTCCCAATCGCCGCATACCTCGTAAGGCTGGCCGTTGTCCAGCAGCATGATGCCGGGCATAAAACAATCCGGGTAGCCAGCAGCGGAGGAGTTGCCGTTGTAATAGGATTTCAGGTATGGGGAAATGACTGTGTAGAAGTTCAGCATTTTGGAACTACTATCCGTCTCATAATAATAGGTGCTGCCCACAACATTCTCCGAATACAAATCCGGCAGAGCTGCCGTTTTGAAGGTGATATTCATGTTCTGAAACAGCGTGCGCGATGGGATATCCGCCTCCGCCAGGAGCATCTCGCGCCCCACCATAGCCTCGGTAAATCCCCCACGTTCGGCATCAATGCTCAGCGTAGCGTGGGCATTGTCGGATTTCATTTTAACGCTGAGGGCTACGGCTTGCGGCTGATAGGTCTCGCGGGGGAACGGATTGGGGGCAAACTCCGTGCAGAGCCAATCGTTATCTGCATAACGGCTAAGTACGAGTGGTGCACGATAGGCACTGGTGATGTAAATAACATCGTTGACCTGGGTACAGCGCAGCGCCTGGACCTCAGCCGCGCTGCTCCACGGAGCGGCGAGCTGGTACACAGAACCATCAGCCGCCAGAACTGGCTGACCATGGCGATATACGCGCATGCCGCCGGGGAAAAGTTCGAGCATGAGAGCATCCGTCTCCGAAAAGCAGAAGGGGAGCAGACGCACGGCGTCATTCCCCTGCACCGCAGCGGCACCTACATAGGTAGTACCGCTGCGGCGACAGATGCCGCCATAGGGTTGCACGAGGAAGTTCTGCAGCAGAGCCGCCCCACGATGGTATGCCTGCAAATCAAAGCGGGTTGACAGCCACGGGCTCAGCTCGCCCGCGGTAAAACCGAGTACAAATGGTGAATCTTGCATAGATTGCACCATATACCACAGAACACCGCGCGAAAAAAGATAAATCCGCCGGCGCCAGTTTGTGACAGCATGACTACATGTGAATATCTACTCTGCCGGAACGTATGTCTTGCGCAACAGTGACACGATATCCGGCTGAGCCGCGACTGAAGCGTAGTCCACCGCATTTTGTCCTGCGGCATCCTTCACTTCTGCACGAGCTCCCATGGCCAATAACCACCGCACGAGCTGAATATCCCCACGCTGAGCGGCCAGCATGAGAGCAGTGCAACCAGCAGGAGCCTCCGGCAGAGGGGTGTTGATATCGAACTTGCCCTGCGAGCATATGGTGAAAAGCCGCAGCGCAGACGCATCGGTAGCGGAATCCAATAACGTGCGCACCTCCGCCGCCAGCTCCGCAACAGGACGCGAAGACATACGAGGCGCCGCACCCGATGCCAAAAGCAGCGACTCCAGCTCCGGCCATTCGCGAGGCCATGCGATATTCATGTAGTCAGCGCGCTTTACATCTGCCCCGGCATCGATGAGTAACTTTACGGCACGAAGAGAACCAAAGCGAACCGCGCGACTTAAAGGCGTGCGCCCCTGAGCATCCGCCGCATCTGGCGCTGCA
>JAFOZZ010000190.1 GCA_017390945.1 Akkermansia sp.
GAGATTGAAAAAGAGAATGACAAGCAGAATGATGCCGATTGTCTGTAGGGTGGAAAGTATGGCGTCCATAGTATTGAGCGCTATCCTGCCATAAATGCCGCTGCCTTGCAAGCTTTCCTTATGGCATAATACAGATAAGGAAGATGCCATGGAAAACGCTTTGAATCGATATCTCCGGTGTTGATTTCTTATGTCGTTGTTTATCTGCTATATGCGGAGTGTAAAAAACATAAGATTTGGCTTGACTTTTATCTCGCTCTGTGGCCTAATACGCCGCATCTCATAGCAATGACTGCAAAAACAACGCGTTACTCTATCTCTGCTCTGGCTCGCAAGACGGGTCTCTCTGTGCATACTCTCCGTTTTTATGAGAAAGAGGGTATCATTCGTCATGTAGAGCGAACTGCCTCCGGTCGCCGTGTGTACGGCGAGGACGCCGTGGCTTGTCTTATCGGCGCTCTGTGTCTGAAACAGGCTCGTGTGACCCTGGCTCAGATTAAGGAATTCTTTGATGCAACGGTCAAAGGCGAGGAGTCGCTTCTGCACCGTTTGGAGATGATGAAGCAGGCTCGTACCAATCTGCTGGATATGCAGGAGGGGATTGCCCGCAGTCTTAAGCTGGTGGATTTCTTTATCTCCGGTACTAAGGATGCTGTGGCGGCCATGAAGAGTGGTGAGAACCCGGATGATGCTTTCCCGCTCATTACTCGCTCCGGTATTACCGCTCTGCCTACCATGCTTGAGGACGGTAAGCTGGCGCCTGATATTCACTCGCTTTTTGCTTCCTTCGAAAAGTAACTCCTGCCGGAAAGGTCTCAGTGAAGGCGCTACGGTGGAGGCTGCGGAATCTGTAAAAAGATAGCCGAGCTGGTGCAGGGGATTAACAGGATGTGACCGTAGAGTTGACCTATGGGCACAAGTTTGCGGATGATGCGGAGTGGGTGCTGTACCTTTTTGTGAGGTATAGCGAGCTGACGGCCAAAAGCTGAGCAGTTTTACTCTTCCTTATTGTCGGTCTTGCCGCGGAATATATCTCCTACCACGTAGCCCACGAGTGCGCCGACAAAACTGGAAAAGTTGAATACAATAGCTCTTACCATTCTACAATAGTCTCCACCTTCTTTCCAAGACATCAGGGAAAGAATAAACAGGACTAGCGTGATGATACATATAACTTTTGAACGCCAGAAGGCATTGATCGATGTGAGCAGAACGAAAAAGAAGACTGCTCCTTTTACGAGGTGAGTTAAATCCAAGTCGGATAATTCAAAAATCATTCGCAGCGTTTCCATCGTGTTCTTGTTGTGTATTTTATCGTTTTAAGCGGGGATATAATAGCAAGCCGAGCAATACCTGTCAATCTGAAATAGGCGAGCAAAACAGGATGAAAATCGCAGGGGGGCTTTAGTCCACTATTCCCGCAAGAATGAAAAACCGCGTTTCCCGGTGAGGGAAACGCGGTTTTGGTTTTGTCAACTTTCTGAGAAAGTTAGCTGAACGGCGTTACTTTGCCAGCAGTTTCTCGAGCAGCGCCTGGGAGTTATCGGCCAGCTTGGCGGGGTCGTCCAGCATGCCGGCACGGAGCAGGGCGGTATTGATGAGCTGACCTGCCAATAGGGTGGCCAGTTCCTCGTTCTCGCTACGCAGGGCTGCCAGCTTCTGCACAATCGGGTTGTGCGGGTTGAACGCGATTTCCGGGTGATTCTCCGGTACGGGCTGTCCCATGGCCTTAAGGTAGGCCTTAATCTCGGGGGAGATGTCGTTCTCGCCCTGTAGGGCAATGGCCGGGGCGGAGGTGACGCGGTCGCTGGTGGTGACCTTGCTGAAGGTGTCCTTGAAGGTCTCGCTGACCCACTCCGTCAGGCTCTTGGCTTCATCCTCATCCAGACCGGGCTGGTCGGGCTGGCCCTCCAGCGGGGGCAGTTCGAGGTTGGCACGGTCGATGGACTTGATTTCCTTGTCCTCCACCTTCATGAGGCTTTCCACGACGAACTGGTCGCCGCCCTCAGTGAAGAATGCTACCTCGAAGCCGCGGGCGCGCAGGGCGTCCAGGTAGGGGCTGTGCTCCAGCTGGGCACGAGAGGCACCAAAGAGGACGTAGACGTCCTTCTGGTTCTCCTTCATGCGGCTGACGTAGTCAGCAAAGGAGGTGAGCTTGCCGGGCTCGGTGAAGGTGGACTCGAAGCGTAGCAGCTTGCCGAGGGAATCCTTGTGCTCCCAGGAGGTGACGATGCCTTCCTTCAGGAAGCGGCTGTATTTCTGCCAGAATGTTTCGTACTTATCGGCGTCGTCCTTGGCCAGCCCCTCCAGGTGCTTGATGAAGCGCTTGGTGATGATGCCGGAGATGCGGCGGAGCAGGGAGTTGTCCTGAAGCATTTCGCGGGAGATGTTCAGGGGCAGGTCCTCGCTATCGACCACGCCGGTGAGGAAGCGCAGCCACTCGGGCAGCAGGTTCTCGGGCTTGCTGTCGATGAGTACCTTGTGGCAGTAGAGGGCGACATTCGGCTCGCAGCGGCCAAAGCCCATAGCCTCGGGGTTATCCTCGGGGATGAAGAGCACGGAGTTGAGCACGATGGGAGCATCGGCGCTGAAGTGCATGTAGGTGAGCGGGGCGCTCTCGCTGTGGGCGGTGAACTTGTAGAAAGCCTCGTACTCCTCAGCGGTGACGTCCTTCTTGTTCTTCATCCAGATAGCCTGCACGGTGTTGAGGTGCTCGCCATTGAAGTCGATGGGGAAGCCCACGAAGTTGCTGTACTTGCTGATGATGTGGCGCACGTGCTCAGCGCGGGCGAAGTCGGCGGCGTCCTCCTTGAGGTGGATGCAGATGCTGGTACCGCGGGGAGTATCAGCCGGGGCGTCGGCCAGGGTGTAGCCCTCGCGGCCATCGCTGGTCCACTTCACGGGGGCTGCATCCGGCTGCCAGGAGCGGGTCGTGACTTCCACCTCATCTGCGGCCATGAAGACGCTGTAGAAACCTACACCGAACTGGCCGATGAGGTCCTGGGAGCCGCCCTGGCTTTCCTTCATCATTTCGAGGAACTTCTTGGTGCCGGAGTGGGCGATGGTGCCCAGGTACTCCACCACTTCCTCCCGGGTCATGCCTATACCGGCATCGGCGATGGTGAGGGTCTTTTTCTCCTCATCGGTGGTGATGGTGATACGCAGATCGCGGTCAGCCTCGTACACGTCGGCATTGGTGAGCTGCTTGAGGCGCAGCTTTTCGAGAGCATCGGAGGCGTTGGATACCAGCTCGCGCACGAATACTTCGCGGTCGCTGTAGAACGCGTGAATCACGATGTCGAGCAACTGGCGAACTTCTGTCTGAAATTGATGAGTTTGAGACATAATGGTGAAAATATTGGTGCCTCCTATTCTACGCGTACGCGGGCGTGCGTCAAGGTGAATGCTTGTCAGCAGCGTATGGATAGGGGCTACTTATTTTCCTGTGTTACGCAGGCAGGCAAGCAAATTGCCGAAACTTCTGAGCAGGCGTGGATATGGAATCAACAGGCGGATAATTGCTCTGAGTATGGCTGCCAGGCATGGCACCGGAAACTGAGTGAGCGAAATCAAAGGGTATGGAATATGATGCTTCCAGGGTGAATGGCGCCAGAAGCTGAAGAAGTCTTCCTCGTAAGAATTGCGGGGGCCAGTCAGAATATTGGGCTTGATGGAGGCAAAGCGAATAATGGCGGGGGCGTTGTACGCCTGGCGTATTTCCTCGTTGCTGAGCTCCTCAGGCGTGGCGAATGAGGGGATGACGTTGTATTCTTGCCCTATGTGAGTTATCCTTCCATAGAAAAAGGCGTTAATGACATCCTGGTCAGGATATATCAGTTGCTCGGCAAAGCTCTGTGTCATTTCCGTGAGTTTTGATGTCGCATCCATGCTGCGCAGAGCCGATAAATCCATCAGCAATTGGGAAGAGAAGCAATACTGTTGCTCCTCTGCTGGTAAGTTGAACCTCCGGGGAAAGCTTTCCAGGAATTGCTGGTAGCGTATTTTATTGGGGCCCAAAACTTTCCAAAGCGGCGCAGCTATGGGGTTGCCTGCCATATCCGAATGATACAGCTGCGATAAATCTTTGCGTACGAAGGCATCGCAATCGAGGTACAATACTCGTTCCACACTAGCAGGTAATAACTCTGGCAGGAGATATCGGTGGTAGATTGCAGAAGGGTAGCGCAGATTACATGGGAGCTCACGCAGCAGTTTGTCTGTTGAGTACCATGATATGTTCTTAAAATTGCCCAGGGCGATAAGGTCGCGGTCGACCCCGCTGTCGAGGATGTGGTAATGGTATTCTGTACTGGCGTGAGCTGTTTGTTCCAGTGAATACAGGCAGAGAGCAAGCGGGATACTGTATGATTTATCTGCGCTCAGAGCTATGTGAATGATGTTTTTCATGTAATCGACTGTGATATATTACAGGGTATTATCTCGATATACAAGAGTTATCTGAGTTCTGTGCCGCTCAATTTATGTACGCTTATCACATATGCAATAAAAAACGGCACTGCTTCGGAGGAAACAGTGCCGTGAAAAAAGAACAGCGTCGCTTGCGGACGTGGCCTAAGCGCGCAGCTTAGGACTTGTAACGCAAACGCTTCTTGTGGCGGTTCTGGCGCATGCGCTTGCTGCGCTTGTGCTTGTTGATCTTAGCCTTACGTCTCTTCTTAAGCGATCCCATAATGGTTTATGATTTCGTTTGTTGTTTCTCTTTTGGGAGAGGTGTCTATCGGTTCTGCTACCATAGTGGCTGCGAGGCCGATGCGTCTGACGGGTTGCGCGTGGCTACCCAGACGTTCACGGAGAGATATGAAACTATTTTTTAGTTAAAAAGTCAAGCCGAAAGCGTGTTGTGACACACTTTTTGCGAGAATGGTCGAAAGTTGCAGGGATTTTGAGCCGTAAATGGGGAGGCAAGGGCATGTGGGGACTACATGACGCGCTCGCGGAACCATGCATGAAGGGCGGGGAGAACTCCGGGGACGGTGGATATGTAGCCGGTGTGTTGTTGCTGCATCCACTGTGTTATTTCGGGGTGTGCCGTGGTGGGGATAGCATTGAAAGCGCCTGGGAACATACGGAAGGCGTCGAGGTCGTTGTGGCCATCGCCCATGATAAACAGTCGCTCCTGCGGGATGTCCCATGCCTGCATGACGTAAGCCAGCGCGGTGCCCTTGGAAAAGCGGGCATCGGCAAAGCGCAGGTAACGCCCTGCGCGCTGGATGCAGGAGCCCGGCATCGTCAGCGGTGAGAGGTATGGCATGAGCGCATCCATGGTATCGGAATCCACTGCTTCGATAGAAAGCGGATCTGCCGCGGCATACTCCCACAGCAGCTCGGGATGTGTGGTACGCAGCTGGTCGAGCGCGGCATGCAGAATCGGGGTAAGCTTGTGGCGCAGCGCGAGGTTGATGCGCAGGCATTCATCATTGTGCGCGGTGGCGGGTTGCAGCTTGCCTGCGGCATCTGCCATGTAGACATAGCGCTCGCAGGTGCAGATAAAGTCCGGCAGCACAGGGCTGCATGGCAGAATGTCCTGTAACAGGTAGTCTAGTGCGCGGCCTGTATTGATTCCCCAGCGTACTCCCATGGGGCGCCAGGCTGCCATTTGCTCGAAGAACGCGGCGGGGATGGGGGCACCCTGTTCGGAGCGCAGGGTGCCGTCGTAGTCCAGCGAGATAAGCCACTGGCAGGGCGTAGGTGCCGGGGCTGCACTACCGGGCGGTGTACAGCCCTCTGCCAGTGGGGTGCTCATTTATTTCTTATTGCGGCCGCGGTTATTGTTGCGGCGGTTGCGGTCATTGGCAGGCGTGGCCGGCTTAGGCGCGGCTGCTCCATTCTTGATGGAGGCGGAGGGGTAGGTCTTGGGGATGGGTACACCTGCCGCGAGCTGCACGCTCAGCTTGCGCGTGAGGTCCACCTTGTACGAGTTGTTCTCGCAGCCCGGGGGCAGTTCCTCCGTGGGCTTACGCATGTGGATTTCCACACGGCGGTTGAGCTTCTGGGCGTCCTTGTTACCGGTGGTGGGAGCCAGCGGCGTGTTTTCAGCGCAGGGGCGGATGTACACGTTATTGGTGGGCACCATATTGTTGTTGAGCCATTCGCGCACAGCGGCTGCACGCTGCATGGAGAGCAGGGCGTTGTAGGAGTTGCCGCCGATGCTGTCCGTGTGACCCTCGATGATGAAGCGGGTGTTCGGATTCTTCTGGATGAGGGCTGCCAGCTGGAGCATCGTGATACGTGCCGAGTTCTTGAGCTTGCACTCATTGAAGCCGAAGAGCACGTCCGAACCCAGTCGCGCTACGCCGGACGAGGCACCCAGGTTGCTCTGGCCAATCAGGTCGGCAAGGGAACGGTTGTCGCTCGGCAGGCCATCGCCCTGGCCGGCTTTGGAGTCCGTCTTCAAGTCTGACTCAACGAGCTTACCGGCCTCATCCACGGCCTCAAGCTGGGCAGTGGCTTTGATGATGACCTCGTTGTGATTGATGGGCGTAGGTTCCGGGGCGCTCATGGCCTCCATAGGCATGCTCGGGGCTGCCAGGCTGCCGGCATCCAGCTCCGTGGGTTTCATCTCTGCTACGGCTGAGGGCTCCTCGGGCGTGGGGGCCGGCTCGGGCACGCTCAGTTCGGTTTCACCGGGAGCCATGATGAGCTCCTCCACCTCGAAGTCGAGAATATCGATTTCGATTTCCTCTTGCGGAATGTTCTCGATTTCGACCGGCTCTTCGGGTGTTTCAATCGGAGGCTCGGGCTCTGTCGGTTCCTCTTCCACCACGTCCTTCACAACGACTCGCTCAAACTTTACAGGTACCTCATCCGTGTAGTCATTGATGACCTTCATGGGGAAGGCAAAAATGGAGGGAGCATAGTAGTACAGAAGGCAGTATACGACGATGGAGGCGAGACCTGCCCCCAGGGCGATGGGGAGCATGTCGCGCTGGCTCGTCAGCTCGTAGCCGTTGCGTTTTCTGTTACCGTTGCGCTTGTGCTTGCGACGGTAAGTTGGATCGAGGGAAGATGCTGCGTTATACATGTTGATGGGGGCTCTCAGAGCTGGCAATCAGATGTTAAAAGGGGACGAGCCGGCACGTGGACGTGCGGCGTATCGAGTGAGGTGGCAAAAGTATCATTGAGCCAGTGTACCATGGCGATGACGGCGCTGTCTTCATCCTTGTGCAGGCTGGCGACTACAGGGAGGGTGCGCTCCGTGGCTCGGGCGGGCAGAATGCTGCGTGTGGTGGCGTCCGGGGCGTCCTTGTGGGTGTGCATGGTCCACAGGTCGCGGCGGTCACTGGGGAGCTGGCGGTAGATGGTAACCGCGTCGTTGATATTGGTGATGGGGTTATCCTGGGCGAGATTGACGATAAGCACCGGGACGTTGCGGTCGAGCTTGGCGGCGCTCTCCACCGGAGCGACATCGAAGCATTCGAAGCCTACGCTGCTGTTGATGCGCAAATCCATCAGCGACAGGGTGGCCAGCGTGAAGGGGGACTCGGGCATGGTGCGGGTGATGGATTCGCGCAGGGAAGCGTAGGCATCTATGGAGATGACGCCGGCCAGGCGCGGCTCGCCAGCTGCGGCTTGCAGCATAAGCCCGGCGCCATAGCCCTGGCCTACGCCAACGATAACAGGCGATTCCTTGCCGCTGCGGCGGGTGAGCTCATTGATGAGCAGGGGAACATCAGCGCTTTCCTTCAGGCCGTGGGTGCAGTATGGGCGGCGGTTGTCGGTACCGCGCGGCTCCCACAGCACGCAGGTGATGCCGGCCGCGGTGAGTGATTCTGCCAGCGGCAGAGCCGAGCGAATACCGTGGTCCCAGTCCACGCAGATGAGGGCGTAGTCAATGACGCCAAGGCGCTCTACCTTGTTGACGGTGAGGTCGCCAGTGATGGTAAGCTGGCGGGAGGATTCCTCGCCATCTTTTTCGGCAATGACGGCAAGCATTTCTCCGCCATCCCAGCCGGTGAATGAAAACTGCTCAAGTTTAAGGCCTAACACCTTTTGCGGAATGGTGGAGTAGCCAGCGTAGGAGCGATTGATGGGAACGAGTACAGGCTCGGTCATATCTTCCACATAATTCCACAGGTGTACACCACCTATGACCATGGCTGTCAGCATGGTCAGCAGCAGAATACGCATGGGGCGGAAGAAGGACATAATGTTACCGCCGCGAGTATAGCATTTGCACCGCTTTTCTGCAATGGAAAATACTGTCAATTTGTCACTTTAGAACACAGCTTTTTCGGAGAGTGCCCTACGGGCAGCTGTGAGCAAGGCTGGTGCTGGCTCAGAAGCACTGCTGTACTACCGAGAAGAGCCAGGTGATGGTGTCGAGCAATTGTCTGGCGCAGGTCATGAAATCCTGGCAGTAACCACTGAATGTAATGAGGTTGAAGAAACGCAGGATGCCGATGAGAATGAGGATGTTCATAATCACGACAAAGAGCAGGGAGAAGAGGATGCCGTTCTCCAGTACATCGGGTTGTTCGCGGGGTATGACCCAGATTGTCCAGTAGAGGTGGAAGGACCACAGGAACCCGCAACCGCCAAAGAACCACGGGTCCACGCTTTCGCGTGGCAGGAAAAGGTAAAATCCCGCTACCAGCAGCACCCAGACGAGGAGCCACAGCGGTACAAAGTAGGGGGCAAGAGCAATGACGACATTGTCCGTGTCCGTCTCGATATATCCGCCATCGATATCGACATTCACCAGGCTAACCTTGCCAAAGAAGCACATGGCCGTGAGGGCGTGCGTGAGCTCGTGCCCCAGCACGTACAGGTACACCAGAATCGGGGTGGCAAATTGCGCCAGCATGAGTGCCAGGAAGGTGAAGAAC
>JAFOZZ010000191.1 GCA_017390945.1 Akkermansia sp.
GGAAGGTCCAGCAGGCAAATGGCGGTTTCGTCTGATGTCGGGAGCTGGGAAATGCAATAATCATTCATGGAACAACGCACGGCCACAGGGGGAGTATACTTGCGGCAGTAGTTGAGCAAGCTCTTTGCCCGGGTGTTGGTTTCGGCTTTCACCTCGACTGGCACAATATTCATTTCGTGCTGGAACACAAAATCAATTTCAGAGCGTGTACTTTCGTTCTGCCAGTAGCAAGGCTCAATATCGCACTCGGATCGGAGTTGCTGCTGCACATACTGCTCAGTCAAAGAGCCTTTAAACTCGCGGAAAACAGCAGACTTCTCCAGCAGAGTGGAGGCAGAAAGCCCCGCTTTTGCCCCCAATAAACCGACATCCAGGAAGTAGAGTTTGAAAGCACCATCCTGGTACGCCCCGATGGGGATTGCCGGTTCATTGATGCGGGGGGTGTGGTAGATGAGTCCGGCGCGTTGCAGCCAATCCATGGCTTCCTCCAGGTCGCGAGCGCGCATACCTTTCTGCACATCCTTATACAGGAATCTCTTGTTTTCCCTGGCGAGCTGAAGTGGAATCGAATTCCAGAGCAGTGATAATTTGGCAGACAGAGGTCTGGGCACATGCTTGCTGAAATCCTGGGCGTAGTTGGAAAGGATTTCCTGCTGCACTTCGCGCACAGCGCTGAAATCCTCAGAATCCACATAGGTCTGCACTGCTTCCGGCATGCCGCCGATATAATAATACAGCCGCAGCAAGTGGGCATAACGGTCGGAAAAAAGACGGATATTGTCCCACGCTGCCTTCTCCAGTTGCTCTACGTCCAGCTCATATCCCATGGCAAGGAGGAACTCGCGATAGCTCATGGGGTAGAGGTGCATGGTGTTCACTTTGCCTACAGGGAAGCCAGTACCTTCATGCAGCTGCACGCCCAGCAGCGAACCAGCGGCCATAACATGATATTCGGGCAAGTCCTCGCAGAAGTATTTCAATGACGTGAGAGCGGCGGGGCATTCCTGAATTTCATCGAGAATGATGAGAGTATCGCCAGGGGTAATCTTGAATCCGACATGTGTCTGCATATTGACGAGCAGCTCCCTCATGTCGAAATTGCTTTCTTCAAATAACTGACGCATGCGTTCGTGGCGGTCAAAGCGTACATATGCCACCTGCTTGTAATGATTTTTACCGAAGTCCAGCATAAGCCAGGTCTTACCGACCTGCCGTGCTCCCAGCAACAACAAAGGCTTCCTGCGCGGATGCTTTTTCCACTTCTCCAATCGCTCTGTCAGCAGTCTTTTCATAGCCAATTTATCCCGTTTGCTCTATTTTACTCATTTTAGATGGATTAGCAAGTCTTTTGCACATAATCGGCAGGAACTTCGAGTAAAAATTGCACATAATCGGCAGGAACTTTGGACAAAATTTGCACATAATCGGCAGGAATCCGTCTCCGCATGCATGCTTCGCCGTGACAAGCAATGAAATTACACGGGCAAAGCCCGTGTATGAAATCCGCCCGGTCGGCGTATGAAAGCGCGGGGTCGCCGCGCATAAAATACCACCTGACGGCGGTATGAATGCGGGGCGTTGCGCTGCAGGCTCTGCTTCACCGCTCCAGTTCGGCTTTGATGAAGGGGGCGGTGGGGGATTTGGCTCGGGAGAGCTGGCGGACGGTGCCCTGGGCGACGATGTTGCCGCCGGCGGTGCCGGCACCGGGGCCGAGGTCGATGACGTAGTCGGCTTCGCAGATGAGCTCGAGGTTGTGCTCGATGACGACGACGGTGTTGCCCATTTCGACGAGGCGGCGGAGCACCTGGACGAGGAGGCGCACATCGTGCGGGTGGAGGCCGATGGTGGGTTCCTCGATGATGTAGAGGTCCTGCGGCAGGGCCTTGCCCTTGCGGATGGCGTTGAGCGCGGCGCGGCGGCCCTTGATGAGCTCTGCCACGAGCTTGATGCGCTGGGCTTCGCCACCGCTGAGGGTGTTGCTGGCCTGGCCGAGGGTGAGGTAGCCCAGGCCGGTGTCGCACAGCAGGCGCAGCGGGTCAGCCAGGCGGGGCTGGCTGGCGAAGAATTCGGCAGCTTCCTCCATGTCCATATTGAGCACTTCGGCGATGTTCTTGCCCTTGTAGCGCACCTGGAGGGTGCGGGAGTTGTAGCGCGCGCCGCGGCAGGTCTCGCAGGGCACGGTGCAGGGCGGCAGGAAATCCATCTCCTGCTTCTGGTAGCCTGTGCCCTTGCAGGCCTCGCAGTGGCCGGCGGCGGTGTTGAACGAGAAGCGCCCCGCATCGAAGCCCAGGCGGCGGGCATCTGCGCTCTGGGCGAAGAGCGAGCGAATCTCGTTGAAGATGCCGATGTAGGTGGCAGGGGTGCTGCGCGGGGTCTTGCCCAGCGGGCTCTGGTCCACCTGGTACAGGGCGCGCACGGTATCGAGCCCCCTGCTCTGTTTCCACGCGGCGCGTTCCTCGCGGGAGATGCTGCCGCCCAGCGCCTCGCGCACGGCGGGCCCGAGAGTCTCGGTGATGAGCGAGGTCTTGCCCGCGCCGCTGGGGCCGGTGACTACGGTGAAACGGGCGCGGGGGATGCGGAGGGTGACATCTTTCAGGTTGTGCAGGCGGCAGCCCTCTATCTCCAGCCACTCGGCATCCTTCACAGGCAGATACTTGCCGCAGAAGGGGTGTTTCTCGCGGCTGAGCAGCGCACGCCCCGTGACCGAATCCGGGTTGTGCTCCACCGCATCGAATGAACCCTGCGCCATAATCTGCCCGCCGTGAATACCGGCAGCGGGGCCGAGGTCGATGATATGGTCGGCGGCGCGCATAGTATCTTCATCATGCTCCACCACCAGCAGGGTGTTACCACGGTGCTTCAAATCCGCCAGAGTGCTGAGCAGGCGTTCATTATCCTGCGGATGCAGACCGATAGTCGGTTCGTCCAGCACATAAAGCACACCGCGCAGCTCCGACCCCAACTGGGCCGCCAGGCGGATGCGCTGCGTCTCACCGCCGGAAAGGGTGGTAGCTGCGCGGTCCAGCGACAGGTAGCCCAGGCCCACACGCTGCAGGAAACGCGGGCGCGGCGCAATCTCGGCCATCACGTTGCGGGCAATCTCCGCCTCGCGACCCTCGAATTTCCAGCCCTCCACCACCGGCAGAGCCTCATCGGCCGACAGCGAGCCAATCTCCGCAATATTCCGCCCGAAGAGCGTGACACCCATGGCAAAGGGATTCAGGCGGGAGCCGTGGCACACCGGGCAGAGCACACTTTCCTCCTCCTTGGCGGCAGCGCGCTCCACATCGCGGTCGTACTTCAGCTCCACCTCCAGCTGGCTGAGCTTATCCTCCGGCTTCGCACCGGATTTCACCTTACCCACGCGGCCGTGGCCCAGACAGTGCGGGCACCAGCCACGCGGCGAGTTGAACGAGAAGGTCGAGGGCTCAGGCTCGGCAAAGGATTCACCGCACTGCGGACAGGTCAGGCGCGTACCGATGAGCTGGTCAGCCTCCCCCTTCAGCAGGCGGATGAAGCCATCACCCATTTCCAGCGCACGGGAAACGGTCTCCATAATCCCGGCGTAGTCAGCATCCTGGCCATTCACCGTGATGCGGTTACCCTGCACGCAGATTTCCGCCAGCACCACATCCACATCGTGGTTCGAGTAGCGATCCAGCGGGGTGAAGGCATCCGGCGCCACCAGCACACCGTCCGCACGCAGGTAGGGATACTTCTTCTTCGCCGCCCAGCGTGCCAGGTCGGCATAGTGGCCCTTGCGGTTACGCACCACGGGAGCGGCAATCATGAGACTGGCCGGACGGGCGGCGATTTCCTGCTGCACGAGCAC
>JAFOZZ010000192.1 GCA_017390945.1 Akkermansia sp.
GCCATGTCGCTCATGCTGAACATGGCAGAAAGCGCCACCAATAGCGAGCAGCGTGCACGCGCCCTGCTGCTGGCAGGCCGCCAGGCCGAGCGACTCAACTCGTATGAGCAGCTCATAAAAGCAGCAGACTTTTTCAAGGAGGCCGCTGAGCTGAACACCCCCTACAAATACAAGGCCGCCATGCTTCGTGCTCGCGTACTGGCATGGACCAACCATGCACAGGAGGCTCAGGCCCTGCTGCACGACATGCTGCGCAATGCTCCGCTACAGCCCGGCGAACGCGCTATGGCTCTCAGTGTACTGGCTCACTCCCACACACTGGAAGGCACCAGGGAGGGATTGCAAGCTGCGATTGATGCCAATAAGCAGGTATTCGACATCGAAAACCTGCCGGAGGCATGGCGCACACGCGCCAGGATTCAGTACGCATCGCTCTTCGCACGCAGCGGCCGCCATGAAGAATCGTTACAGCACTACAGAGAGTTGATAGACGCGACTCCGCGTGAGGCCGCCAAGATAACGCAAACGGATTGGTTTATCCTCAACTTTGCCGGAGCGGGTGCCGTGGCCAGACTCTTTGACCTGCAACGCTATGAAGAAGCTGCCGACATGGCGGACAAGATAGCAACCTGGCCGAATCAATGCGAAAAAGGCACTCGCATCATGGGCACTAACCCGAATGCGGAGCGCTTTGCCCGCTGGGCAGACAACATCCGCACCCTGCACTTCCTGCCCGCCGTAAAAACGGTGACAGAGCCTCAACAATAAGCGCCGGCATCAGCGCAGCTCGTACCAGACAGCGCGGTGGTCGCTGGCCTGTGCCGCATCCTTTATATCCACAATACCGCTGCGAGCTTTACGCCCGCAGCGCTTGCTGAGCACGGAGTTCACAAATATCTGGTCGAACACGTAGTACTCCCGGCCACTCTTGTAATAAAGAGTCCAGGTCTGCCCCTGAGAATCCTCGGGATTGATACGCGTCAACGCCGACTTATCCGTCACCCCTTTACGCAGGAGCGACAGAGAATTATCCTCCGGTCCGTCATTCCAGTCGCCATACACCACTATGGGGATATGCGGGTTATCGCGCATCTGCTCATGCAGATAGAACGCAAGGGTACGAGCTTCGCGTGTACGCAGATACTCAGCTGCGGCGGCGTCATCGCTCACGCGCGATTTGAGGTGCGCCCCCACAATGCGGAAATAGCGGCCATCATCCAGCTTCACCGTTACATCCAGTATACCGCGCAGCATCTTGCGCCGTACCTGCCCATGCAGGTTGTAGTTAGCACGCGAATTATTGCTGACTATCGGGTGAGCCGAAAGCAGTGCCAGGGCGCGGTCCTCGCCTTCTCGCTTCAACACCATAGCATGGGGATACTTCAGGCCTCGCTCCTCCAGCCGCTCCTGCAAATCAGCCAGTGCTTTCTCACCTCCTATCTCCACCAGACCCACAATTTCAGGCTGAGCGGAAGCAATGACATCTGCCACAGCATCGCGCGAGCGCTTAGACTTCAGCTGGCTCTTGTAGCGAGAGCGGCTATCCTCCCCCGCCACAAAATAATTCTGCACATTGTACATGAGGAAGCGTACGGGCTTCCCCGCAGCCGGCAAGGCCTCATCCGGCTGTTCCGATGGCGCATCCCCACTCTCCGTAAGCCGTGGTGCCGCCTCGCCCTCATGAACAGCGATGGCAGGCGGAACTGGTCCATAGCGGCATACCATCAGCCCGCCCAGTACCAGCACCAGCACGAGCAACAGCGCATCTGCACGCTTGCAGAGCGCCATCAGTCGGGCTGCGATATCCAGGCGAGACTTCCTCATGTGCGGTTAAAGTGCTCAGCGTGAGCTTCAGGATTCGCGCAGCCACTCCGCCACCTGCGGCGCAGCATAGGTAAGAATCATATCAGCACCGGCACGGCGAATCGACATCAGCGCTTCCAGCATGCACTGCTTTTCATCCAGCCAGCCGGAGGCGGCAGCAGCCTTCACCATCAGGTACTCACCGCTCACGTGGTATGCCGCAATGGGCAGATGCGTATGCTCACGCATTTCGCGAATGACATCAAGGTACAGCGTTGCAGGCTTCACCATCAACATGTCGGCACCCTCAGCGGCATCCAGAGCGGCCTCGCGCAAAGCCTCGCGCACATTGGCCGGATCCATCTGGTAGGTCTTCTTATCCCCGAACTTGGGAGCACTGCCCAGCGCACCACGGAACGGGCCGTAATAGGCAGAGGCATACTTAGCCGTATAGCTCAGCAGCGATACATTGGTAAAGCCCTCGGCATCGAGCGCAGCTCGCAGGGCCGCAATGCGACCGTCCATCATATCGCTGGGGGAAATCACATCTGCCCCGGCACGTGCATGGCACAGAGCCTGGCGGCAAAGAGCCTCCACAGTTTCATCATTCAGAATCTCATATGAACCATCTTCATATTCGCGCACAATACCATCCTGCCCGTAGGTATTGAAGGGGTCGAGGGCGACATCCGTCATCACCAGCATCTCCGGCACAGCAGCCTTGATAGCAGCAATGGCACGCGGCACCACGCCCTCCGGGTTCCAGGCCTCAGTACCGGCAGCATCCTTCTTTTCCTCCGGTACCACCGCAAATAAATCCACACAGGTAATACCCAGCTCATACAAACGACGGCATTCAGCAGCAATATCCGCCACGCACCAGCGCGTGCACCCCGGCAGGGACTCGATGGGGGTGTTTTCTGTCCCCTCCTGCACAAACATGGGGTATATGAGATTGGCAGCGGAGAGTGTAGTCTCACGCATCAGACCGCGCATGGCGGCAGATTTGCGATTACGGCGCGGGCGAATTGCTAAATCCATCATATCGCCAATGAGCATACCACCTTTCCCGCCTCTTGTAAAGGCACTTTAACTGGCGCATTCCAGAATAATCGCTTGCTTTTCAGGGCGAGGCGCGCTACAATGGGCGCGTTCCATGAATGCCAGTCAGATTCACCAGGTTCTCGATTCCTTTGCCGTAACGCCCTCCAAGTCACTGGGGCAGAATTTCCTTATCGATGAGAACATTGCTCGTTGGATTGTAGCACAGCTCGAAATCCAGCCCCAAGATTGCGTGGTTGAGGTTGGCCCGGGCACTGGCGCCCTGACTGAGCACATGGCTCCCATGTGCCGCAAGCTGATTCTGGTAGAGTTCGATGCTCGCCTGGCAGAATACCAGAAACAGCGCTGGGCCGATACCCCGCACGTGGAAGTGCACCACGCCGACGGTGCCTCATGGGACCCGCGCCGCCTCTTTGCAGAGCAACCGGTGAAGTTCATGGGTAATCTGCCCTACTCTGCCGGCGGAGCTATTCTGGCTAATTTCCTCACCTCGCCCTGCGCTTGCAGCCGTGCTGTCGTCATGCTGCAAAAGGAGTTTATTGACCGCATTCTTGCCAAGCCCGGCGATGACGCCTACGGGCTGCTCTCGCTGCGCGTGCAGATGGATTGGGTACCCCGCGCACTGAAGACGGTTCCGCCGGAAGCCTTCTCTCCCCGTCCTAAGATTGACTCCACGGTGATGCTGCTGACGCCGCGCAACCCGCTGGAGTTTCCGCCCTACGACCACCGCCTGATGGATGAGCTGATGCGCCGCTGCTTTGCCCAGCGCCGTAAGCAGATGCACAAGCAACTGCCGTCCACCCCGCCCTGGCCGGAGGTAGCAGCCAGTGTCGGCATATCCCCCACCGCCCGACCGGAGGAACTCGGTCTGGAACAATGGATTAAGCTCACCAATGCCTACGACCCGCACCCGCTGGCCGCAGTAGCACAGAAGCAGGATGAGTTATTCGATGTTGTGGACGAGCAGGACTGCGTCATCGGCCAGGCTACACGACAGGAGGTGCATGAAAAAGGGCTGTTGCACCGCGCCGTACATATCCTCGTTTTCAACAAGAAGCACGACTGTCTGCTGCAAAAGCGCTCCGCCCTCAAGGACCGCCACCCGGGCGTATGGGATTCCTCTGCCGCTGGCCACCTCGATGCCGGTGAGGATTATGAAACCGCCGCTCGTCGAGAGCTGGCAGAAGAACTGGGGATTACCGATACCCCGCTCATCCCTGTGGGAACCCTCCCGCCCTCCGAACAGACGGGCTATGAGCACGTTGCCATTTTTGCCGCAGTACAGGATGGTCGAGTTTCCTTCCCAGCTGCCGAAATAGAGGGAGTCCTTCCCTTCTCAGCGCAACTGATTGACTCATGGCTGGAAAGGCGCCCCCAAGACTTTGCTTCTTCTTTCGCCCTCTGCTGGCAGAAAGTACGTAGTATGATAGGCGAAGGAAAATAGTTTTTTGTTATTTTTCTGTTTTTAGCTTGCAAATAAACTCAAAAGACGGTATAATCGCGCTAGGGGTAAGCAAGCTTCTGACAAATAGACATGAGAGCAAAAAATATTTCCCGTTACACATACAAGAAAACAGCTTTCCAAGGGTGGAGACTCGCACTGAGACGCCAGGGAAAACAGTTTGTCAAGTACTTTGCGGATCGACAGTATGAGGACAGTACAGCGGCATTCAAGGCGGCTGTGGCACTGCGTAATGAAATGCTTAAAGAGTTGAAGAAAGGCACCGATCCTTCGATTGTATTTGCTGCTGCCAGCGAGTTATTGCAGCAGCAGAAGGAAGAGGAAACGCCCTGAGTTCATTCAATCCGGTTTTATTTTTTCTGAGGCTCCTTCGCTTGCGCGGGAGCCTCTTTCTTTGGGATAATTGCCTCTGCCGACTTACGAATAGCCGGCAAGTAAGGCGAGGCGGCGGATTCATTCAGCAGGCGCGTCACCCCGGACTCGGCTCGCTCGCGCTCACCACCGGCAGCCAGAGCGGCAAACATCAGCAGACGGCAGCGCATTTTATCGCGCTCGCGTCCGTACATCTGAGCAGCAGCCTCCAGATACCCGGCAGCGGCTGCGGGTTGCCCATTATCAGCACAATGGAGGGCATACATCTCGGCCAGCGTGGCTCCATATGGCCTGCCCAGCTGCTGCTCCACAGCATTTTGCAATGCGGTAGGGTTATGCCCGAAGCGGCGGCACAGCTCCTGCCAGGCCGCAGGAGCACCGGTGCGGTTCCACCTGGCAAATGGGCGATAAAGGGGGTCGCCCAGTACGATGCATTGCCACGAGACCGTAGGAGAAGCCAGCAGCGCCGCCTCACCCACCTGAGCTCCGGCCAGAAGCTGGCGGTAAAATACGGCATAATTCAGGCATGGCCCCAGATAGGGCTCCGCCACATTACCAGCGGTTACACACGCGCCTCGCTTCAACAAGGCTGATACCCAGCTCCGTCCATCATACAAGCTCGTACCACTAAACGAATGTAAATGGCAAGCGATGGCGCCGCGGGCAAAACGAAAATCCGACGGAGCTTTGGCATGGAACGGACCATTGGCAGGGTTAGCATACCAACCGAAGTACGTTGCCACATCCTGCATCAGCGGGAAAGAATCCGCAAGTGTCTGGCGGGAGGTTTCCGTAAAGAGCGGCAGGTAATATTTGCGTGCCAGTTTAATCACGCCATCCATCATGGCGTTACCTTCCTTATATGGGCCGCCGTTATCAACAACAACCCAGCCACTCAGCCCCATCTTTTCCACCTCGGCGGGCTCATTTATCATGCGGAAAACCGTAGCTTCATCCGGCCCATCAATTCGGCACACGCTCAATATCTTCTGAGGCTCACGCCCGGACGGCATTTTTTTATCATAGTGGGGATTGCGCCCCATACCGGCAGTGGGATAACGCGCACCGAGCAGCGCGAGCTCGGAATCCACCGCAGCCTCCGTGCGTTTCTGCCCCTGGCCTACGGGCTTACCATCGCGCATCTGCTCCTTCACTCGCAGCGGAATATCCGGCATGAGCACCATAGCACGCATGAGCTTAAACCCATTGTTCGGCCCAGCCGGCCAGCGTAACCCGCGCTTGCGCCCCTGCATGAGCAGAGAGTTCATGATAAAGCCCTCATAATCCTCACGAGATATATCACCACGTTTCACACCGAACAGCGGCAGCAACTGGTCAGAGGGGATACCGCGCACCTCACAATATCGCATCGCGGCGGCTTTGCTCAGCGCCGAGTCCGCATTGTACACCACAGCGACCTCGGTCGGAGCTAAGGCAAAGACCTGGGTACACATCAGCAGGAACAGCAGAATATATCTCATACGTCAGGCGCTTACTCTAGCAAAACTACTCCCATATTACAAGCAGAAAAATCCCCTGGCAGCCGGAGCTACCAGGGGATTTGCAGAAGGTCTTTCTTCCGGTAGGAGCTTTACTTCTCCTCGATGTGCACGTCGTACACGCGGCCCATGATGTTGAGCTTCATATCGCGGCCGGAAATAGCGGCGGATACACCTACCGTGGACAGAGCGGTGGGAGCGCCGTAGTTCTCCTCCTTCTTAGCGGTGGGCGGCTCGGGGCGCTTGCCGGCATAGTAGTCCTCCAGCTGCTGCGGGAACATAGCGTAGATGACGCAGTTCTCGTCGGTGGCGGGGATGTTCTTGGCGGTAAGCTTATCGCGCAGGTCCTGCATGCCGGGCTTGATGAGGTCAGCGGGGCGGCAGGTGATGGGCTGCTTGCCGGAGCGCTTGGCGCACTCAGCCTGCAGCTCGGGGTCCACCGGTGCGGGAGTGTGACCATAGTAGCCGAGAGCCACGTCCATGGTCTGGGGGGTAATCTGCTTCCAGCGACCGAACTTCACGTTGAAGGCAGCCTGAGAACCCACAATCTGAGAGGTGGGGGTTACAAGCGGAATCCAACCGAGGGCCTTACGAACAACGGGAATCTCAGCCATCACTTCGTCGAACTTGTCCATGATGTTGAGCTCCTTGAGCTGGTTACGGAAGTTGGAAAGCATACCACCGGGTACCTGGTAGAGCAGAGTGGCGCTGTCCACCACCTCATTCTTGTGGCTGGTGAAGCGGCTCAGGCTCTCGTAGATGGGCTGCAGCATACCGGAAATCTTGGTAAGCTTGTCGGTGAAGTCGTCGGCCACTACGGGGCAGCGGTCATAGCCCTTCAGCAGAGCCAGCATGCGCATGCAGTCGGGCTGAGCAGTACCGTTGGCGAAGGGAGCGATGGAGCAGTCCACAGCGTCAGCACCGGCATTGATACCGGCTACGTAGGCGCCGGCGCCCAGACCAGCGGTGTCGTGCGTGTGAATCCACACCGGCAGATTGGTGCTCTTCTTGATAGCCTCTACCAGAGCGGCAGTCTCGCTCGGGGGGATAAGACCGGCCATATCCTTAATCACGATGCCGTCAGCGCCCATGTCGGCAATCTGCTTACCGAGCTTGGCGAAGTACTCCAGATTGTGTACGGGAGAGGTGGTGTAGCAGATGGTACCATGAGCGGTAGCTCCGGCCTCCTTGGCAGCGCGGATGGAGGTGCGCATGTTCTCCGGGTCGTTCAGACAGTCGAAGATACGGAAGATGTTCATGCCGTGCTTGGCGCTGGTCTTCACGAAAGCCTCCACCACGTCGTCAGCATAGTTGGTGTAACCCACCATGTTCTGACCGCGCAGAAGCATCATGTGAGGAGTCTTGGGAGCCAGCTTCTTGAGCGTGTCGAGGCGGTCGAAGGGCAGCTCACCCAGGAAACGCAGACCGGAGTCAATCGTTGCACCACCCCAGGTCTCAAGGGCGGAGAACCCCATCGTGTCCAGAATGGGAGCGATTTCGAGCATCTGCTCGGTGGCCATACGGGTGGCAGCCAGCGACTGGTGACCGTCGCGAAGCACTGTGCAGTTGATTGTTGCAGGTTTCATAATTTTAGAAATTCTATGGGGGTACAGTACACCCCGTTTGTTGCTGGTAGACTAGCATAAATCACCCGCGCGCGTCAAGAAAAATCGCCCGTGCAGAACAATTATTCTGCACAAGCGCGCCGTTTGTTACGCGGATTCCAGCCCCCTGCTCCTATTTTTTCACAGAAAATGAAAAAAATGACATTTTTGTAGATATTTTTCTTGCCAAACAGAAAAATCGGCGTATACTCCTTGCACCATGACCCGCAAAGGTGGTATCAACAAGACACGTAAGGCTGTCGCCAAGCGTTTCAAGGTGACCGGCACGGGCAAGGTTCTGCGTCGCAAGCAGGGTAAGCGTCACATTCTCCAGAAGAAGTCCAGCAAGCGCAAGCGCGCTCTGGGCAAACCCGCTCTGGTGGACGCCACCCAGGTTTGGGCCGTTAAGCAGAACATGCCCTTCGCTTAAGCCGAGGAACATGGCCACAAGCCAGTTCCGCCCGCAAATCGGGCGGCCTTCATGCAGCCTGCCAGGCGTATTTTTCGCCATGGATAGAACGGACGAGACTGCAGGGAGGTGAGGAAGAACAGTCCGCTCACAATATACAAGATACAAAAATATGGCACGTGCTACAAATGGGCCGGCTTCTCGCGCCCGCCGCAAGCGCATCCTGCTCCGCGCCAAGGGCTTCCGCGGTTTCCGCAGCAAGCTCTATCGTTACGCTAAGGATGCTGTTTACAAAGCATGGCAGTATGAGTACCGCGACCGCAAGAAGAGGAAGGGTCAATTCCGTCGTCTGTGGACCGCTCGTATTTCCGCCGCCGTGCGTCCCCTCGGTCTGACCTACTCCCGCTTCATGGAGGGTCTCAAGGCCGCCAACGTTGATCTGGACCGCAAGTCCCTCGCCGAGCTGGCTATCGCCAACCCCGAGGCTTTCAAGGCTGTTTTCGAACTCGCCAAGAAGGCAATCGACGCCAAGGAGGGTGCTGCTCTCAAGGCATAAGAAGTCGAACCAAACACACATTTAACCCTGAGGGGCGTTGTCAATCGGCAACGCCCCTCTTTTTTTTGCCCGAGGAAGCCGGGGAAGAACGCGGTGTGCATGACGAGAGAACGGCAGATTGTCGCCCGAAACACGATTCCAACTTGACTACGCGGGCGCGACATGGTAGATTTAAGCCATGAGTACGAAGTTCAGTTGGGAATTACGCCCGACGGACGGAGGTGTAGACTTTGGCGAGGAACTGAATCAACAGCTGCCGTTGCTGGTTCGACGAATCCTATCACAAAGAGGCATCTGCGGCCGCGAGATGGCGGAGAGATTCCTACGCCCCCGATTAGCCGACCTGGGGGACCCTTTTGACATGCGGGAGATGGATGCCGCCGTTGAGCGCATCTTCCGCGCGGTAGATCACGGCGAGCGAGTCTGCATCTATGGGGACTATGACGTGGACGGAGTCAGCTCCGTCACGCTGCTGCATACCATGCTGACAGCATACGGGCTATGCCCCGCGTGCTTCATTCCCGTGCGTACCAAGGAAGGCTACGGCCTGAGCGAAGAAGGCATCAGCCATGCTATCGAAAAATGCGGCGGCCAGCCCGACCTGCTGATTACGGTGGACTGCGGCACCTCGTCCGTAGCCGAAGTAGGCTACCTCAATTCACTGGGGGTGGACGTGATTGTGCTCGACCACCACGAAGCCAGCACCCTGGGGCGCCCCCCGGCTGTAGCGGTGGTGAACGCCAAGCTGGAGGACGATAGTCCCCTCACCTACTTGTGCAGCGCAGGTGTTGTGTTCAAGCTGGCTCATGCCATGCTTAAACGCCGCCGCCTGAGTGATTTTGACCTGAAGGATTATCTGGACGTGGTCGCCATTGCCACAGTAGCGGACATCGTCCCCCTGGTAGCAGAGAACCGCCTGCTCACCCGCCATGGCCTCCGCGTGATGGCGCGAGGCGGCAACATCGGCATTCAAGCCATCAATGAGGTAACAGGTCTGCGCTCCTCGCCCAATGCCAGCCACGTGTCCTTCCGCATCGGTCCGCGCCTGAATGCGGCTGGCCGCATGGACTCCCCGCGCGATGCGCTGGAGCTGCTCATGACCCACGACTCTGAGCGAGCGTTACAGCTGGCTCACTGCCTGGAGGCGCACAACCGCGCCCGCCAGCAGGAGGAAGAAAAGATACGCGCCGAAGCCACCGCCATGCTGGAGGCCTCGAACTTCTCCCCCCAGACCAGCCGCGTCATTGTACTGGGTTCCCGCACCTGGCATCCGGGCGTGGTCGGCATTGTAGCCTCCCTGCTCATGCGCCGCTACCACAAGCCGACCTTCATCATTTCGCTGGATGAAAATGGCCTGGGAAAAGGCTCCGGGCGCTCCGTACCCGGCATTTCGCTGGTACAAGCCATCCACGCCTGCGCCGACACGCTCGTATCGGGCGGCGGACACGATATGGCAGCCGGCCTCGTCATTCGCGAGGAAATGATTGATGCCTTCCGCAATGCGTTCGACGAATACGTGCGCGTCAACAGCGATGATGAGCAGCTGAAACCGCGCCTCAATATCGATGTGGAGGTCAACTTCTGCGAGCTCACGCTGGAGCTGCTCGACCATTACGAGCTACTGGAGCCCTTCGGCAACTCCAACCCGCAGCCTATCTTCATGAGCCGCAACGTCATGCTCTCCGAGCCGCCGCGCCATTTGCAGGGCAATCACCTGCGCCTGAGCCTGCGCCAGGGCAGCTGCGAATGCGATGCCATGTACTTCAATGGCGGCCACGTGCGCCTGCCAGACCCGCCGTGGGATATCGCCTTCACCATTGACCGCAATGTCTGGCGAGGCCGCACCACCGTCTCCATGTCTATTCAGGACATTCGCCCGGCCGCCACACCATAACCCCGCCACCACGGCATGAGCACCCCTCCACGGAAAAAGCGCAGTAACCTGCACCGCACCAGCCCCAAACCAGAGTTTGGCGACTGGCGCGTGGAGCTCGCGCGTCCGGAGGAGGCCGAGCACTACGAATGCCCGCCGCTTTCCATCTGGAAACGGGCCAAGCTCAAGCTCGAGGAGTTTGAAAACGGCGATACATACGGTGACCTGTACCGCCACCGCATTGCAGCCAGCAGCCGCTACCACATCGCCGTCACCAGTACCCCGCAGCAGCGCGAAACAATTTATGATGATGAGGAGGACGACGAAGATATACCAATCGTCCCGCTCAAAGGCTTCAAGGCCTACTTACGCGGCACCATCGCCGTGCTGCTTCTGCTGCCACTCTCCATCATCCTGGTTCATGCGCTGGGCATGCAGCTCGTTCATGCTCTACCCACAACAGCCGCGAACAGCAGCTTCTGGCTCAGCGAGCCCATCTACTTCTCCCCAGGTGGATCACGTTCTGAATGGTGGAGAAGCCTTCAGCC
>JAFOZZ010000193.1 GCA_017390945.1 Akkermansia sp.
AGAGCCCACGTGGTTCTCGCCGCCACGGTCATCCAGGCAGGTGTAGAGCAGGTGCAGCGGGGCATTCTTCACGAAATCCTGACGCTCGCAAAGGGGGATGAGGTTCTTGTCATTGATTTTAATCAACTTGTGTGCCATGCCGTCATATTCCCAGGTGCCCGTGGGGGTGAGCACAAAGAGCTGCATGTTCTGCAGGTTGCGCGAGGTGGGGATGGTGCGCTTGCCGTGCGGGTTCTTGCCCCAGGCTACCCACAGGATTTCGGCCAGTGTCTGGTCATCGATAGAGCGGGTGGTATCATAATCGCGGGCAGACTGGCGCTGCGCGATGGCTTCCATGAGCGGCATGCCGCCCGTCATCACCGGTGCGGGCAGGGGCTTCACCTCTCCGGCGCCCCAGCATGGCAGCAAAGCCCCGGCCAATACACAGATTTTCAAAGATTTCCTGAACATATACCGCATTCTAGCATGCTTCTTGCCAGCCGCAAGAAAAAACAACTTTCCGTCTTGATTTGCCCTTGATTTTTCTGAGTGCGGCAGGCATTATTGCCGGAGCGGGCGTGTCTCGTATGTTTCTGCATGAAGAGGTTTTTTCTATTATTCTGGCTGTGGAGTCTGGGTTGTGCTCAGGCGGAAACTCTTTTTCTTCCTGGCGTAAGCAAGGAAAGCGGGTGGACCGATTATAACAAGAGTCTGGCGGTGCAGGGTGATGATAACCTGTGCTGGGCCGCCTCTGCCAGCAACATGATTAATTACTGGCAGAGTCAGTACATGATTCCGGCCGGGGTTCCGACCGGGGAGGAAATCTGGACTACTTTCAAGAACAGTGTCCATGCGGATACGGGCGGGAGTTCCGCAGGGGCTATGCAGTGGTGGCTCACGGGCTATTATACCCAGACCAAGGATGATGCCGAATCCCAGCGGTACGCCGCTTTTGATATGGGGCATCAATCCATCACGAACGGAACCATCAACGGCCAGCAGGGTTTCAAGGGCTTTTATCGTTATCTGGAGAATGAGGGCAGTGGTTTCAAGTGGTATGATGCCTCATCTGCCGGTTCGCCCTCGGCCTGGAAAATAGCAGATTTCATGAGCCAGACGGAAGCCTGTGCCGGTGCGCTCGGAACGGCGAGCCTGACCCTCCGGAACGCCATTTCCCATGGTTCCGGTGTGACGGCTTCCATTTATGTGAAGAATGAAGGGGTGGATATTCACGGTCATGCGATTACACTCTGGGGTGCTGAGTTCGATGCCAATGGCCAGATTACCGGTCTCTGGTTGACCGATTCTGACGATAATCAGAACGGGTACCCTGATGCCGGACTCTTTTATGCTGCGTTGAGTGGTAAGCCGGTATCACTGACTCTTCCCGGGGAGGATAATACTTCTGTGACAGGTGAATACTATCAGCTCGTCTCAGACCACGGCTGGTATTCGAGTGATGGGTCTAAGACTATGTATCTGAACTGCTTTGAGATATTTGATATTACTCAGTCCGATACCTGGGGGCTGCAGCGCATTCCGGAATCGTCCACCGCTGCACTGGGGCTGCTGGCGCTGGTGGGGCTGGCTGTCCGGCGTCGGCGGGAGGGATTTGCTGCGTGAGCGGATTTTACAGCGGAACGCCCGGTGGTGCAGGGCACATGAGCCCCAATGTTTGAGTATTAATCTCGATAAAGTCAATTGTGAATTTGAAAAATCTGCACAAATGTCTCATTTATGCAGATTTCACCCTTTTGGTGTACAGACATGCTGGGGAGGCTGTCTGCCTCCCCTATCCCCTCCGACCACGGAGAGAGCTTCTCGCTCTCTCCTTTGGATTCCTCTCTGCGGCACTGCCTTTGATTAGGGGAGAGTTTCGCACTCTCCCCTTTCCCCCACTGGCGGCAACGTGCCGTTGCATCCATCTTTAGTAAAGCGGATCGCCATGCTCTGCCAGCCAATCTCGTGTCCTCGCATTGAGAATTGTCAATTGTTGACGTATAACTGCAACTATCGCAATTTTAAAAGGTTTACCCTTCTCCCTTAATCTGTCGTATTTTGTTTTCATGGCCTCATCTTTTCGGATGCCTTGCAACATACCCATGTATAATAAATTGCGTATCCTCTTGCGGCCAAATCGTATGCTTCGAGCCCCTTTTTTTCCTCCACTTTCGTAATCAAACGGTGCAACACCCACTAAAGATGCTATCTTCTTGGCGCTCAGATGGCCAAGTTCTGGTAATTCACATATCAGATTGTATGCAATTACTGGTCCTATGCCGGATTGACCAAGATAAAAAGCATATAGCTCGCTCAATAAGGGATTTTCGTTAATAATGCCCTGCATTTTATTTCCTATCTCCCTGATTTGTTCCTGTAAATGTTTACGTATTTCCGCAATAACAGATAAGCTGCTCTCTTCTGTATATGCAGCTGTTGTAACCTTGAAATCTTTGAGCTTCTTTGTTATCAGCGTTCGTAGATTATTAAGCTGGCGCAGTTCTTGAATCTTTCTATTCAGGGGCTTATCTGGTGATGCTTTTATATTGCCTGCATACTCTGCTATAACCCGGCTATCCAACCGGTCATTCTTTGCTTTTACGCCTTGGCTTTTAGCATATGACCTTACACGGCACGGGATGAGACAACAGTGTGGTACTCTTTTTTCATCCAGATACATGGAAAAATTCCGACTTACCCAGCCTGTCGACTCATATGCTATTAACATGTTATTGCATATGCTGTTTAATTTATTCAGCATATGTGCTCTCCCGGTTTCCGAATTATTGTACCGAATATACTTGCCGTTTATGTAAACGTCCAGGTTGCGACTTGAGAGATCAACACCTACATATGTGGTGTCCTGCGTGTTTTTAGTCTTGCTTTTTGTGAGATTTTGGTTCATATTTCTTTCATTCTCTATAACGGGCGTAATAGCCCAATCAATTGTTCGAGAAGAATCCGGAGCCGTCTTCGTGACGGGAGTTGAGTAGCCCTAACTTTAGCTCGAAAGGTTTCCTTTCTATCCAATTTCCGGGCGTCCTCAACCCAGGAATGAGTGGTAGCTACCCACTCATTCCTGCTCCGTACTCGCGGCTATTTTACCGCGTGCAGGTTCAACCTACCACAAAATTTGTATAGATTACAATTTACGAAACTTTGGGACACATGTGCGCATTCTGCACCTTGCACTCCCCGGCAATAGCACGACGAAAAATGAAGTGTTATTTAGCGCCGGCTATCTGGGGCTCATGTACTTGCGCATACGTTTACCTGGCGTTGACGACCTCTTCCAGCGGGAGGATGATGAAGCCGATACCGCGGTTGCCGTTGTGACCGTTGTTGTGGCAGGTTTCGTAGATGATGCCTACGTGGTCAGCATCGACCATGGCCTGGCAGGAATAGCCCATGCAACGGCGGGTATCGTAGAGAAGGCCGGTGTTCCAGGTCTTGCCGTCATCGCGGGAGGCGCGCACCGTCATCAGGCTGCGGGGGTACTTCTGCGGGTTGGAGAAGAGCAGCAGCTTGCCGTATCTGGCGGAATCCACAGCAATGATGGAGCCCTGGCAGGTGGGTTCCACCAGCGCGGAGCAGTTGGTTTCGTGTGCCTGCCAGGTCTGGCCCAGGTCGCGGGTCACGTAGACGACGCGCTTGCCGGCCCAGGTTTCATTGCGGCAGTTAATCATGATGGCGCCGTCCTGCAACTCCACCACCTGGCATTCGGAGGTCTTGTGGGGCACGCCGGTGCCGTATGCCCAGGTCTTGCCGCCGTCCTTCGAGTAGCAGATGGTGCTCATGCAGTTGGGGTTGGCGGCGCGATCCCATATCTGGGCGGGGAAGACGATGGTGCCATCCT
>JAFOZZ010000194.1 GCA_017390945.1 Akkermansia sp.
CCTGTTTGCTTGCAAGGAGAATCAGCCTTTATCGTAAAAAAATCAAACACGTTTCATCCGTTGCCCGCAGCCATTCCGATAATTGCCGATTGTGCGCAAGGGGCGGGCTCCACGTGCGACCGGAGATGCGGAAGCTCCGGCCGTTTTCCGGAAAAAAGCCACACAGGGAATCAGCTCATCAGGGCTTCCCGGTTGACGAAGAAGACGGCTCCCAGCACGCAGAGAAATGCCCACAGGTAGTCCCATTTCCACTGCTCGCCCATATAGAGAATCATGAAGGGTACAAAAATGCTCAGGGTTAGAGCCTCCTGCATGATTTTGAGCTGAGCCAGCGACAGGCCGTAGGCGCGGCCCAGGTGGTTGGCCGGTACCATGAAGCAGTATTCCAGCAGGGCAAGCCCCCAGCTCATCAGAATCAGCTGCCACATGGGGGTGGTGACTCCTTCGCCGGGTTTGCGTAAAAAACCATACCAGGCAAAGGTCATCACAACATTGCTCATAAACAGCAGGCAGACGGATAATGCAAGTTTGTACATGGCGCGCAATAAAATAGTACCGCTGCGCCGCTGTGTCAATGCTTATCCGCAAAATTTACAAGTTGTGGATTTACGATTGACGAATTGAAAGTCAGCGAGCCGTTGGCTCGCCGGATTCCAATTTTGCGCAAGGAATGCAAAATGGCTTCAGCAAATCTGAAACAGACCCACCAGGCGGCGGCGTTGATCTGGCGAAGCGCGGGTCTCAAGTCTCGAAAAGTCGGAACCGGGGTAAAAAAACAGCGCAAAGGTGTTTCGACCTTTGCGCTGTTGATATTCTTTTGAGCTATCAGAACTTGTAGCTGGCGCCTACGCTGGCGTTGTGGGCGTTGGCGTTTTCCACCACTTCGCCGGTGTAGCTGGCGTTCACGCTCCACTTGTCGTTCAGCTCGTAGCTGGCCCCCACGGTGAAGTTCACGCCGGTACGGCCCGGGTTCATGCCGCGGAAGCGATCGGCATCCGTGTCGACTGTGGGGTTGTTGCGGGCGATATCCTGGTGCAGGGCGATTTCGCCATACAGACCCAGTTTGCCCACGTTGTGGCTGGCGCCTACGCCGATTTCAGCCCGCAGGTTCTGCAGCGAACCGGTATCTGAGCTGTCGATTCTGGCGGAATCACTGGCGTAGTACTGCATGCCGCCGAAGCCGCGCAGTACGGTGTTGGCGTTCAGCTCGTGGCTGTAGCTCACGCGGCCATCCAGCTGCAGGTGCTTCTGGTTCCAGTCGATACCCTTGGTTTCGGATTCGCTGCGGCCGTAGACGGCGCTCCAGTCGGCGCTCACGTTGTTGCGCCAGTTGGTCTGACCGTAGAGGCCCAGGTGCGTGGTATCCTGCTTGATGGTGCCGAAGTTGTGGGCGCTCACGCGGGTCCAGCTGTTGCCCAGAGCCATGCCGAAGATGCTGGCGCGGCCCACCTGGGTTTCCAGACCAAAGGCACCGCCGGAGATGTTGGTATCAGCACCATTGTGGCCGTGGGCGCTGTCGTGGCGGCTGGTGCCGCCGATGGCGCTGGCCCACACGGCGCGCTCGCCGTCTTCCAGCTGCACCGCCATGCTGCGGCCGGTAATGGCACCCACAAAGGCGCGGCTGGCTTCCAGCTGGCCCCAGTTTGCCTGCACCAGAGCATCGGTGGCGGGTGTTTCAGCCGCAGCCGCTGCGCTTGCTACAGGAGCGGTGAGCTTGATTACGGGTTCATCAGCCTGCTTGTCTTCTGTGGCGATTGCCATGGGCTCGGCTGCTGCCGTTGCCACGGCCTTGCTGCCCACCGGATTCCAGTTGCCGGTCACCGTCAGTGTGATGGCTTTGCCTGTATTGGTGATTACGCAGTCATCCTGGGATACACCGAATACGTTATACAAGTCTACATTCTTGAGGTTGGCGCGCTTGAAGGTGAGAATCTTGTATGTCTTGTTCGCTTTGAAGTTGAAGTCCTGCAGGATAATGCTGCTGCCTACATTGAGGGTGAGCGTATCCTTCACCTTGATGGTGGCAGGCTTCGTTCCGCTGATGGAGAGGCGACCCACGTTGCCGATTTCCAGGTTGCCTGTGCTCAGCTTGCCCTTCAGTGTAAGGGATGAGCCGCTGCCGATGGACAATGCCTCCTTCACGGTCAGATTCTGGGCTTTCTCCCCGCTCATCGTCATGTTGGAATTCTCAAGGTACAGACTGCCGACGCTCGTCTTGCCGTAGATGCTGGCTGTGGAATCTTTCAGTGCCATCGAGCTCTTCATGGAAATGGAAACCGGCTTGATGGAGTCGCTCACAAGCGTACCATTGTTAATCACCATGGACCTGGTGGTCAGCTTACCGCCAAGCACCAGTTTTGAACCATCTTCCACGATGAGTCTGGTGGCTTTGCTGTCTGTTTTCAGCCCCTTGGTGCTGGTGCTCAGCACGGCATCGTCTGTCAGCAGAAGTCGCTTCGTGACGATGCTGGCCTTCGTGTCTGCGTAGACATCGCCAAGTACCTGCACTTCACCTGTGCCGGAAAGCTTGCCGTTTATGGTGCCGCTTTCAAGCGTGGCGGTCTCATTGATATTGAGGTGGGAACCCTTCAGCAGGGAACCGCTTTCCAGGGTGTAGGTGCCGACGAATTTCTTACCGCCCTTGATGACGGCATCTGCAGCCTGGAAGATGTCGTTTTCGATGGCCTTGGAACTCAGGTTGAGCGTGCCGCCCTGCACGAAAACATTGCCCTGGCCGAGTGAAGCAGCGCCCTTGAGCTTGATGGTGCCTTCCTTGAGAATGGTGTCACCTCTCCAGTCACGGTTGTTATCGTTCATCGTCAGCGTGCCTTTGCCGGTCTTGGTCAGGTTGCCGAGACCGATGATGGTGCCGGGGTTCTTCCTGTTGCTCTTCAGGGTGAGATTCTTTACAATATCAACCGTCAGGGCACCCGGTTCCACCTCTCCTTCGAGCGTGATGCTGCCTTTGCCGTTCAGTATCACGTTCTGGTTCTTGTTCACAGTGCCTTCGGCCAGTGTGGTGCCCTGCGGGGTGTAGTCTGTCAGCCCTTCCGGTTCATCGGGTACAACGGGCTTCTCTTCTTCATCCGGGATTTCGGGAGCTCCCGGCCCATCCGGCTGAATGTCGCCTCCGGGGAAATCCTCGTTGCCATCGGTCACACGGGAATTGTTAACCAGATACAGGGTCTTGCCCTTCCATACCAGGTCGGCGTAGCGGCAGAACTCGCTGTCTACGGTGACAACCTGCGCAGTCCAGTTGGTCGGTATTCCTGAATCAATCAGGGTTATCAGTTTATAATTGCCTACATTGAGTACGGAATCCTGCAGCTTCACATTCAGGGTCAGAGCTCCGCCTACCTGGAATGAACCTGTGTAGGTCAGTACCGGGGTCTCTGTATGGTCGTTGCCTACGTAGAAAGTCAAGGCACTGTTGCTTTCCATGACCAGGGTCTTCGAAAATACCTGGTTGTTTCCGGCGAGTTCCAGTGTGGTGCCTCTCTGGAAGGTGATGTCGTGCTCCTTGTGGTCCAGTGCACCGTATTTCAGGCGTACCGTGGCGCCGGAATTAGCCATGGCGGTCAGCCCCTCGCCCTGGAGTACGGCGGCATTTTCCACGCGCAGACGGCCACCGTGCAGCTTGGTCGTCCCGTGTACAATGGATGTGCGGGAGTTCACCACTTCCTTGCGTGTCACCTGTTTGGCCCCCTTGATTTCCTGCAGGTGTTTCTCTGCATACAGACCGTTGAGCAGAATATCGCCGGTCTGCTTCAGAATAGAGCCACTCTCCGTCTGGTAATCCATGTTCAGATCCAGGGCTCCGCCTGCGTTTATTTCCATGCTGTCGCGGAACTCCACGAGACCGTCTTCAGGAGCGGATATGATTGCCTTGTTGTTTGACTGGGGATCAAGATAAAGACCTTTCAGCATCAGGCCGTTTGAGCCATTCAGTACATTCTTTTCAAAAAGCACGTACTCATTATTGGCTATCACGATGCCGTCTTCTGCAAAGATAGCGCCGGCGTATGCTTTTGCTGAATTGCCGCTGAAGGTGAGGGATTTATTGTCTGCGAGGGTAACAATACCCACCCATGTGGCAATGGCACCGCCATAGGCACCGGGATTAATGGCCTTGTTTTCTTTGAAGATGACTTCCTCGTTGCCGCTGATGTTGATAGCATGTGCATCGGTGAGACGATCTATAAAATGATCGTAGTAGCCGCATATAGCGCCGCCACCTTCCGTTGTAGCGGAGTTGCCGCTGAAATTAACCAGCTTGTTTCCGCTGATGTTCAATACATCGTTTGCCAGAATGGCACCACCTGACTCCTTGGCGCTGTTATCGATGAAGTTAATCTGATCGTTTCCGGTAAGATTCAACTCTATAACGTTGTAAATTGCACCACCATTGGCGCCAGCGCTGTTGGAACTGAAGTTGACTTCTGCGTTTTCTCTTATATATGTCTTGTCATATGCGTGGAATGCACCGCCTCGTTCCCCTGCGGTATTGGAGCTGAACTCCACCAGTTTATTGTTACTTATTGTCGAAAAATCATTTGAGTAAATGGCGCCGCCTTTGGTGCCTGCTTTATTGTTGCTGAAGACGATGGACTCGTTTTCGCTTATACTCAAGGATTCATCTGCGTAGGAGCTGAAGGTATAAATGGCGCCGCCGAAGGTGTCGTGGCCTCTCGTGGATTCTGCTATGTTGCCATCAAAGACGACACTTTCGTTCCGGGTGATGGTCAGTAGTTCATGTGCGTTTATGGCACCACCGAGGCTTTCTGACGTATTGCCGGAGAATTCAACGC
>JAFOZZ010000195.1 GCA_017390945.1 Akkermansia sp.
ACAGAGACCGTGGATTTTGAATGTGGTGTTCATAAGTATCAGATGTCGGGTGTAAGAATTATTCCCTGCCATTGTTTTACCCTTTTTTTGGGCGCGTTTCAAGATAAAACTGTTTGGAACGGTAGATTTATTGCCTGTTTGGGTGTGTTTTTCCTGTTTTTATGCGGTGCAAGGGGGCTTTTTTTGTTGCAGGGTCGGGGGGGATTTGCTAGAATAGTGCTCACAGGATAATTTTTTACTTACAACCATGACAACTGATCACACCATTCGCGGTAAAAAGGTATTCGAGGATGAGATTGCTGCTCTGCAGGCTATCTCCGCCCGTCTGCTCCTTCGTGCAGGCTGTAAACGCCATGCGCCAGGCTATTGAAACCGGCCACAAGATTATTGTGGTGGGCGTGGGCAAGAGCGGCCTTATCGGTAACAAGATTGCTGCTACGCTTACCTCTACAGGTGCTCCCTCTGTCGTACTGGACTCCATGAATGCCATGCACGGCGACCTGGGTATTGTGCAGGACGGTGACGCCTGCATCGCCATGTCTTTCTCCGGTGAGACCTCTGAGCTGCTGACGCTGATGCCTTTCCTGAAGCGTTTCGACATGACCATCATCAGCATGACGGGTAAGTGCAGCTCCACGCTTGCTGAGCTGTCCGATGTTGTGCTCGATACCGGCGTGGAGCGCGAGGCCGACCCGCTGAACCTGGCTCCCACCTCATCCTCCACGGCAATGCTGGTGATGGGTGATGCTCTGGCCATGGCTCTGCTGGAGGCTCGCAATTTCACGAAGGAAGACTTTGCTCGCAGCCACCCCGGTGGTTCCCTGGGTCGCGCTCTGCTGATGCGTATTGCCGACATCATGCGTAAGGAGTTTGCCACGCAGCCCGAGACCGCTACGGTGGCCGACTGCATTATTGCCATGACTTCCGCCCGCGCCGGCGCTTGCGTGCTGACGCATGCTGATGGCACGCTGGCGGGTGTGTTCACCCATGGCGACTTTGCTCGTGCTTACCAGGCAGATCCTGCCTGCGGTACCCAGCCTGTTGCTGCGCTTATGACCAAGAACCCTGTGTTCGTGGAGGCTGATAAGCTGGCTATTACGGCTGTGAAGACGCTGCGCGACCGTCGTATCGACGACCTCGTGGTGCTGGATGCCGATCACAAGCCCGTTGGCCTGATTGATACGCAGGATTTGGTGCGTCTGAAGCTCATTTAAGTGCTCAAACGCAAAAAAAATGAGGTAAAACGCACTTTAGGCTTGCATTTTGTTCAAAAAAGGTGCATTCTTTGCCGACGCTTTTTGCGAAAGCAAGATATCTTACTAAAATACGAGTTATGAGAAAGTACGACGCACTGATCGTTTTTAACATGAAGGGTTCCGCCACCCTCGACGAGCTGACCGCAGACATCAAGGCTCAGCTTGAGGCCGCCGGCGCCAAGGTTTCTGAGGTTACCAACGTGGGCCGCCGCGAGTTTGCCTACGAGTCTCAGCACCTGAGCCATGGTCAGTACATGCTCTTTGCCTTCGAGGCTGAGCCCTCCGTAATCCGCACGGTTCGTGAGGCTCTTGCCATCGACGAGCGTGTACACTACCAGTACTACCGCGCCAAGTAAGCAGTCCTGCTCACTTGCTGCACGCATAAAGCTGATACTTTTTTACGGACAGCCGATTCTTCCTCACGGGAGATTCGGCTGTTCCTTTTTCGTTGAGCCGCGCATGCGCGGCTCATCCACGTCTTGCAAAGCCGTTTTTCACCATTCCCCATCAGGGGAATTTTTCACCACACGCGTAGCGTGTTTTTCACCACGGCAATGCCGTTTTTCACCGTGAGGCGATAGCCGAACTGATAATTTTTGATTTTTGATGTTGGATTTTTGATTTTACAAGTTCGGCGGCTGCCCGCGGAATTTGTAGTATTGCGCTGCACGGCAGAGCAATCTCGTTCGTGCGGGAGCACGAATCTCGTTGCGGGCATGCCACAATCTCGTTCACGCGTAAGCGTGAATCTCGTTATATGCACATTGGCGCCTTCTGGCACAGTCGGTTATATTCCGCCCTAGGGCGCAGATATATTGCACCTGCGGTGTAGTGATATTGTGCCTGGCGGCACAGTTATATTGCCCTCGTGCGCGGGCAGTTATGGGGAGTTCGGCGGGCGAACGCCCGCGGAATATAAGAGTCCCGGAGGGACGACAGCAAGTAGCGCGGGGTGACGCCGCGTCAGCGGCAGAACCCCGGGTAGAGGGGGGATATATAAATAGAACCCCGGAGGGGTGGCAGCCTTATCGAGATAGCAGTTGGCTATGAAATTTGCTCATCCGCCGGAAGCCGTTTTTCTTCAGAAGCTGTTGAAACTCTTCCTGTGTGGTTTGTCGCCAATGGTGGTTTTCTTGCTCGGAGACAAGTTGAAAGAAATCGCTATTTCTGTCGGCTGCCACCCCTCCGGGGTTCTAATTTTATTTATACCCTCTACCCGGGGTTCCGCGGCTCCGCCGCTCCACCCCGCGCTACTTGCTGTCGTCCCTACGGGACTCATGATTTCCGCGCACTGCGTGCGCATGGGGTGAGGGGGGGCTAAGGCGTGAATCTCGTTATATGCACATTGGCGCCTGCTGGCGCAGTCGGTTATATTGCGCCCAAGGGCGCAGATATATTGCACCTGCGGTGCAGTGATATTGTGCCTGGCGGCACAGTTATATTGCCCGCGTGCGCGGGCAGTTATGGGGGGGGAGATGGATGCCTGCGGAAATTGTATATAATTCGCGGAGTTATTACTCTCGCACGAGCGGCACATTGGCCGAGAGCGGGTAATCCGGCACATGGATGAGCTCCACGCCGTAGAGGGCGGCAATCTCCGGTGCCTGGGAGGCCGGGTAATCCTCCCCATAGTAAATCGTCTTGACGCCGTGGGCGCAGAGCGCCTGCATGCAGGAGGTGCAGGGCATGGTAGTGCAGGCAACGATGCGAGCCTCGCCGCGCTTGAAGAGGCTGCAAAGGTTAATCTCTGCATGCAGCATGAACTTCTGTCGCTCCTGGCGGGAACTCCAGAACCCCTCGGGGGCAGTGAACCCGGGGAACAATCCATTGTAAGCCGTGCCAATGACGCGGTTGTCTTTGTCGAGTGCCGCGGCGCCGACCTTGCGATAGGGGTCTTCGGAGCGGAGGGCGGCAACGTGTGCCAGTGCCATGACGTACTGCGGAATGGGGAGGCGGCTCATGGGGAAATGATAGCGAAAAATTGCTTGAATGCAAGTGTAAAGCGTTGCTGACGCAGGCGTTTGTTATGAAAAATCGTAAAAACGCTTCATGAATGCGGGGTTTTTCTCCTCGTAGAGTTGCTCGGCGAGTTGGTCGGCAGTGTTGATGAAGAGTTTTTCGGAGCAGCAGAGGAAGGCGGACACCTCGTTGAGTTTGCCGGAGCTGGCGTAGTTCGTGCAGCCGCAGGAGTTGGTGCAGCGGTTGCGCAGGCTACACAACTTGCAGGCCGGGGTGGAGCAGCCGCGGGTGGCAATGATGTATTGCTGGCGGGCGCGGTTGATGCCATCTGTCACATTGCCGAAGTTGAGCTCCTCTTTATCGCCATCGCCCACCAGGCGAGAGCAGGGGAAGAAATTGCCATCCACGCTTACGGCGATTTCTCGCTCGCCGATGCGGCAATGAACGCAGTCGTCATCACTTTCGTGCAAGTGGGTGGCAATCTTGTCATCGATGTTGCGGAGCAGGATGGGCTGCCCGGTGCGATAAGACCTGGCTACCTGCTCGGTTACGAGTGCATATTGGGAGGTCAATGTGTCGAAGTCTTCGTCGCTCCATTCGCTCCAGTAATCGATATTGAGGCCAATAGTGCCGCTATAATGGCTGCTGAGCCACTCGAGGCCTTCGCTCAGGTGTTGTACGTTGTTGGGGGTAACAACGCAGATGGCCTGTGAGCGGACGCGGGGGTGTTGTTCGATAAGCTGGAGCGCTTGCGCTACGTCTGCGTGGCTGCCGGTGCCATCGGGGCGGCGGCGGTTGGTGTTGTGCATGGCGGGCGAGCCATCTATGGAAATACCTATCAGGAAATCGCGCTCTGCCAGCCAGTTCAGTTTTTCGGCGGTCAGCAGTGTGCCGTTGGTGGTCAGGCCGAAACGCGGCGGTGCGATAAGCTCACCCGCACGGGATTGTGCGTAATCATAGCACCATTGCAGCAGCTCCCACTCCATGAGCGGCTCACCACCGAAGAAGGAAATATCTGCCGAGCTGCCTGTGGCGCGTGCCTCGTCGAACACGATGTCGATGGCTCGCTGGGCGGTCTCGCGAGTCATGGCGTGGGAATATTTGCGGCCGGCATAGCAATAGCGGCAACGCAGCGTGCAGTCGTGGGTCAGGCACAAGGTGCAGGTAATGACGCGTATCATCAGTGGGTGGATTTTCTGAGAGTTTACCATATAGGCTGTATATCGCAAGCGGAAAGAATGCGTGCGTGCTTTTTTTGATTGATAGAGCAGGCAAAATCTGCTAGAATGGCAGCGTTATATATGAGTACAAAGAAAGAGCCTCAATTCTATGAGATGGTGCGGCCGTTTCTGAAGCGCTATCTGCCTCCCTACAAATGGCTGGTGGTGTGGGGGATTATCGCAGGCGTGCTGGCTGCTGCTGCATCGGGCTTTGGTTTACCTGTTATTGTACAGAAGGTGTGTCCGGTCGTGTTTGGTGAGGTGCCGCCGCCCGAGTGGCTGACGGGGCTGTTGGGGCGATTTGTTGCACCGGAGGATATGGCACTTGCTACTCTGGTGGGTGCTGCCTGCATTATCCCGGTGGTGATGTGTGTGCGTGGTCTGGCTACCTATTTCAATGCCTATCTGCTGACTCGTGCCGGTGTGGGCTTTGTGTCCGACCTGCGTACGGAAATCTTTGCTCGCTTGCAGTGGCTGTCGTTCTCATTCCATGACCGCAACACCCGCGGCGGGCTCATGACCTCTATTATTCAGTACACGCAGGGACTTCAGCAGCAGTTGTTGCAGGTGCTCAATGATATTGTGGTGCAGCCGTTCACACTGGTGGCCGCTGTGGCGTACCTGGTGTATGCCGCAGTGACGAATCATGAGAGTGCTGTGCTGCTGGGGAATTTGCTGATTTCCTGTCTGTGCATCCCGCTGGTTCGCTATGTGGGTAAGACCGTGTTGAAGAAGATGCGAGAGGCGCTGACAGGCATGAATGTCATTACCGCTCAGGTCGAGGAAGCACTTGGCGCTCAGCGCGAGGTGCGTTCGTTCAATCTGGAAAGCCACATGGAGAAGATTCTGGGTGAGTACATTCGCAACTTCAACAAGATACTTGTGAAGATGGCCTCCTGGCGCGGCGCTCTTTCCCCGGCCATTGAGGTAGTGAGTGCGCTTGCGTTGGCTTATTCTCTCTACCGCGGCAGCAGTGATGGCCTGACGCTGGAGGCATTCACCGCCATCGCCACGGCATTCTACTTCTGTTACGACCCCATTAAGCGACTGGGTACCGTATCCACCCAGTGCCGCCAGATGGCTGTGATGCTCGGCGGTATCAACAATATTCTCTTTGCGAAGGATGAAACGCCGGAACCCGCCAACCCGCAGTCGCTGCCTGTGCCGGTGCGCGGTGCTGTGGACTTCGAGCACGTGACCTTTGCCTACAACAAGGCGAAGACTGTGCTGCATGACATTACGGTGCATGTGCCTGCTGGTGACATCGTGGCACTGGTGGGGCCCAGTGGCTCGGGCAAGACTACCTTCATTAACCTTATCTGCCGCTTCTATGACCCGCAGAAGGGTAGCGTGAAGATTGACGGCGTGGATGTGCGCCAGATTTCCCGCCGCGAGCGTACGGAAAATATCGGCCTCGTCTCCCAGTTCGCTGCATTGTTCCGCGATACGATTGAGGAGAATATTCGCGTGGGTAAGCCCAGTGCGAGCGATGCCGAGGTGCGTCGTGCGGGCGATATGGCCTGTGTAAGCGAGTTTGCGGATATGAAGCCCGAGGGGTACAAGCTCATGCTGGCTGAGGGCGGCGGCGGTTTGTCCGGCGGGCAGCGCCAGCGCGTGTCCATAGCCCGTGCCATTCTGAAGAATGCGCCGATTCTGATACTGGATGAAGCCACCTCGGCTCTTGATATGAAGAGTGAAGCGGTGATTCAGAAGGCCTTGGATGACATGGCACAGGAGCGCACCACTTTCATTATTGCGCATCGTTTCAGCACCATCCGTATGGCTCGCCGTATTCTGGTGTTCAATGAAGGACGTATCATTGCGGATGGCTCGCATGATGAGCTGTATGAGAACTGTGCTCTCTATCGCTCCCTCTATGATGAACAGGTAAGCAGCGATGCCCGCGAACGAAAGGAGACTCAGGTATGATTGAAAGAATTAGCAAGTTTGTAAAGCGCTTTCTGGCTCCCCACCTGTCGTGGTTGCTGGTATCGATTGTAACCGGTATTGTGGCAGCCGCAGCCAGTGGTATGGGCGTGCCGTTCATGCTGAAGTTTGTTTTCCCGGTGGTATTCCACCAGGAGGGTACCACTGAGCCGCTGCTGCTGCAATATGTGCCGCAGCTCAAGACCTTGTCCGAGCAGACGCTGCTACTGTTGGCCTGTTTTTCCATGCCGCTTATTTTCCTGATTCGCGGTGTTGCACAGTGGCTCAATACGGTGGTGGTGAACGTGCTGGGGCTGCGTATTCTGGAAAGCCTGCGTACAGCTGTGTTCCACCATGTGCAGGAGCTGCCGCTCTCTTACCTGGAGGGGCAGCGCAAGGGGGATATCATCAGCCGTATTGTGGCGGATACGCAGAATGTGCAGGACGTGCTCTCGCATATATCCAACGACCTTGTAAAGCAGCCCATTACCTGCCTGTGTGCACTTTTCGCCTTTATCTGGCTGTTGATTAGTGCTGGCAGCTGGCAGATTTTCCTGGTGATTCTATTCATTGGTGTGGCTGCATGGCCTGTAATCGTATTCGGTAAGCGTATTTCTGACAAGTCACTGAAGGCTCAGGAAGGGCTTGGCGAGCTGAACACTGTGGTGCAGCAGAACCTGGAAACCCAGCGCGAAGTGCGTGCTTATGCCCTCGAAGAGCGCCAGATTGAGGACTTCTCCCAAGCCTCTCAGGGCTACCGCCTCAATATGGTAAAGCTTGTGAAGTATCAGCGCGCCATTATCCCTGTCATGGAGACGGTGACGGCACTTGCTCTCTCCTTCCTGCTGGTGTGCGGTAGCGTATTCGGCATGGGGCTGGAGGACTTCATGGCACTGGCTGCAGCTCTGTTCTTTACCTTCGATTCCATGAAGCGTGCCGGTCAGGCTTTCAACCGCCTCAACGAAGCTCAGGGTGCCATGACGCGCTTGGCCGAAGTGCTGGATGAACCCAACACGATTGATGACCCGGTGAACCCGCTGACGATGCCCGAGCGCGTGAAGGGTGATATAACCTTCAATAATGTAACCTTCTCCTATGTAGAGGGTAAACCCGTGCTCAAGGATATCAACGTGCACATCCCGGCGGGGCAGATTGTGGGGCTGGTCGGCCCCAGTGGTGCTGGTAAGACGACCTTCGCCTGCCTGATTCCGCGTTTTTACGAAGCCACGCAGGGGGCGGTGCAGGTGGATGGAATTGACGTGCGCGATGTGACTCGCCATGACCTGCGCGAGCAGATGGCCATTGTGGGACAGCAGGCCTTGCTTTTCTCCGGTACCATTCGCGAGAATATTGCTCTGGGACGCCAATCTGCTACCAATGAGGAAATCGAGGCTGCGGCCAATGCGGCTCGCGTCACAAACTTCCTGGCCTCTCAGCCTAAGAAGATGGAGACCAAACTGGGGCAGGGGGGCGCCGGGCTTTCCGGCGGTCAGCGTCAGCGTGTGGCGATTGCCCGCGCCTTTGTGAAGGATGCTCCCATTCTGATTCTGGACGAAGCCACGGCCTCGTTGGATGCGGAGAGTGAGAAGGAGATTCAGCAGGAGCTGGATTCGCTGGCACAGGGTCGCACCACCTTGATTGTGGCGCACCGTTTCAGCACGATTCGCAATGCCAATCGTATTCTGGTGTTCGACCATGGCCGCATTGTCGGCGATGGCGCTCATGCTGAGCTGTACGAAACCTGCCCGCTGTATCGCGAACTCTATGACCGCCAGGGTGCGGTAGAAGCTACTGCGTAATGAAAGAGATTCAGACAGTCATCTCGCGTGCTGAGGGGGCTGATACCGTGCGGCGGCTGAGCCGTCGCGGCACCGCCGCTCTGCTGGCTGAGTGCGAGGCCGAGCTGTGCCAGCATTTGCGCGACAGCCGCTTGCGCCATGTGCGCCGCGTGGTCGATGTATCGCACGAAGAGAGCCTCCTGCTGCCGCATTTCACGGTTGCTGTGGGCGATGTGCCGGCGGATGTGTACGTGCTGAGCGTGGCCGGACCGGCATCGGCGGCTGCCCTGACGGCGGAGCAGTGCCGCTACTGCGAGCAGCGTAAGGGACGTGCTACGTATGTGCTGCCCTGCGTGGTACAGCATCTCAAGGAGGATGTCGCTCGCTGCGTGGCGTTGCCACCGGTTGAGTTGCGCCGTGCGGATGCCTGGCACCAGGAGCCAGAGACTCTGCAATATATACCGCTTTCCTATTCTCGTGCGGCCGGGGTGCCAATGCCTTGCAGTGCATGGCTTTTGAAGAAGCGAACCTTGCTGCGCGAGGTCGCTAATCATGGTACGCAGCTCTACCCGATGGTGCGGCGCTTTGCCCATGCCGGCCACATGCCGGAGGGTATGGAGATACGTGGCTCCGGCACCGAAAGTCCGCTGGTACTCACTATTACCGCCGGGCGTAAGGATGGGCGCTTGCAGCTGCACTATGGTGATTTCTATTCTGCGGACAACGCCGTGAATGAGCTGGTGGTGGTTGCTCAGCCGGAGGAGGACGAGCCGCCGCTTGCCAGCCTGAAGTCTGATGACGGCAGTGTGTACCATGCACTGTGCGCCGAGATGCAGATGTTCCCCGAGCATGATTGGCTGGGGCTGCGATTTGTCTGGTCGCTCAGCTTGCTGTGCCACCACATGAGCCGGATAACGGCTGCCGATGCTGTGACCGGTTTCGATGGTTCGCGCATGTGCGTGGAGGTATCGAGCTCGCGCCGCAGCGAGTTGTGCGGTTTGCCGCTCTGTCACCTGGTGGGTAAGAATGGCAATCAGGTGGTCAACATCTACGCCGTGGTGTATGATGAGGACGCCATTCTGCCACAAGCCGGTGATTGGGTGAGCGCGGAGGGTGTGCTGTATGCCGTGCCCGATGAGCGCGTCGTAGAGGTGTCGATACCGGCGCCTCAGCCCATCGCTCCTGCCAGGCCCGCGCCTGTGGTGGACAAGGGCTTGCTGCCTCTCAGCCCTGTGCTGGCAGTGGTGGCTGGTGGTTTGCAGCAGGCGGGCTATACCTGGGATGCCCCCTTTAAGCCGATTTTCCGCAACGGCCTGCCGGAACTGCGCCTGCGTGCCCCCGGAGGGGAGCCGCTGCTGGTACTGGTGGATACGGCAGTGAATGGCGTGCGCGACCGCAATGGCTATGCACGCTTTGAGCCCTCGTCATATCCGTCTCGTCTGGGGGCTGTGCCGCCGGATAATCAGCCTGCGGATGTGCTCTTTGCTACGGTGGAGCTTGCCGTGCAGGTGGATGGAAGCTACAGCACAGCTGTTAAACTGCATGGTGCTGTGCCGGAGGGCGTGAGCTTCTGTAGCAGTGTGATGCCTGCCCCAGCAAAGGAATTGCCGGAGGCTGAGGCCGCTCTGGCATTCGGTAAAATGATGGTGACGCATGAATTCGCGCCAATGCTGCCGTTGATGCGCGAAGATATGTTCTACGAGAGCGATACGGCGGGGCTGCGTTTCTACAGCCGCTGGGATTTCCTGCGTCACATGCGTGCCTGTTTCGACAACTGGCGCAAGCGTGGTGAGCTGCCGAATCTGAGTTTCCTGCTGTCCAATCTGGAGTGGGAGGGGCGTCTGCGTCCCTGCATTGTGGCATGCCAGAATGGGGAGGTTATCTCTGCGACCGTATGCGATGTGAAAGCCGGGCGTATCGTGGCCATGCACTCGCTGTCCGGTGGCGTGCTGGATACTCTGCGACCGCCTGAAAACGACCAGCTGTCATGAATATTCCATCCTTCTGGGTGCGTGAGCGCCGTATGATTGCCGGGCTCCGTGTGCGTCTGCGCGGTATTTCCGGGCATTCTCAGCAGGAGGCTGAGGCCTTGCTGGCTGAGCGTGCACGCTTGTGGGAGCTGTTTCTTTCTTCGCCCGCTGCTTCGGTTGATGTGGAGGCTTTCCGTGCGGAACTTCGCCGCCTGGATGGCGATGACTCTCCTTACAGTGCCGCTATTCTGGAGCGTATTGAACAGCAGGCGGATGAATTCAATATCGTCACCCGCAATCGCTATGGCTGCCTGGTGCTCAATTCCGTCAGCCTCTGCTTTGTGGATGTCGACCGCTTTCGCCGCGGGTTCTGGGCATCTCTTTTTGGTGGGCGTGCGAAAGAGGAGCAGGCTCTTATCGCCGCTATTAAGAAAGAATGCGAGTCGGATGCAACGCTGTCTGCATGCCTGTATCGTACCGCACATGGCTGGCGTGTGATGCTGCGGGGGCAGGGGCTGAGCGTAGGCTCTGAGCGCGAGGCCGAGTTGTTCGCCGCATTGCAGGCAGACCCGCTGTATGCGAAGCTGTGTCGGAGCCAGTTGTGCTGGCGTGCTCGCTTGTCGCCCAAGCCCTTCCGTCGCGGGTTGAAGCGCTACCCAGTACCGCAGTGTGCTCAGCAGCGTGCCGATGATTGGATTGAGGCATATGAGAAAGCAACTGCCGGACTCGCCGTTTGTCGCCTGGTGGATTGCTTTGGCCCTGCGCTGAATGACGCCATTGTTGAATTGCACGACACGGCAACTCTCGCGCGTAAAGCAGATTTGCAGCTGGGTTAAGCCTGCATCAGCGGGCTGAGAATGTCCACCAGCTCCTGGTAGGACGCTACGCGTGCCAGTGTGGGGCGCAGCGGCTTGGTGCCGGGAATCCCCTTGGCATATGCCAGCAGGCGTGCACGCATGGCGCGCATGGTGATGAGTTCATCGCCATAGTGCCCGCTCTCGACCGCCATGCGCGTGTGGCGCAGCATGAAGTTCAGTTTATCGGTGGCCGTGGGCTCCGGTGGAATGCAGCCGGTTTGCAGGTAAGCCTTGGCGCGGGCAAAGAGCCAGGGCGCATTCATTGCCGCGCGGCCAATCATGACGCCGGCTACCGCAGTTTTCTCGCGGGCTCGCTGGACATCCTGCGGGGTGCAGATGTCGCCATTGCCAATGACCGGAATCTGTACGGAGCGGGCGCAGGTGTCAATCATGTCCCAATCGGCCTGGCCGCCATATTGCTGGGCGCGTGTGCGACCATGGATGGCGATGGCCTGCACGCCGGCATCCTGTAAGCGCAGGACGGCCTCCGGGGCGCAAATGCTCTGGGCGTCCCAGCCAAGGCGGATTTTCGTAGTGACAGGGCAGTCATCCCCAAGCTCTTTTACTACCGCCTCCGCGATGCGCTGCAACAGCGGCAGGTCGCGCAGCAGGGAGGAGCCGCCATTTTTACCCACGACTTTGGGGACCGGGCAGCCTGCGTTGATGTCCAAGAAATCCGGCTGCATGGCATCCAC
>JAFOZZ010000196.1 GCA_017390945.1 Akkermansia sp.
GGGCAGAGGATGACGAAGCAGTCGCCGCAGCGCTCGCCGGGTTCTCGGTTGCCGTCGTCCGGTCCTTTCTGGAATTGCCACAGCTGCTTATTTACCAGGGCGCTGTTCACATACCAGTCGAAGCGGGCGCCGCGCACCTGCATGCCTTCCATGGTGCGGCCTCCTTCGTGCTCCAGACGTACCTCGTCAGGGTTGAAGTCGTAGTTCACGCACATGGAGAACAGGTTTACCGTGGTTTCCTGAGTGCCAGCCCACATCATACCCGGGCGTGTCTGGTTCACATGGCCGAACTCATGCGCGGTGCCCCAGGCTCCGCTGCGGCGCACTTCATCCACATCCACAAGGCCGGGGGTGGCGGTGATGACATAGGCACCACCCAGGCCGTCGGCGTGCATGTAGCGGTTGGTGTCCCACATGGAGCGGCCCATGATATGGTTGCCGGGGTGAATCCCCTCCCATTCCCAGCCGAGCAGCTGTTGTTCAATCATGATTTCGCGGTCATACAGCGCCACGAGTTCCGGGCCTTTCTCCGGACAGCGTTCGCGCAAGGCCTTCAGGTCGAGCACCCATTGACAGCGCTCGCCCATGATATCCAGAAATTCGCTCTTGGCGTTCGCCAGCATATCTTTCCATACCTTGGCGTTGTCATGGTTGGTGAATACGCCGTTGATGCGGCCGCCCTTAATCTGTACCTTGATAGCAGGCGCTGTGGCGGGGTCGTTATCGCGATAATTGATATAGGCGTGGCCGAAATGTCCAGCGGTGAACGTGTTTTCTCCCTCGTGGAGCTCGAATCGGGTCTCGGCGCCGGGGTGTCGGAAATCGCGCAGAATGAGCTCTACCTTGCTGCGGGGAGTACCCGCGAGGCGGATGCCGATACTATCACCCTTTTCGTAGGCGATGCCGGTTGGGTTCTCGAAGGTGGAGTAACTGGCAATCTTGAGTCGCTTTGACATTTCACCCACGGGGAGGTAAGCCCTGAACTCGCGCACGCGGTAATTTGTTTCCTGTTTGCGGGGATTGCTGTTCAGCTTCGAGAAATCGGTATACTTGGGGAAGGGATGCTTGGCCAGTTCGGAGCCGCTTGCCGGTGTGTCGGCTTCCTGCGATTTTGCCTGGCAGAGAGGCAGAAGACCAAGCGCGATGGTAAGGAAGGAAAGTGCTGTTCGTATTTTCATAACGAAGTAGGAGTCAGGGGTTACAGGAGGTGGCGCACGGATTCTGCTGCGGCCTCTTTAGCGGTTTTGCCATTCTTGTCTCTGGCGTTCTTATCTGCTCCGGCTTTGAGCAGCACTTCAATGCATTCTGCCTTGCCTGCGATGGCTGCATGAACCAGCGGCAGGTCGCCGTTCTTATTGTCGTTCAGGTTAATGCCTGCATCGATGAAAAGCCGGACTACATCGGCAAAGTTGCGGTCGATAGCCAGGTTGATGGGGGTGCCGTTGAAGCCGCCGTCCGGGCTGTAATTGATGTTCTTGTACGCCGGGAGCAGGGCTTTGATGCTTTCGTGCTTCCGTTCCCACACGGCATCATGCAGGGCCACGGCCTGGTTGCCAGCCCGGAGCATCGGGTCGGCTCCGCCGTCCAGCAGGGCTTTGATGATGCCCGCGTCATTCCGGAGAATGGCCTTGTGCAGCACGGAACGGGAATCCGTTGATACGAAGTTGGGGTTTGCCCCGGCTTTGATGAGTCTGGTCACGGTGTCGGCATCTCCATGGGCGCATACCAGCATGAGCACAGAGAGCTTGTTCTCTCCATCCAGCATGTTGGGGTTGAAGTCTTTTGACTTCATCTTCTTGTGAAGAGGGTCGAGGTTCCCGGCAATAATCTGCTCACATATTTTCAGTTCGGCCTGGCGGGCACTGATGGCTTTTGTAATGAGCTTGCGTGCTTTTTCGGATTTGGTCAGCTGGTCGGCTGTTTTGCCCTCCGCATCGGTAACAGTGGCGTCTGCCCCGGCTTTCAGCAGAAGTTTCACGCATTTGGCAGAGCCTCGTCTGGCAGCCTGGTGCAAGGCGGTGTTGCCATTTTCATCTTTCTGGTTAACATCCCTTCCCTCATTGATTCTGGCGGCAAGTACTTCGTCGTTGCCTGTTTCAGCGGCTTCCAGTACGGAATAGACGGCGTTGCTGCGGTAGACGAGTTCCGGTAGCTCTGTTTCAGCATAACCAAGCCCGCTTGCCATCAGCAGCAGGGCAGGGGTCAACATGTAGCTTTTGTATTTCATGGTTGTGCAAGCTTTACGCTTATCTCACATTCTACTACCGTGGTGGAGGAAAGAAAAGCAAAAAATAACATTTGTTGGGGACTTGCATCCAAAAAAAGAAACATCCCCGCAATCTGTGGGACTGCGGGGATGCTGAAATGTATAACAGGGAAGTTTACTTCAAGCGCGGGCCGCGCTTCTTGCCCTGCATGCTGGCGCGGAGACTGTCGGTCACATTAGCGGAGTTGCTGCGCAGACGGTCGGCGCGGCGCTCAATCTTGCGGCGCTCGTTGCCACGGCCTACCACACCGATGAGGGAGATGAGCACAACCAGACCTACGCCACCGAGAATCCAGTGGATGGGCTTGAGCTTGTCCAGCCCGAGCTTGGCCATGAGGCCGTCCACATCCTTGTCGCGGTTGCCCTTCTTCTTCACTGTCTTGACGGGCTTGACCTCCACCGGACCCTTCACAACCACGGTTTCTTCAGGCACGGATTCCACTTCCACCACTTCCTGGGGCTCTTCCTCGGGGGTCTCCTCGATGATTTCCTCAGGCTCGTCTTCCACTATGACATCGGCCTTCTTGGGAGTGGTCTTGGGCTTATCGGTCTTGTTGGGGGTGAAGAGACGCTTTTCTTCCTCGGCCAGCAGAGTCTTCACGGCGGAGCCGCCACCGCTGCTGCCCATGGCGGATGAGGCGGTGGATGTGCTGCCCTCGGAAAGATGACGGCGGTTTTCCTTGGGCTGCTTGGTGTAGAAGGTGAGGCGCATGCACTTGTTGGCGCCGTTGAGCTCCTGGAACATGTAGCCCTGCTTGAACTTCATGGCGCGGGAGCGGCCCATGTAATACTTGGCGGCTTTGTTGGAATCGAACTTGCGCCAGGCGGCTTCCTCGAACTTACCGATGTCGGCTGCGTCCTTATCGGCTTCTTCGAGCGTGACGGCCTTGCGGTAGTCCACCACGATGCAGATGAGCTCATCCTTGCGGGGATCGAAATCGATGGTGAGCTTCCGGTTGTCGTCCAGATTCCAGATACGGCGCACGCTCAAGTCGCTGAGTACGCGGTAGGCGTAGTCCTTGGACAGGTTTTCGTCTGCCGAGGTGCGGGTGAGATCCGGCGAAAGGTCGCTAAGCTGCACTGCCCAGGCTGCCGGAGAAAGAGCCAGCAGACCAGTCAGCACAAATTGCAAAAGTTTTTTCATACGCGGGTGATACTAGCATGTTGCTCCGCCTGTTACAAGCCA
>JAFOZZ010000197.1 GCA_017390945.1 Akkermansia sp.
GTGAAGTTTCACCGAGCGTAAGCGAGGTTTCACCCCGGGAGGGCGTAGCAAGCAGCCCGCAGGGCTGACGCGTAGCCCCCCCATTTGCCCTCCAAGGCAAATGGGCATTGAATCCCTCCCCCGCGGGCGGTAACGCCCGCCATGATTCCTAAACCCGTGATAACGGGTGACATACGATAGCGACGGAGTGTAGCCCGACAAGCGTCAGCGCAGGCGGGCGGAACTCCTCGACAGTGTACAAAATAAAATTAGAACCCGTAGCACGGGTGACAGAAAGCATCGCTTCAAGTTGTAGCCCCCGCCTCTGTCACCCGTTACCACGGGTTCTGTTTGTTTTTTGTCCGTTACGAGTGGTTACGCTCACCTTACGGTTCGCTTCACCACGTCGCTATCGTATGTCACCCGTAGCACGGGTTCTGAAATTGCTGCGCAAGCATGAAGAACTCGCGTTGCTCGTAATGAAGAACGACTCAAGAGTCGTATATGAAGACTCGCTATCGCTCGAATGAAGAACACGCGCGTTGCGCGTGTATATGAAGCGTTCGCTTGCGCTCACACGATGGGAATATCACTCAAACCGCCGGGGGGCGGCAGCGGGCAAGGCATACATAAAGCGGGAGCCGTAGAATTTAGAGGTAATGCGGGAGTCCAGCAGGGTGATGATGCCGGTATCTGTCTTGGAGCGGATGAGACGCCCTACCCCTTGGCGGAACTTGAGCAGAGCCTCCGGCAGAGAGTAGTCTTTAAAGGCGTTGCCGCCGCGGGCGGTGATGTCCTCCATGCGAGCCTCGGTAAGCGGGTTAGAGGGAGACTCAAAGGGGATTTTGGTGACAATGACGTGAGAAAGCGCCTCGCCCGGCACATCCACCCCCGTCCAAAAACTATCCGTACCCAGCAGCACGCTACCCACATTGTCTTTAAAGGAGCGCAGCAGGGTTGTGCGGTCTTGGCCATCCCCCTGCACCAGCAGCGGCCAGCCGTGCTCCACACAAAACGGGCGCAACAGCGCAGCCATATCCCGCATCAGCGTATAGCTGGTAAACAGCACAAAGGCGCGGCCGTCGGACTCCACCAGAGAGCGGCAAATCCAATCAAAAAGCGCGGGGCGGTAGGCATCATCATCCCCCGCAGGCGGGGGCGGCGGCATGCTGCGCGCCACCACAATGCGCATTTGCTCTGCAAAGTTAAATGGGCTGCCTATTTGCAGCGTCTCGGCACTTTCTGCCCCCACGCGCCCGGCAAAATAGCCCATACCGCGGTCCCCCGTAGACAAGGTTGCACTGGTGCAAATACAGGTGTTGCCGGTTTCAAACAATTTCTCGCGCAGCGTATCAGACACATTAATCAACGCAGAGCGCAGGGTGGTGTACTGCTGCTCTGCTCCCTCGGTCTCTGCCCAATACACAGAGGTATCTGCCTCGCTGAGGCGTATGAGCTCTGCCACCGTGTTGCGGTAAGCCAGCAAACGCGCCACAATATCCATGAGCTCCGCGCGGCTCACCTCATTCTCCTCTACCTGCGCCATTTGCTTCACCTCGCTCTCCAGTGCGTTGAGCGCGGGAGACAGGATATCCTCCGTCCACTCCGGTTGGCGCAAGCGCACACAGCCGTGGTGGTCATCCAAGCGGCAATCCAGCCTGGCACAGCGGAAAAACTCTTCTGCCGCCGTTTGCGCCTCTTCTATGTAATGCAGCAACTTAGGCGTGGCAAAATGGCGCAAGCTGCCCTTGCGGGTGTGCGGATTATACAAGCGCAGCAGGTCATAGCGCAGCTCTGCCTCCCCCAGTGACAGGCCGAACTGGTTGGCCGCCACGGTCTCTATGGTGTGGGCCTCATCCAAAATCACAAAATCATTGGGGAAGATGAAAGAGGGCAACTGCTCCGCGGCTTCGTCAAAGGGATCTTGCTCTGCGCGGGTAAGCTCTGCAATGGACAACAGGCCAAAAAAGAGCGTATGGTTCAGCACCACCACTTGCGCCTCATCCACCCTGCGTCGGGCTGCTTGGTAGGGGCAATCCGGGCCGCAGTTGCGCGGGGTGCACACATGGTTCTCGCTGCACACCTGCGCCCACACCTTGCGGGTGATGCCCAGCTCCGGCGGCAGCTCGGCTAATGAGCCCTCCCCGCAATCCCGAGACCACGCCAGCAGGTCATGCAGCTGCTTGGTCTCCGCCTGGTTAAACAGGTCCGTAGCCTGCTCTAGGGCGCGTTTCAGGCGGGTACGACACAGGTAATTGGCACGCCCCTTCAACAGTGCTGCAGAGAAATCGCTTTGCAAAGCCTTGCGCACCGTGGGTATGTCTTTATGGAACAACTGCTCCTGCAAATTGATGGTGTGGGTAGAGATAATCGCCTTGCGGTCATGCTCCAGCGCATACCGCACCGCCGGTATCAAATACGCCAGAGATTTACCCACCCCTGTTCCGGCCTCTACCAACAAAGACCCGCGGTTCTGCAACGCCGCCGCCACCGCCATGGCCATTTCCTGCTGCTGCGGGCGGTATTCAAATCCCCGCCCACCGGAGAGTAACCCGGAGGGAGAGAAGTCTTGTTCTGTTTGTGATATCAGCACGTCTTTAATTGAGGGCTTCAGCCCGAAGTTTCACCGCGCCGCAAGGCAAGGTTTCAACGAGCATTTGCGAGATTTCACCGACGGCGCAGCCGGAGGTTTCACCCGATTCGGCTCAACGCCGAATCGGCAGGAGCCACCTCTTCACCCCGAGGCGAAGCCTCGCTCTATTTTTCAGAACCGTTTTGAACCGTATTAATACTGGCTATAAGCATATAACGAATATGTCCCGCAGCCTTCCTAAGTGCCAAGGCAGACTCCGTCAATTCCGGGCAAGCCGCAGACAGCACCTGCATCCAATACTCTGTTTCATGGCACTCTTTTAAGGCTATCTTTAACTTATGCACAAAATCTTCCGGGCTTTCAGCATAATCAGCCTCGTGTATGTTGGCTCCTACACTTGTTGCTGAGCGAGCCATCTGATTTTTCAGGAATGACTTACCCTGTATTTGGTCGTACAGATTGATAATCTGTATAGCCAAATCAATGGAAGCATGTTTAAGTTTACCTTTTTTATTATCCATGTCTGTATTGAAATATTGGCAGCTACGCTGCAAGCTGATTCTCGGACAAGGCGGAATGCTCCCTGAAGAGCATTCCGGTGAAACCTCGCATAGCTCGGTGAAATCTCCTCGCCTTCGGCTCGTCGTTGAAACCTTGCCTTGCAGCGCGGTGAAATTTCGGGCTATCGCCCTCAGTGTTACTGCAGCGGTCTATCTCCTGTATCAGGCGTTTTGATATTCAACGGAAGCGTCGGGAAATACGTGCGCAGGGTGTTCACATTCGTGTTGCTGTCAATAAAGTACCACTTATTCTTCTCCGTGCCGCGGGTGTTGACATTATCACGGTAGGACTCATCTCTTACCGCATAGATAAAATCACGGCGTTCCATGCGTACACGGCGGCCACTGGCAGTATCGGGCACGCTGAACCACAGCGTGGTGGGCAATACCACCAAACGGCTGCGGTCGCCCTGCAATTTGATATCCTGCGCTTCTTTGTACTTGCCTTTTTGGGAGCCGTCTCGTATGGCTCGCAAGGCGCTGCCGGAGCTCACCAGCTCATACTCGGCATACGGAGCACCGATGACAAAGCGCTCTACCTTGAAACCACCGGCTTTCATCTGGCGGCCCATCTCCACATACTGGGCGCGCAGGGCATCCATGTTCTTCTTCATGCGGGCCTCGGCCTCAGCAGTGCTCATCTTTTTCTTACCCGTAATGTAGTCTATATTATCGCCCTGGGTGCGGCTGGCCAAGCGATCTGCCAGCGTACGCTTGATGGGCGGGTACATCGAGTCACAGCACCACCCCATATCACAGGCCATCACGGCGGCGCGGTACTCATTGGCGGCAGATTGTGCTTCTTTGGCGGCAGCACTCACTGCGGCTGCCTCTGCCACGGCACATGCCCCCACTGCTAGTATAGCTGTTAATGCAAAATTCTTCATTACACCCAGCTTATCACCTGCCCCCTGCGTTTTCAAGCTCAATCTCTGCCACCCTCCCCCGCAAATGTCAATTTGTCGGGCTGCGCACCGAGCGGCGAAAGCCGCGAGATTTCACCGATGTGCTCGCAGAGTACGAGATTTCAACGAGCGTAAGCGAGGTTTCACCGAGGGCGTCAGCCTGTAGGTTTCACCGACGAGCCCTCAAGGCGAGGAGTTCTGAAATAAAATCGCCACGCAGCGTAAGCTGCGCTAACTTCCTAATCTTAAGAATAATGGCAGCTGGTGGCTCCATGGCTGATTCGTTCGCTGCCCTCAAACACCGATTTACCGCTCGTCCCACCCATACAACAAGCCGCTGCGGTCTCCCACAGCGGCCTGTTATCAGAATTGTTGCGCCTTTCTTTTACTTGCGGCGGCGGCGTGCCACGCCGGTTCATCAAGCCGTA
>JAFOZZ010000198.1 GCA_017390945.1 Akkermansia sp.
ACGTTAATCTGTTTATTTAAAATAGAAATCTTTTCTGCAATCGAATTAATATTGGCTACTGTAGATTTAATTTCTTCGTTTACACTATCTTGAACTTATAATATCCGCCATCAACAGTCTCGTTTTTTTCGCGGATATGATATTAGTACAAACAAGGACTTCGCTGCCAGTGGTGGATGGCATAGCGGGCCTATAACAGCGATTCACAGAACAGGGTATGTGGGACTTAGTATTGTGATATGCTGGTATATGGTGTCGCTTGTATATACTTTCCGTGTTTGTTCGGTTTTGAGAGAAGTTATTGGCTGCGAATATGTATATTACTATATCATTCCTGTGGTCTCATCTTTTTTCTTATTCTGCATATCTGCTGGCTCATTCGAAGGAATTTTTGGACTATTTATCAACGTCCTCATCATGAAAGTCACCTACGCCTTAGCACGAGATCGTGGCTTAATTCAGCCGCTGTTTGCTCGAAAGCTATACGTGCCGTTGATGCATCGCGAAGCCGATGAGGCGGGGGCTGCAACGCAGAAGGCAGCGCGGCTGCTCCATTCGTAAGTTGAATTAGCCACAAAAAAAATCCGCAGAGTTCGACCTCTCTGCGGATTTTTTTTGTGAATTGGTGACTTCTTCTTATACCACTATGGCTTAGTGGCGGAGACCCAAGCGAGCCAGGAGGCTCTTGTAGAGCTCGTTGTCTACACGCTTGGCATAGTCCAGGAGCTTACGGCGGCGGGCAACCATCATGAGCAGGCCACGGCGAGAAGCGTGGTCGTGCTTGTTGGAGGCCAGGTGCTGAGTAAGGTGGGCGATGCGCTTGGTGAGCACGGCTACCTGGAAACCGGTGGAACCGGTGTCCTTCTCGTTGATCTTGAAGTCGTTGACGTTGATTTCGCTCATTGTCGTATTTATCTCTTGTTTGTTGGTTGATTTTCGTGGCTGCGGCAAATCGACCTAAGAGGTGGCCGTATGATACCATGTTTCGGTCTCTTTGCAAGCCAAATTTCGTTCAGAATGAAAAAATAGGGCAAAATATTGCCCGTTTTACTCTTTCTGTTTGACGCCGCGCCCCCGAGGTGATAGTATTACTGCCAATAAAACACTACGACATGGAAACCCTCATTACCGCTTTCGAATGGATTACCCGCATCTTGAATGCGGCATCCCTTCTGCCCAATTTCGACAGCCCGCTGGGTATATTTTGCGCTATTGCTTGGATTGGTACTCTGATTTCCGCCATCATGTTTGTCGTGGCATTTATTGCAGACCTCGGCGGAGGCGATTTTGATGCTGGCTCTGTTGATGGCGATGTGGGAGCTTTCTCTGTACAGGCCGTTATGGGCTTCATCCTTGGCTTTGGCTGGGGCGGTTATTTAGCGGTTGCCGGAGGCGCGGGTGTCGGCCTTGGCATCTTCGTCGGTATTTTGGTTGGCGTCGTCATGTTCTTCCTCATTGCTGGTATCATGAAGGGCATCTACAGCCTCAAATCCGATGGCTCGCTGAAATATGAAAGCCTCGTCGGCATGACGGGCACCGTTTATGTTACTATTCCTCCGCATGGTGAGCCCGGCGGACAGGTTCAGGTAAGCCATCCCAGCCAGCTTATCACTATGGCGGCTATCCAAGAAGGCGATACCCCTCTTCCTGCCCAAACCCGCATTGAGGTGGTAGCCGCCACTACCTACCAGCTTACCGTTCGCCCCGTGGGTACCGTACCTTCTACACAAAAATAAAAACACTACATAACTATGATATCCAATATCGCTAATACCATCGCACGTGCCAGCTCGGATTCTGCATCTTTCGGGCAGATTCTGGTTGTCGTCATCTTCGTGGTCTTCATCATGGGCGTTGTGGGCTTGTTGCTCACGCGTTACAAGAAGTGCCCTTCAGACAAAATCCTCATCGTATACGGTAACGTAGGTGCGGGACGCTCTGCCAAGTGTATTCACGGTGGTGCCACCTTCGTTCTGCCTCTGATCCAGAGTTACTCGTTCATGGATCTTAATCCGCTTAACATCGATGTACCGCTGAAGGGCGCTCTCTCCAGCCAGAACATCCGTGTCGACGTTCCTTCGTCCTTCATCGTAGGCATCAGCACTCAGCCGGAAATCATGCAGAACGCCGCCAGCCGCCTGCTGGGACGTACTCGCCAAGATATCCGCGACCTGGCCTCCGAAATCATCATGGGCCAGATGCGTGTAGTCATCGCCTCCCTGACCATCGAGGAAATCAACGCTGACCGTGAGAAGCTCATTAAGGGTATTACCGGCGGCGTAGACGTCGAGCTGCACAAGGTCGGTCTTTACCTCATCAATGCCAATATCACCGATATCCGCGACGCTTCCGGCTACATCGCCGCACTTGGCCAGGAAGCCGCTGCTCGCGCTATCAACGATGCCATGATTAAGGTGGCCGAGGAAACCCGCCGTGGTGAAATCGGTAAGGCTGAGGCACTCCGCGACCAGACCGTGCAGGTGGCTATGGCCAATGCCGCAGCTGTAGAGGGTAACAACGAAGCCCAGATGAAGGTGGCTGATTCCAACGCCCGCCTCAAAGTGCGCCAGGCCGAGGCTCATCGTATCGCCGTTGTCGCCGAGAAGGAGCAGGCCGCTAAGGCCGAAGAAGCCGGCTATATCGCCAACCGCGAGGCCGAAATGAAGCGCGCCGAACTTGAGCGCGCTACCCAGACTGCCAACGAACTCGTGGCTGCCGAAATCCAGAAGCGTAAGAAGGAAATCGCCGCTGAGGCCGTTGCCGCCGTGCTCGTGAAGGAGCAGGAGGGTAAGGCTCAGGCTCTCGTGATTGCCAACAAGGCCGAGGGTGACGCCGCTCTCGAGCTTGCCAAGGGCGAGGCTGAGGCTCTTCTCCTCAAGAAGAAAGCCGAGGGTGAAGGCCTTGAGCTTGTGGGTCGTGGTCAGGCTGCTGCTATTCAGGCCGCTCTCGAGGCTAAGGCTTCCGGTTTCCGTCAAATTATCGCTGCCGCTGGCGATGCCCGCAGTGCTTCCGGCCTGCTTGTCACCGAGCAGCTTCCGCAGATTGTGGAAACCCAGGCCAGCGCTGTTCGCGGCCTGACCTTCGACAAGGTTGTCGTCATGGGCGGAGGAAACGACAAATCCGGCAGCGTTGGCGGTTTCGTCCAGAACCTCGTCACCGGTACTTTGCCGCTGCATGAGCTGGCCGGTAGCTTGGGGGTAGAGCTCCCGTCCTATCTTGGCAAGGCAGCCCCCGAGGCACCTGCTGCTACCTCAACTTCGGATGAGTCCAAGGCCTGATAAACGCCACCTCATCGCGTAGAACTTTAGCACCCTGTTACAACAATGTGGCAGGGTGCTTTTTTGAACACTTCGACCGAGGTTCTCGTCTATATGGTATAGACTTGCACCCATAACTTTTTATCCGAAACATGTATACCCTCACCCGCACAGTGTTGATGCTTGTGGCATTGACGACTCACTGCACTGTCTTTGCTGAGCCTGCTGGAACCACTCCCGTGCAGCGCGAGCGGACTGGCGCCCAAGCGCTGAAGGCAGCTATTGCGGCTGACAACCTTTCGGAAGTGCAGCGCCTTATGGTGCATGCGGCATCTCTTTGTCCTCCCTCGGAGCGCCATGGCCGCAAATTGAGTGAGGCGCAGAAACTCGCGGCCGTTCTCAAGCATGCCGCATCGGTGAATGCCGTCAACACCATCTCCTGGGTGTTGAAGCAGCGGGTGAATCCTGATGACACACGGTGGAATGCCTACAATCACCACGCTCACGATGGGCGCACCGCCTTGCACACGGCTGCTCTTCATGCTCAGCCGGATGCCGTGCGTGTGCTGCTTGCTGCCGGTGCTAATCCCAATGCTATTGATGAATCCGGCAATACGCCGCTGATGCTGGTGGCGGAGGGGGCGGCTGAGAACGAGGCGCGCGAGTGCCAAACCGCAGAGCTTCTCCTTCAGGCGGGGGCTGATCCGGTACGTCGCAATCATGCCGGTAAAAATGCTACGGAAATCACGCAGAACTCATCACTTCGTTATCTCTTGTGTTATAGCGGCGCGCTAGATGAATACGGCTATATGGACTTACACAGCGTCACTTTTGAGCCGCATAATGGTAATTATATGCGGCAGCAGTTGTTGAGCGGCGAGATTGGCGAGGTGGAGTCTGAGCTGAAAGCCGGGGAAGAGGTGAACCGCCAATACGATTATGGCACCACTCCTTTGTTGCTTGCCGTGCGTTGTGGGGATGCCGAAATGGTGCGCCTTCTTCTGCGGTACGGTGCCACGATTCCCACTGAGCCGTCAGCTCTGTATCCCATGCTTTACGCAGCGGTGTTGAGCGGCAATCCCGAGCTCCTTTCCCTTTTGCCTTATGTGGAACCCAGTGTGGATTCCGCATGGGAAAGCCCCTTGGTGGTTGCATTGCGGGGCAAATGCGGCCCGGCCATGACGCGCGCGCTTATTCAGCTTGGTGCCAATGCTGATGCTCGCAGCCATTTTCACCACAAGTTTTCCCCCTTACAATACGCACGCATGAGCGGGGATGAAGAGAGCGCTACCATACTGGGCGCTCACATGGCGTCCGAGTGGTCTGTGATGGACGATATTCTCAAAGCAGATGACGTCGAGCGCCTGCGTTCGCTCTTGTCTACACGCTGCTTTTTTGCCATCGACCGCCGAAACCCCGGGTGCCGTACCTCGTTGCTAATAGCTCAGAGTGCCAAGCAGCAGAAAATTGCTGCTCTCCTGCTCGCCGCCGGAGCCGATGATAAGGCCGTGGTGGCCACACTTCCGGTGCATCCGGCACCCCGTATCGACGATGACGCTGCCTTTGCCGCTCAGGTGGCAACAGCCGTGCAGCAGGGAGACTGCGATTTCTTCCGCTCTCTGCGTCAGGAGTACGTGCACCGACTTGCTGGGGCGGTGCATTGCAATGCATCGGCTTTCGACCCCGGTCCTGCAAAGGGGCGCTATTATCAGGCGGCACCTCTCAAGCACGCTGCTGCTGCGGGCAAGGCTGATTTGGTGCGCGTATTGTTAGCCCGTGGTGCTAATACGGAAGATGACGATAGCTTCTCGCGTACACCCATTGAATACGCCGCTGCCAATGGGCATGTGGAATGCGTGCGGCTGTTGCTCAATGCCGGTGCAGCGCGTTACCGCCAGGCGCTCTATGTCGCTGCTTTGTGCGCGCAGCATGAGGTGGTAGATTATCTCTTAGCTCGCGGGGTGCTTCCCGGGCTGGCGGCGGAGTGGGCTCTTCTGAGCGAGTCGCCTCATCCGGGGGTGTTGGCGCAGCGTAAGCCCGATGTTGATATTGCGCTCTCTCTCGCTGTACAGCTGGACCACCCGGCGGCGGTGAAACGCCTGGTCGCTATGGGCGCCAATGTCAATCGCCCGAACTTTTACCCGCTGCATACAACTTGCGAGCCTGCTATGGTGCGGGCTTTGGCGGAGTGCGGGGCTGACCTCAGCCGCCGTAACGCCGAGCAACTCACTCCGCTGGAAAATGCCCGTAAGCAGAACTATACCCTTGCCGCCAAAGAACTCGAAATACTCACCCAAACGACCCAAAAATGAAAAATACACTTCTTCTCAGCCTCCTCCTTGCCTTGTCTGCCTCAGCTGTCTCGGAGCATCGCGCCGATGGCGCAAGCCCTCTTCACCACGCTTGGAGAGAGGAATCCTCGCGTCTCATCGCCGCCGGTGCCGATGTGAATGCACGCGATGCCGCTGGCCGCACACCGCTTTTTTACGTCAATTATCCACCTAAAGCCGCTCTTTTGTTGCGCTCCGGCGCAGATGTTCATGCGCGCGATGCTGCGGGCAATACGCCGTTACTCGGCCTGTTCGGTATAGCAACGGGGGGCGAGGAGCTTTCCCCTGAGCGCATGGCGGAAATCGTCCGCATGCTTGCCGACGCCGGTGCAGACATGAAAGCCCGGAATAATGCCGGTTACAATGCACTCGACCTCGCCCTGGCTGTTAAGTGGAACGGCAATTTGCCGGATGACTTGCGCCCTTACGGCCTTAGCTCCACACCGGAGCGAGAATTAGTGCATGCCTGTGGCGCCGGTGATTTGCAAAAGGTGCAGTACTTGTTGGGGCAGGGCGTAGACCCGAATTCTCGTGATATTCACGGCAACTATGCGCTCTCCAAGGTGTTGGATGAAGGCGTTTTGGGGCGTGTGCCGCATGCTACGGAAATGATGGAAGCCCTTTTAGCCGCCGGGGCTAATCCCGATATCGAGAATGGAGCACCCTTATACCGCTCTTGTCTATTGGGGGCGGTCGACCACGTGAAGCTGTTGCTTCAGTATGGAGCAGATGCTAAGCTGCGCCCGTTGCGTTGCGTCATCACCCCGTTCCCTCCGCAGTTGCTTCAGCTGTTGCAGGAAGCCGGCGCTACCATCAATCATTAACCCGCCCCTTGTTTTATGCTTCGCTCCTTTTTCTTGAGTATTGCCGTCGCGCTCATTGGTGGTACTTCGTTTGCTGCCGATATGCCTCATTATACCACCCTGGTGGATTGCGTGCGCAAGGGTACTCCGCAGCAGTTGCAGCTCATGCTGCAAAAAACAGCTGCGTTTCCCGTAGAGCAGCGCACCGGCAGCGCCCCATACGCATATACTCCTTTGTTTGAGGCGGTTCAGAAAAACAATGCCGCCATGGTACGCATGCTCTTGGCCGCTGGAGCTGATGCGAATGCGTTCAGAGGCTACGGACCAGTATTGTCCCACGCCCTCATACACAAGGCTTCGCCTCAGATTGTGCAAATGCTTCTGGATGCCGGTGCGGAGGTAAATCCATGTGGCCTTTACGGCATGCGTGCTACGTATTATGCCGTTAATAATCCCGCTGTCCTGAAGCTGCTGCTTGATGCGGGAGCTTCTCCTTCTGAGCCTTGCCGCAGCAATGGCGTGACGCCGTTGATGCAAGCTGTCAGCCAGCTCAATATCGAGAGCGTAAAACTGTTGTTAAAGTATGGCGCCGACCTCCATGCTCGCGACGCAAATGGAGGCACCGTTCTGTTCTACATCCCATGGACAACAGGTAGAGCATTGCAAATGGCTCAGTGCCTGATTGAGCACGGAGCAGATGTCAACTCTCGCGACAACAAAGGCCGTACGCCCCTGCTGGCCTCCCCGGGTATTGGGCAATCGCTTGTCGAAGCTCCTTCCGCGACCTCAGAGCTGTTGGATTTGTATCTGTCCGCCGGTGCTTCGCTGCACGCTCAGGATGCCAACGGCTGTAATGCGTTGGAGTATACCCTCAGCTTGCCTTATCGTTCTCCGCGTATGGAGAAAATCCTGACTGAGCGAGGCTTAACCGCCCGGTCGGATTACGAATTGCTGGCTGCGGTGAAAGCGACAACTCCCGAGCGCGCCAAAGCATTGCTTGCACAAGGGGCGAATCCGAATGCTCGCCGCCCGCAGGATGCTGCCACTGCTCTCGACCATTGCCAAGGCACGCTGACTGACCCCAACCCCGGAGCTGATGCTATGATAGAGCT
>JAFOZZ010000199.1 GCA_017390945.1 Akkermansia sp.
CTGCCCCGAGTTAATCCTAATCAACTCCGAATCAACTCCGAAGCATCTCCGAAGCAACTCCGAAGCAACTCCGAAGCAACTCCGAAGCAACTCCGAAGCAACTCCGAACTACTCCGAACTACTCCGAACTACTCCGAAGCAACTCCGAACTACTCCGAACTACTCCGAACTCTTACTCTGTGTAGTGCGATAGGCTACAAGGCTATAATAGCGCTGCGGGTCACGCAGGCGTCCATAACTGTATACCACATTTAATTCAATAAGATGGGAAAGTCTTTTTTGAATCGTATTTGTCGAATAACCCGTGTATTGGGCTAATTCGCTAGTTCGAACTTTCGTTACGTGAGCCATATATGTCACGATGCTTCGTTCTAAATCATCCAGCACTTCCCATGTTTTATTTCCGATGTATTGTAGGCAGCGCTCTCTATATCGGGCATGTCGAACGAGGATGTTGTTTTTGAGAATTAATCGCACATTGCCGTAATCAGAGTCTTCCTTAAACGTAGGTGGATTTAAAAATAAGGCCTCCATATCAGCGTAGATACGCTTGACACCCTCGTTCAGCTCTCTGACCCACCCTATTTCAGTAAGAACACGAGCAATAATGGGGTTGCGGGAAGAGCGCGTCGTTTTGATGTTTTTAGGGGTAACCGGGTAAGGCAGTTTCCCCGGACTCTCAATGATGAGGCGGTCATCGTACATAATTATGCGAATATAATCACCGCTTAATGCGTACTCTCTATGAGTGATGGCATTAATGATTCCTTCCTGCCATGCAAATTCCGGATATTCCGGAGTCGTCTCAAACTTGCCTGTTTGCGGATCCAAGGAGGTAAAATCACGGAGCTGATTCTTTACCCATGACTTCACCTTATCAATTAATCCGACGATTGATTCTTCGAATGTCTGATCTTTGATAATATTAAGTTGGGTGCCCGTTTGAGCAGTTTCTCCTTCGTATCTGATAAAGCGCACGCGGCAATTAGGATAAAACTGACGAATGTTCGTAGCAAATAATAATACGGCGGCGTGAGTAAGTTTGCCTCGCTTTATCATGCCTCTGGCGGATAGCACTTGCTCTGTAGAAAGCTCTTCCGCTGCTATAGCCTGTTTGTATCTGGAGATGAGTGCAGAATCTAAATCGTCAATGGTGGCATCTTCGCATATGCTATCCTCGAACTTTTGTAATTGTTTTTCATATTCGAGCTGCCGAAGGCTTTCTCCCTTAATTGGTGCAGAACGGTCGCCTATTCGTAGGAATGTGTCATCTTTAGCCGTTCGGATGATACAGGTGCGACTGGGATAGATGTGAAGTAATAATAGCCTATCTTTTTCTCCCCGTTTGTTAATGATGGGCATAAATTCATAATCATAGCGGGGCATTGGTTTGCAAGTCGTGCGAGGCGCTTCTATCAAATCGTTTAGTTTGACCTCATTAAGCGCCCCTATTCCTTCCAGCTCTTTAGCATTGCTAACTCCAATAATCAGGGCTCCGCCCTCTGCGTTTGCAAAAGCAGATATATCTTCAGCCAGAGCGGCGGGCTTGCTCATTGCTGATTTGCGATCAAAAATGAGATTCTCGTGTTCTGTTGTAATATATCTTAGTGTCAGACGAGAATCGTATTTAGAACGCGGATTTTCCATACATGGATTATACACCCTGTCGGAAATATGTCAAGTGCGCTATGCATGAGTATGTTATGAAAATTGCTTTCTTGTATTTGAGTTCTCATTTGACGGCTCTTGTTGTTTGTGTTAGAATGCGAACATGTTACAAGTTCTGGCACACAGTCCCTATTTTCTGATGGATGTTGCTACCAATGCCTTGGTGGTAGTGCTGGTGGTGTTGGGAGTGCCGTTACTGTTTGCTGTGGGGTGCGGTCTGTGCTTTATGGTGGCTGGTTGGGGGCGCGAGGTGTCGTGGTGGCGGCGTATTCTTGCGCCACTGTTTTGTGGTATCTGCCTGTTTGTTGTGTTGGGGGTGATGGGTGGGCTTTCAGTTCTGCTCAACTCGGAGCTTCTTCTTTGGGGTGCGCTCGTGCTCCTGCCTATTGTGCTGGTGTTGTTGCCCTTGCTGCTCTGCCGTTATCTGTTAAGATTTGGGCGGTGGCGCAGTGTGGTGGTTTCCTTGGCTGCGCCCTTGGTTGGTGCACTCATTGGGGTAGGTGGTTTTCATGCCTCCATTGCGGTGCTCAGCTACTACATTCCCGAGCCAGCCGCTGAAGAGATGCAGGTTAGCGCTGCGGAGTGAGAGCGCGGTCTCATGTAGGCAGCGCTGGGGAAAGGGAAATCAAATGCTTTGCTCTATGGGAGCGAGGTTCCGCTGGGTTAGGAATTTCTGGAACTGACCGAGCCCCAGAAGGATACCAATGAACAGGAGTACATGGAGAATGGGAACCAGCAGGGTAGCTAGTATGCAGCGCCACCAGGCAAAGCGTAGCATGTAGCGGCACACCGGGAGTGGTGGCAGCAGAGCCAACCCGGCAGTAATGTAGAGCAGCCATTTTACCCAGGGCGTATCAGCCGTGTTGCATTGAACAACAGAGGTTACAATGAGCGCCGGTGAGAGCAGCAGAAAGCTGACAAACGTACACATGAGGGGCGCCAGCAATTTGCACGTCAGAGATACCGAGTGCCGTATGCCCGCCAGCATGAAACTGAGACCGCATAACAGAAAATACGTGAGTGGTACCAGGATGAGGAATAACAGGGTACCGCAGACAATGGCGGTGAGTATTGCTTCGGGGTTATGAGCCAGAATGCACATAGGGTAGTGGAGCGGGGGTTAGATTTCCTCGGCAATATCGTCGTTGGTGAAGAGCGGCGTTTCGGTGTCGGGGTCCACGGCGATGTCGTCCTCCTGCAGCTCGGTGTCTGCGGGGTCTTCTGCGAGGTCGTCATCCTGAGTATAGACCTGCTGTGCGTTGTGCTTGGTGCAGAACGAGCGCGGCTTGTTGAAGTCGGCCATCGTTTCCGTGTAAGCGGTGTTCTTGTACTCGCAACCGGCGTGGGCGAGGGCACCGGATTCGCGGCACAAGCGCATGCCCTTGCTGCGCATGCCGGAGGGCGTGCGGCGGATGCTGCTCATGTGGTAGCCCAGTTTTTCCGCCTGTTTCATGGCGCCTACCCAGATGGGCAGGGCGATAGTGCCGCCGTAGGCCTTGTCGGCGATGGTGGTGGGGCGGTCGAAGCCCACCCACACTGCGGCGGTGATGTCGGAGGTGAAGCCGCAGAACCAGGCGTTGCGGTAGGCATTGGTGGTACCGGTCATGCCGCCGCAGGGGGCTTTGAAGCCCAGGCGTTGCACGCTGCCTGCGGTGCCACCGGGCTTGGTAATCTGCTGCAATATGTCCGCCGTGGCATTGGCGGTGCGCTGGCTATAGACGCGGCGGGCGGAGTTCGGGTTGTGCCAGATGAGGCGGCCAGAGGAATCCGTAATGCTCTGGATGATGTAGGGCGTGGGGCGCACGCCGCCGTTGGCAAAGGCGGTGTAGGCACCGGCTACCTCCAGGGGTGAGGCTTCCCAGGTACCCAGGTAGATGGTGGGACCGGGATTGCGCGGCGGCTGGGGGAAGCCGCTCATGAGAGCGGTGTTGATGACATTCTGCAAGCCGGCGCGGGCGCCTACGCGCACGGACATGGTGTTACGGCTCTTCAGCAAGCCCCAGCCGGCAGGGTGTGCACCGGTGAATCGGCCGTCGGAGTTACGAGGGCTCCAGCGCTTGGCACCCGGGATTTCGCCGGGCTGCAGGCGGTCGTCGGACACCATGCTACGCGGGCTTCCCCCGCGCTCAAAGTAGGTGGAATAGACGATGGGTTTGAAGATGGAGCCCACCTGGCGGCGGCTTTGCAGCGCGCGGTTGAGGGGGGATTCCGTGCTGTCGCGGCCACCTACTACGGAGAGCAGGGCGCCCGTGGCGTTGTCAATCATCACACAGGCGGCCTGCACATACTTGGGGGCGGGGCGTATGGCGCCGGGCTCCAGCTTTTTCACCATGGCCTGGTACTGGGCTCGCGTCTGGTGCTTGTAGTCGCGGCGCTTTTCGAGCATGTTGAGCAGCTGGGTGTCCAGCTCCTTCATCACGGCAGATTGCAGGTCTACGTCCAGTGTGGTGCGAATAATCAGACCACCGGCATACATAGTCTCCTCCTTCAGTCGCTCCTCGCGTGTGTCGAGCATTTCGAGGATGTGGTCTACCTCGCTGCGGATGAGGTCGAGCGCGTAGTTGTCGATACCTCGGCGCTCGGGCTTTTTCGTCACAATCTTTTCGGCCAGAGCGGCTTCGTATTGCTTGCGGGTAATCTTGTCGTGCTCCACCAGCAGCTTGAGCACTTTGTCGCGCTGGATGGTAGCGGAGGACAAACTGCGGTAGGGCGAGAACTCGTTGGGGTTACACACGATGCCGGCCAGCATGGCGGCCTCGCCGATGGTGAGCTCGCGCGGCTCTTTGCAGAAGTAGCCGTGTGCTGCCTGCTTGAGCCCCAGGAAGGTGTGTCCCCAGAACACGCGGTTGATGTAGCAGCGCAGGATGGTGTCCTTGTCGTATGTGGCTTCGATACGGCGTGCCAGTGCCATTTCGGTGAACTTGGCATCGAAGTTGCGCATGCGGTGGTTGTAGGTATTCTTGGCCAGCTGCATGGTGAGCGTGGAGCCACCCTGCGTGGTGCGCCCATGCTTAAACACCTGTGCCACAGCGCGCAGCATGCCGCGCGGGTCAATGCCGCCGTGCTCGCGGAAGGAGCGGTCCTCCTGCATGATAAGCGCATCGATGAAGTACTGCGGCACCTCCTTTTCCAGGTCGTCGATACTGCGGCGGTTTTCGCCGTGCAGGGTGCCGATTTCGGCGCCCTTGCGGTCGTGCACCAGGGTACGCTCCGGCATACGCATCACCTGTGTCAGGTCGTAGCGACCGGATTTGATGGCATAGAAAAGGATGAGGAAGAACGCCAGTACCGTGCCTACGAATGCTCCGCTGATGAGGAAACGCAGTCCCCACTTTACCACGCTGGGTAATTTGCGGGTGAGGAAGGAAATCATGCGGAAGGGGAAGAAGACCCACAGGCCGATGGCTTTCCACAGGCTGGTGCCCTTGCGCGGCGGGGTTTTCAGCTCCTGCCAGGGGCTGGGGGTGTCATCCATTGGGGGTGAGGCGCTGCGCTTGCGGTATTCGCGGCGCGGGCCGGGGGTACCGAAGGCGCTGGCGGGGTCGGGAGCATCGCGGTGCAGCACGCGGCGGCCGTCTGGCCCGGGCTGGGTAAGCAGTGGGTCATCCATCTCCATGTAGCCCGGCAGCGGGGCGGGCTTGTGTGCGTGTCGGCGGGGCTCCGGCTGCTGGCGGCTGCTCGTTTGTGTGCTCCGCGGGTAATCCGCAGCGGGCATGTCTGTGCGCTCCTCGTTCGGCAGGTATTCGTCCTCGTCGTAGCTGCCGGGTTGCACGCGGCGGCGGGGTGAGGCTTGGGTATACACAGTACTTGCCCCCTGAGTACGATGGCTCGGGGGGCTGCTCGGGCCGGATTTATAACGGGCACACATGTTACTGCACAGTCAGTCTACCATATCTTCGCTCGTAAAGCAAAGGATTTTGAATGTTTGATTCTGGTTTTTTGATTTTTGATATGCAAAGTTTGGCAGCAGCGCCGCAGAATGAGCGATGCTAGCTGTCCTTAATGCAGCGCCGCAGGCGCACGCAAAAAGGCCGCTGTCTGTAAAGACTGCGGCCTTGTAACTTGCGGGCAAAGCCCGCCTAATTTCTAAACTTGTCCTTCGTAACTTGTAACTTGTCCTTTAAGACGAAGTCTTACTTGATATCGCCCAGGGCTTCGTCTGCCAGCAGCTTGCAGCCGCGCAGGTCGAGCTTGCCGGTAGCGAGGGCAGGGATGCTTTCCACCGGTACGAGGTACTTGGGAGCCCAGAGGGTCGGCATCTCCATATCTGCCAGCATGGTGCGGATAGAGGTGAGGATTTCCTTTTCCTCGGAGCTGCGCTGGTGCTGCGGCAGGGAGGAGAGCAGAACGAGTGCCTCGCCCTTCTGCGGGTCGCTCACGCCGGTGATGGCAATCTTCACGCCGTCCTCGGCATTCAGCTGGAAGCCGGTGCAGAGAGCCTGCTCCACGGCCTCGTGGGGTACCATCTCGCCACCAATCTTGGAGAAGCGGGACAGACGGCCACCGAGGGTCAGGAAGCCATTGAGGTCCATCTGGCCAACGTCGCCGGTCTTGAACCAGCCATTCCAGAAGATGTCCTTGTTGAGCTCGGGCTTGCCGAGGTAGCCGGAGAACACGTTGGCACCCTTGAACCACACCATACCACGCTCGGTAAGGGGCAGCTCCTTGGTGTCGTCATCCACATCGGTGATACGGATAGCAATGCCGGGAACGAATGCACCGATACTGCGGGCAACTGTGCCGGGAACGAAGAACTTGGAGCCGGGGATAGCGGGAGCATCGGGCATGTTCACGCCGATAACCGGGGCGGTCTCCGTCAGGCCGTAGCCTTCCAGTACCTTGACGCCGCACTTATCGAGGAACTCGCGCTCGAGGTCGGGCTGCAGCTTCTCTGCACCCAGCACGAAGTAGCGTACGCTCTTGTAGGTCTCCATATCGGCGCGGCGCAGGTAAGCGCGGGCGAAGGTGGGAGTAGCCACCACGAGGGAGAGCTGGTACTTCTGGATAAGCTCGTTGATGGTGCGGGCATCCGTGGGGTTCGGGTAGGCGCACATCGGGCAGCCGGTGAGCAACGGCAGCATCATGGCCACTGTCAGACCGAAGCTGTGGAAGATGGGCAAGCTGGCCAGGAAGCGCAAATCCTTCATCTCCAGGCGGCAAGCGCACTGGGAGGCGTTGGCCAGAATCATGCGGTGCGTGAAGGGTACGCCCTTGGGCTCACCACTGGAACCGGAGGTGAAGAGGATAACGGCCTCGTCGTTGTCCTTGCGGGCATCGGTGTTGAACATCTTGCAGATGACCTGAGCAGGACCAGCCTTAGCCAGCAGCACATTGGCAATGAGGGCGGGCTTGGAGAGGCTCTTGAGCAGGTCTTCCACCAGAATGAGCTGGTCTTCCGACGGCCAAGGGAAGGTGTCCAGCTTCTGCATGAACTTGCGAGCTGTGATGAAGGTCTTCAGACCGGCCTGGCGCACGGTGCTCTCGAAAGCGGCGCGGGAGGTGGCGTAGTTGATGAGCACGGGGGTGATGCCTGCCAGCAGGCAGCTCAGCGTGGCAATCACGCCGCCGGGGCCGGGGGGCAGGATAACGCCGATGCGCTTGTCGTCGCGCTTGCGCAGCTGCTTAGCCACGGTCATGGATACACCCAGAGCCTTGAAGAACGGCAGGGTATTGCCGGTCATGCCATCGATAATCTCGGTGTTCGGGTGAGCCTTAATGCCACGTACCAGCTGTGTGGTGAGGGAGGTAGCGAGCAGCGGCTGGGCAGAGAAGCGGGCGGCACCGGCCTCCAGCCATGCACGCATCAGGCGCTCGCCGGTCTGCGGGCCGGGTGCCAGCTGCGGCAGAATGCAGAACTCCTCGTGAGTGCCCTCCTCGGGACGGTCGCGGAACAGATTGCCTACGCTGTCGCCGTAGTAACCCAGGAACAACGGAATGGGGGAAATGTGAAGGCTGCCGACGTGGCGCAGGAAGGGAGAGGGTACGTCGGAGTAGGTACCACGGTGCTTGGCTACCTGGCCGGGCAGGAATACAACGCTCTTACCCTGGCTGAACTTGGCCAGAATCTGCTCGCGCACGTCACGAGATGTGGTGCCGCGGAAGTCGTAGTATTCAATCTCCACTTGCTTCTTCTTCAGGAAATCCATGATTTCCGGTGCCGGTGGATATGTGGGATCCATCAGGTAGCATACCTGGCCATCCAGCAGGTGGTGCAGGGCGCGCCCAGCCTCGATGCTGATGCGGTTGGGCATGTAGAAACCCGGCTTTACGATATTTTCCTTACCGTGTACGATGAGTTCTGCCATAATCTGTAAGATGTGTGGTTAATTCGGTCTGTAAGTTGTGCTTCTTTGTAGAAGAGGAGCCGCCCGACCCTCGTCGGGTGAGCGGCTCCTGTCTCTATTGCAGATAGGAGCTTAGCCTTATTATAGCAGCTCTTTTCTGCTTTTCCAGATAAAAATCCGGATTTTTTCAATTAGAACGTGTAGGTGGCGCTGATGCCGGCTACTACACCGAAGTTGCGGAAGGGAACGTGACCCTCGTAACCGGTGGCGTAAGCTGCCTGGGAGTGACCGTTGGCCTTCAGACCGCCCTTGCCCAGCCAGTTGAAGCTGACAGAGGGGGTGATGATGAAGTTCTTGTTCACGAACCAGGGGGTGGAAACCTTCACGAAGAAAGCCTGGGGACCATTGGCGCAAGCGTGGTCGGTGTCCTTGAAGTAGTCGTAGGAAGCGCTCATACCCACGGTTACAGTGCCCAGGAGGGTCAGATCCTCAGGAGTACCAATGATGGGGGCCTTAACGGTGGCATACGGCTCGAACCACCAGCCGCCCTCCATGCCCTGGAAGGAGTAGCTGGTCTTCATACCGATGCTCAGCCACTTGTAGGGAGTCCACTCGGGCTGTACGAAAGCCTCGTTCACGTTAGAGAAGCTGCGCTTGCGGAAGTGCTTGGTCATTACGCCCAGCAGACCACCGTGGGTGAAGTTGTGACCGAAAGCCACGTTCCACTTCTCCTCGGTGTACTTAGCCTCGGTGATAACGGTGAACTGGTTCTCGATGTTCTTGTAGCCGATGGTCTGGCCCATGGCGCCGGCCTGAGCGCCGGTAAGGGGGCCGTATTCAGGGTGCACGGCAACGATGTTGTTACCACCGAGCGTAGGCTCACCGTAGAGCTTGTGGCCGGAAAGGGGGGAGATGTAGGCGATGGTGCTGCCCAGGGTCCACTTGCCGGGCTCACCCAGATCGTAGTTAAGCTTAAGAGCGGCGTTAGCAGAACCGTCACCCTCTGCAACAGTGTGGGAAATCACATAGCCGCGGCCAGTGTAGTTGGTGTCGATGCCGAGAGAGATAAGGCCGGAGAGCTTCTTCTGAACGGGCTCAACGACGGGAGTCTCAATGATGGTTTCGGTGCCGGCCATGGCGGGCATGACGAGGGCTGCTGCGAGCAGTGCGTTACGGAACTTCATATTCGTGTATTTTGGTTGTTGATGTAGCGAGTTGTTTCTATCTACCGTTACCTGTCTTGTCGCTCGTATCTGAGAGAATGTAGAGTCAACTCTAGGTTACGGTGAGGTCATTTTAGCTGAAAGTTCGAGTACTGTCAAGCAAATTCCGTCCCGAAAGGTTAAAAAAGTTGATTTTTTGCGCATTTTTTTACGAATTTTATGGAATTTTTGCTTTTAATGACACTTTTTGGGCGATTATGACGCGAATATGAGCCCATTTTGGGGCTCGCGCGTGCGAAAAGAGAGCAAAATGGTGCAAAATTGGCAAATGTGGTGATTTTCGCGTCTTTACTCACAGTTTACAGTTGAGAATACGTGCCAAAGGGTGTATAGTAGGGCGCATGAAGTCGATATTGGTACTGATGGCTCCCGGCTTTGAGGAGATTGAGCTGACTGCTCCCGTGGATATTTTGCGCCGTTTGGGGGTAAAGGTTGTATTGGCAGGTGTACAGGGACGCCGTGTTGAGGGCGCCCATGGCCTGACGATGCAGGCCGACATGCTGCTGGTGGATGTACAGCCGGAGGAGTACGATGGTGTGGTGCTGCCGGGTGGTGCCGCCAGCTGGCTGCTGCGCGATACTCCGGCCGTGCTCAAATTGGTGCGCGCGATGCATGCAGCCGGTAAACTGGTGGCTGCTATTTGTGCGGCTCCTATTGCTCTCGAAGCCGCAGGCGTGCTCCGCGGGCGCAATATCACCTGCTACCCCGCAGAGGCTGTGACTACCGATATTAAGAGCGCGGCTTCCATCGCTGAGGCTCCCTCCGTGACCGATGGCAACATTGTGACGGGCCGTGGTCCCGGTGCCGCCCTCGAGTTCGGCTTTGCTCTCGGTGCCTACCTGGGCTTGGATGTCGCCGCCCTCCGCAAGGAGATGTGCGCCTGAAAAGACCAGGAATGAGATTTTTTGGAAGTACGAGGGACGAATTCCGAGGGACGAATTTTTAGGTTAGGCGCTTCAGGCGCATGGTGGGGCGTAGCCGTGCAAGGGCACGTGCTCCGTGCTTTAAAACGCGGGCCTGCCTGCCGGCAGGCAGGCGTTAAGTTAGGAACTAGCTTCGCTAATCTCTTTCGGCGTAAGCTGGCTAGTTAGCACTTCGTCCTTCGTCCCTCGTACTTTTACGACGTTCCGTTTTATCGCTTCTTGGCTTTCTTCTTTTTCTCGCTGGGGGCGGGTTTGGACTCATCTTCCTCGGCCATGTTGGGGGAGGTGAACTCAATCAAATCGGCGGTGATACGGAGTTTCGGGCGACCGAATATAACGGCGTTGAAGCCGCCGACCTCTTTGCGGAGGTTTATCAGCTGGGTGGAGCGGCCGGTGACATCGTAGCCTATTTTCTTGTAGAGTTCATCCAGCGCTTGGGATTCGGACGGGCGAACCAGCGTGATAGCGCTGGGGACATCCTCGGCGGTTACGCCGGGTATGAGAGTTATCAGGCTGGTGAAGGGTTGTATGCCGGGGAAGAGGGAGAAGCCCTTGGCCTCACCCGAAATGCGAGTGGATACGACCTTGAAATTCTTACGCGACAATATCACTTTGGCCTCCGGCACCGTTTCCGTGGCAGAGGGCGACATTTCATGGCAGGACGGCAGCAGGGCAAGGCAGGCAGCACCGATGGACAGGAGGATGGAAGCGTGTTTCATGGCGTCAGTGGGTGCTGTAAATTAGTGGGTGAACTCAATCAAATCAGCCGTCACTCGTACTTTCGGGCGGCCGTAGATAATGGCATTGTAGCCACCGACTTCCTTGCGGATATTGATAAGCTGAGTGGCGCGTCCCGGGGTGTTGGCGCCGGATTTCTGGTACAATTCGTCCAGCGCCTTGGCCTCCGATGCGGAGGTAATCGTGATGCCCGAGGGCACGTGCGAGGCGTCCACACCTGGGTAAAGCGTGGCAAGCATGGGCACGATGGACAGGCAAGGCAGCAGCGTGAACCCTGAATCCTCGCCCGAAACTCGCGTGGCCAGTACGCGATAATTGTTCTCCTTGAGCTCCACCTTGGCTTTGGGGATGGTTTCTGTGCTGCTGGGCGATATTTGGGTGCAGCTTGCAAGCGCGGCGAGAAGTGCTGCGAAAGTGGTCAGTCGGAGGGTGCGTTTCATAGTTTGGCGAGTGGTGTGAGGAGAGTACAAGGTTTCGTATCAGAATTATCTAATTATTAGCAGAACGGCGCCGAGAAGTCAAGGGAACTTCCTCAAAAAGCATGAATCATCTTAAAGGAAAGGAAGGGGGAATGTTTAATGTTTAATGTTTAAAGTTTAAAGTGGGAGGCTTGGCTTCGCTGCGCTTCGCGGTGAATTTTGCCCTGGCCGGCAAGAGAAATTCACGCAATAGCGTGAGTAAAATTGTCTGCTGCACGGACTGTAGGGATGTTCGGCGGGCGGAAGCCCGCGGAATTTGAGAGTCCCTGAGGGACGACAGCCAATAGCGCGGGGTGAAGCCGCGATAGCGGCGAAACCCCGGGTGGGCTAAAAAAACAATTCGAGCCCGGGCGGCATCGCGAATGCGATGTCGTGTAGGGCGGCAGATGATGGCGTAGGGCGTTAGCCCGGAGCCGGGATGGTCGTTTAAGCCTTGGTGGTAAAAGTGAATTTTGCCCTGGCTTATAAAATGAGCTTGCAAAGCGGGGTAAGAATGTTAATATGAGTGCATAAGCTCCATGTAACGGATTTTTTTCGTGTTTCTGCCGGTGGCAGGTATTAATATAAAAGGAGAGTACAGATATGACCAAGTTTACACAAGCAATCATAGCTACCATGATGCTGCCGGGCGTGACGCTGGCAGATGCTGTTCACCACTCGTATGATGGGCGCCAGGTGGTGATAAAGTTTGATGAGCCGGTGGTGCCGCTGAGTGTTGTGCAGAATGCCGGCAATGACAAGGCCAGTGAGCAGGAGCGTGGCCTGCACTTGTTTGACCTGACAGGGTGCGATGCTCAGTTCCTGCCCGAGGCTCGCTGGCTGGACCAGGACCGCTTGCAGCTGCGCTTCCGCAAGGGATTCGATGGCAGCACGGTATTCCGGGTGGCATTCCGCCCGGGGGCAGACAAGTACCTGAGCGGAGCGAAGATGCCCAAGGCAGTGTTTGAGTATAGCTACAAGCCGCAGGAGCCGGACTCGATGGAGGTGAATGGCGGTTTGCCCACGGCTGCGACCTGTGTGTATGTGCAGCAGCCGCTTACGAAGGCTCAGCTGGAGTTTTCGCCCAGTTCGCCGGTGAGCTATGTCTTCCGTGAGGTGGTTAATCCCAGGATGAATCGCCACCAGTCTGAGCGCTATGGCCGTACAGTGCAGGGCAAGGCGAGTGAGGCTCAGGTGCAGCATTTGGAGCCGCGCCGTGCCATGCAGATGCTCTTTGGCGACAAGAAGCCCACAGAACTGAAACGCTCCGAGCTGGAGAAGATTTCGCTCAACACTCCGGTGCCGGGTTGTGTGCTGGTGCAGGCTGCGGAGCCGCTGACGGGGCAAAAGGACTGGGAGCTGGTGGCCATCCCTGAGGAGCAGGGCTGTGATCTGGTAGAGGGTGTTTTCTCCGTGGAGAAGGCCGAGCCGCTGGGGATGATAGTGTGTTGTGACACGGACGAGAAGGGCGACAAGAGCGAGCTCCTGCTGCAGCTGGGCTTTAATGCCCCGGTGCTGAAGAGTAGCGTGCCTCACGTGTTCCGCCAGCTCGAACTGAAGGTGGGCGATGCCGTCGCGGTGAATAGCGAGGACGGACAGAGCAAGACGATCCCCCTGCCGGGTGGCAAGACGCTTACCTTTACCCTCCAGCCTGTGAAGCGTGAGCCGGTGCGCGTGGCGGGGCATCCGCTCTACAACCGCGATGGCTCTGTAGCCGGCGAGAAGGAATATAGCTACAATGCTCCGTATACCGAGGCGTTTGAGGTGGCTGTATCGGGCTCTGCCCAGTTGCCGCAGCTGCTCGATGTGTGTCTGCCTGCCGGTGTGCAGGCTATGCTGGGTGCCAGCAATGCCGAGCCCCTGCGCATGCGCCTGAGCCTGGCGCCCGCTCTTCCCTGCCTGGGCAGTAGCAGCGGTAGCCTGGATGCCCCTGTTCTGGTGCCGCTGAAGGGCGAGCACAAGTTGCAGGTGAAGACTCGTAACACGGCGTCGTTGGAGGTACGCGCGGTGCGCCTGACGCCTGAGCAGTTCCTGGACAACGCAAAGCAGCTTGCCGATACCAAGATGAGAACAGCCGCTGAGCTGGCTGCCATTCAGTACAACCTGGCCTTGCTGAAAACCCGCCGTTCTATTGATGGCATGGAGGTGACCCAGCAGCAGATTCTGCAAAGTGAGAAAACGCTTCGCCGTATGTTATCTATGGCTGGTGCTGGTAAGCCCAGCCCGCTCAAGGGGGTGGAGTTCTCCGCTACCCAGAAGGTGCCTGTTGATGTTGCGGCTCAGGTGGGAATGGGCGAAGGCGTGGGAACGATTGACCTGGACGCGCTGTGCGGTGGTCAGGCTGCGCCGGGGTTCTATATTGTGTCTGTGACGAACATTCCGACGGAGGATGTATGCCAGCAGCTCAGAAGCATAGGCGCGAATCCGGCGCTCTACTCGTGGGAGCAATGGTATCCGGTGCTGCTGACCGACCTGTGCGTGGTGCAGGGTACAGGTGCTATAGCTGCTTACCACCTGAGTGATGGTTCCCCTGTACAGCAGGGGCAGGTGCTACAGGTTAACCGCGAACCGGTGGCTCTGCAACATGCCGTGGCTGTCATGCCCCGCGTGAAGCACGAGCGCAATCGCCGCAGCAGCCATTGGGTTGTGTTGCAGAGCGGTGAGGACTATCGCCCTGTGCTGTGGAATGACCGCTCCCCCCGCATGGAGAACGACAGCCGCATGGAGCTGGTGCGTGACCGCGGTATTTACCGCCCGGGTGATACCGTGCACATGCGCGGTGTGCTGCGTACAGTAAGCCCCCAGGGCGTGCCCTCCGTTCCCTCCGAGCGCCTCGTGCAGTTCAACGTCAATCGCCCGAATGGTACTCGTCTGCTTGAGAAGAAACTGCGTGTGAATGAATATGGCGCATTCTCGGTGGATTTCACACTGCCCGAGGGCGATGAGGATGTGACAGGTGAGTACCGCGTGATGGCGCTCAGTAATGACTTCCGCGCTTATTCATATGTGAGCTGCCAGGTATTCCGACGCGATTCGTTCGAGGTGAAGAAAGAAGTGACGATGCAGAGCGTGCGTCCCTCGGAGTACACAGTGAAGGTAACTGCTACCGACCTGAATGGCATGCCGCTGAGCGGTGGTAAGCTGAAGCTGAACACAGAGGTGATGCTGGGTAAGCCCACCAAGGGGGGCTCGCCGCAGGATAATCATCAGTCCGAGACGCACCATCTGACCCTCGGGAAGGACGGCACTGCAACCTACACCGGCAAGTTGCCGGAGCTGGAGCCCGCCTCCGTGTACAATGTGCTGAGCGTGAGTGGTGAGGTGCGTAACGACCGCGAGGAGGTGCAGCGTCTTGCCGGTTCGTCGCAGTCGTTCTACCCGGCAGATTTCACAGGCCGCCTGAAGGAGCAGGATACACTCCTGCTCGATAAGGTGGTGAAGAGTGGCGAGCAGTCCAGCGTGCTCGACCGCGAGCAGACGGTGAATCTGCGCTTGCTCTCCTGGTTGCCGCGTGAAAATGAAATGTCCAACGGCATTGTGGTGAAGGACTACGTGCGCGTGCGCTTGTGGGAGGGCAATGTAACCGTGCCGGCGAATGCCGTCAATGGCGTACCCACTGGCATGATGGAGCGCTGGAAGCAGTTTGCCGAAAGCGTGACTCGCAATGCTGAGAGCAGCCAGAACGCAATGCTGCGCAGCTTCTATCCGCCCATGATTGTGGAGATGACAGGGACGGACTCGGATGGTCGCAAGATTTTCCAGACGCTCAGCTCCTACACCCCGCGCAACTGGTGGAATGGTAGCTATATGTCCAGCTCCCGTGCCACTGTGGAGAACGGCCAGGTGAAGGCTACCATCGTGTTCCCCCACGCCGGGCAGGCGCTGGTGGTGCTGCGCTCGGTGAATGGTGTGCGTGTTCTTCCCCCGGTACAGGTGAAGGAGGGCGAGAATGTGCTGACACTGCCGCTGGCGGAGGGCGAGCTGGGCAATGTGCAGCTCAGTGTGCTGCTGCCTAAGCAGGAGGCTGGCTTGTACCAGCAGCTCAATACTGCCAACATGCAGGTCATGGTGCCGAATGCCGCCGCTACGCTCAAGGTGGAGCTGAAGCTGCCGCAGCAGGATGTGCGCCCCGGCGCTCGTGTGACTCTTGGCGGTAAGGTAAGTGGGGCGGATGGTAAGCCCGCAGCGGCTCAGGTCACTCTCTTTGCCGTGGATGCCGGTATGTTGTCCGTGGGCAAGCACAGTGTGCCGAACCTGCTGGAGGAGTTCACCCGCATTTGGGTGGAGGGCTATACCCCCCGCACTCTTTCCTTTACCAGCGCCGACCGCCTGCGTAACCTGTCCGCCCCGCGTTTGTTCGAGGGGGTATGGACTGGGCAGTGGCTCGATGCCCAGGGGCGTATTATTAAGCGGCCCTCTTTCGGTGCACATCGCTATGGGATGACCCGCAATACGATGATGGCCATGGGCGGCGCTCGTGTGATGAGAAAGAACCACCTCGCCGTCTCTGCTGCCAGCGCCGGTGTCGATGCTGATATGATGATGGATGGCCCCGAGTTGGCTGTGGCCGAGGAATGTGCCGAGCCTATGAGCATGGAGGCCGGCTCTGCTAAATTGGCCGCACCGGTTCAGCGGGCAGCCTCGGCACCTTCTGACGATATGAGGACGGCGGGAACCGCAGGGGCTCCGCGCCTGCGTACCAACTTTGTGCCGGTGGCGGTGTGGTGCCCTGGGTTGAATGTGGATAGTAATGGCGACTTTACTACTGAGGTAACATTGCCGGATACTTTCACGACCTACAAGGTGTATGCTCTGGCACTGGGCAAGGATGGCAAGCGATTCGGCAATGCGGAAGGCGAGTTCCGTGTGAATCAGCCGGTGATGCTGACGCCCGGCACACCTTTCTTCATGAGCACAGGGGACCGCCTGCGCCTGCCGCTTACCATTACGAATGCGACCGACCAGGCTGGCGCATGGGTGGTGATGTTGGAGGGCGCACAGGGTGTGCAGCGCATTACCTTGCAGCCCAGGACAACCTCCACCCTGTATTTCGACTACACCGCAGTGGCTGAGGGTGAGCGCAAGCTCCGCTGGAAGGCGGTGTCGCCTGCCGGTAGTGATGCTGTGGAGGGCGAGTTCGCTGTGCGATTCCCCGCGCCTGTTCTGAAGGAGGCGCACCACCTGGTGCTGAACGAAGGGGGCAAGCCCTTGGCCGTGGCCGGTCTGCTGGCACCGGAGCTGGCAGGCTCCACCCGTGGTGAGTTGCAGGTACTTCTGTCGGCCAATCCTCTGCTGCACCTCTATGGCTGCATGGAGCTGGTGCAGAATCGCGCCTACCCCTGCACGCAGTACAGCGCGACATCGATGATGGTGTGGATGCTCTACGAGCGCCTGGCTCCCTTCAGCCCCATCATGGCACAGACCCCGCCCGCAGAGGCACGCAAGGCTGTGACCATGGGAATTGCGGAGCTGCTGAAGTGCCAGCGCGAGGATGGTGGTATATCCTACTGGTGCGGCGCTCGCCAGAGCAGCCCCTGGGCATCGGCCTATGTGGGGCTGGTGCTCACCCTGGCACAGGAGCAGGGCTTCGAGGTATCTGCCGATGCCATGAAGCGCTTGCAGGACTACCTGCACAAGCAACTCGAGCTCTCCCGCAAGCCCAGGCCCGAGGTGACTTTCTCGCCCTTCGACCTCTATGCCATAGGGCGCACCATTGGCGACCGCAAGGTATCCGACGATGCGCTCGCAGTCGCGCTGAAGAGCGCCGAGAAGAACAGCGCCGAGGCTGCTATCTTTGCCCCGGTACAGCAGGGGTGCTGCTGGTGGCGTACCAGCTACGCCGTGGCCAGCCTGCGATTCCTGGGCGAGATGAGCCGCGATAAGGAGGATATTCATGCCGATTTCCTGAAGTGGATGCGTGCCGTGGGGCACGACTACCGCCATGCTACGCACTGGGATGGCGGCTGGATGCTCATTGCCCTGCATGAGTACCTGCGCCGCACCCCCGGCAGCAATGCTGAGGCAACGGTCACGTTGCAGGATGGTCAGCGCCTGACATTGGGCCAGGGGATGACCACCATTGTACCTGCTGCTACTGCTACGCTGGGGCAGCTGCCCACCACCCTCACTCCCACCGCCGGTACGGCTTACGTGACGGTGCAGGCCAAGGCTCTGCCGGAGCAGACGGAGTACCCCGGCGTGACGGAGAAGGGCTTGCAGGTGACGCGCATTTATGAGAAGCGTGGCGAGGATGGCGTGTGGCGCGAGGCTCGCGAGTTCAACGTGGGCGATGTGGTGCGCGTGACTCTCACCTGTGCCAAGAGTGACCGCGAGCTGGAGTACTTCGTGCTGGAGGACTACCTGCCTGCCAGCATGGAGGCCATCAACCCGAATGTGCCCTCGCAGGCTGCCGGGCTGGAGTGGAGCCCCTGGAGCTACTGGTTCGACCACAAGGAATACCTGTCCTACCGCGTGCGCGGCTTCTGCACCCGCTGGGGTGGCCGCGACCTTCTCAACATGAGCTACTACGCCCGCGTGAAGCGCGCCGGTACGGCCACCGCCCCGCCCGCCCAGGCCCAGCTCATGTACGAGCCGCAGACCTACGGTCTCTCGCCCAACGCGGTGATTATATCTCATTAACTTCAGTCCCCTCTCTCCGGAGAGGGGATTTTTAACTTAAAATTCATTTTCATAGATAAAAAACGTTTGAGTAACGCCTAAGAAGTAGAAACATGAAAACATGGATTCATTTGGGCTCGTTATTGGTAGCCGCACTGGGTATTGCTGGTGCGGCTGAGGTCGCTTCTGCTCAGGTTACAGTAGGGGAAAAATCAGCGCAGATTTCTTTCAAAGAACCGGTGGTTCCTAAGTCTGCGCTGTACCGGCAGACTGGCGCGTCGGTCGAGATTCAACCCTCTGCCGGCTCTTGCCCAAGTGTGTTATGGAGTGATCAGGATACGCTTCATATTCGTTTCGACAATGAAACGGAACCGGGCGCAACGTATCGTCTGGAATTGCATGAGAACAGGAGGAAATACCTGAGCGGTAAGGCTATGCCGCAGCATGTTTTCCATTTTAACGCGCCTCCCTGTATTGTGGAGGAGGTGAAGGCACCGGGGCTTTCCTGGGGGCTACCCGGCGGCGCTGTGATGCTGCGTATTGATCAGGACATTTACAGGCACAGGGAAAAGTTGCTCTTATCTGATGTGGAGTATTGTTTCGAAGTGACGGGGGACGATGACGAACCCGACCGCATGGTGCCGGGTAAAGCACGCGCGGTACTGGTAAAGGAGGTGCCTGAGTACTTGTTGGCCTCATGCATGTCCAGGGCTGCTGAGCTGGATTGGGCGGCATTGACTCCTGACAGCGTGGTGCCGGGTATTGTGGTAGTGGAGCCGGTAGAGAGTCTGGCTGGTTGTTTTTGGGAGCTGCATGTAAAACATCCTGATGAGCTCGTTAAGACGGACGATTCGATAATGGGAACGTTCGCCAAGGAATTTCGCTGTTGCCCTCTGGCGGCGCCCGGGGTGCAGGAGGGGCGGGAGCGCTTGTATATGGAGCTGTGCTTCAATGCGCCTGTGTTGGCAGCAGATGCGGAACAAATTTTTCGCAGTCTGGGGATAACGAGTGGGGAGCAGGTGGCGGAGGCCTCTGCCGATGGCTGGAGTAAGGTGCTCAGGCTGGAGGGACAGGAAATTCGTTTTACTTATGCACCATTGCCGGAGACCCGCACTTTCCCGCTCAACTCCCGTGAGCAGGAGCACCATTATGTGGAGCTGCCGCTGCACATGACGAACTGCGTGGGGATGTGGGTGGATGGTGCACAGCACTTGCCGGTACCCTTGCAGCTTACTCTGCCGGCTGGTACATGCGCGGCGAATGGGTTGAGCATGCAGGAGCAGCAGGTGATTCCTTTTGCCTTGAATACACTGCGCCCTGTATTGCCGGAGTGTGAAAACAAGAAGATGATATTGATGCCATGGAAGGGGGCGCACCATCTGAAGATGAAATGCTCGGGGTGTGGTTCCATCGAGGTACGTGCCGCCCGGTTGGATGCAGAACAATACGTGCGCCTGCATGATTCTCTGCGCTCGCTTCTCTCATGGGGTAGTGATGAGGCCAAGCAGGAACTGGCGCCCTTGTTCGGCAAGAAAAAAGTCTTTTCGGTACCGCATGGTGAGAAGATGGAGCAGGAGATAGAGCTGCCCCTGGACGAGGTAGAGGGCTTCGGGCAGAAGCCCGGTGTGTATGTGCTGGCTATGAAACCCGCTTCGCCTTCCGGCGTGAAGCCTGTCGTGGCACCGGGGAGTGAACCGGAGGATGAAGCAAGTGTGCAATACTACGTCGTGCATGTTTCGGACATGGTGGCATATACCATCAATGACCAGGTTCTGGCGATGCGTCTGAGTGATAGTTCGCTGGTACAGGATGGTGAGCTGAAGATTTACGGTGATGGGTACAATTTTAGCTCGAAGTTGGTCGGCAGTTTCCCCCTTCACAATGGCGTAGCACGGCCTGTCATGCAGGAGCAGGTGTATCCGGGTGTGGCTTTGGTGCAGAGTGGTGACGATTTCGCTTTGCTGAAAAGAGAATGGATGGGAATTCCCCTCAAGGAAGAAATGGTGGAAAAGGGCAGCGTGCAGGTGTTTGCAGACCGCTCGCTGTACCGCCCCGGTGATACGCTGCACCTGTACGCCATGACTCGTCGCTGGGATGAGCAGGGGAAGATGGCACCGCCTGCTGCCGGAGAGCGTGTTCAGGTGCGCATTCTGCGCAAGTCGAAGGTTTGCTATGAAAAAACGCTTCAACTCGATGCCTATGGCTCCGCGCATCTGGATTGGCGATTGCCGACCGAACCGGAGGATGCCGTGGGCGAATATGAGGTGACGGTGTGCAGTGAGGGCTGTGCCGACGGGAGTCTTGTTGTGAATTGCGAGGTGTTCCGGCGCGATGCATTTGACGTGAAGTGCGAGTTGATTGCGGAAGCCGTGCAGCCCGAAAGCGCTGTGCTGAAAGTGCAGGCAATGGGCTATGATGGCTTGCCGGTGACAGATGGAGTGGTGCATGCAGAGGTGTATATCGAAGGCGATGATGAGCCATGCAGGGTGGATTTGCCGCTGGATGCTGCCGGGTGTGCTGAGCATGTGATTGACCTGAGCTGTCGCTCCGAGTGGATAGATGGCGAGAAGTGCTCAGTGTGTGTGCTGGGCAGTGTGCGCAACAGTCGTCAGGAGTATGTCATGTGGTTGCCAGTCAGCCGGAATTATTACCCGGCTGATTTCCTCATTAGCTGTACATCTGACGGGCTTCAGACACCGGTGATTGTTCTGACCGATATCAGTGATGAGAAGCGTCCCCTTGCTCGTGAGCAGGAGCTGGAGCTGAGTCTGCTGGCTCCTGTATACAATAAGGAGACGTTGTCAAATGGTGTTGTGCTGATAACGTCGAATGAGCAGGGTGAGGTATGGCAGCAGCGCATTACAGTGCCAGCTCATTGTACTGAGGGAGTGAAGCCTGAGCTTGAGCCGATACTACGTAAGCTGAAGGAGGAACGGAAAAGGAGGGGTGACAGGCGCACCTGCACGGTCAAACTGGACGTGCGGGGTGAAGACCCTGATGGTAATATGGTGACGGTGCAGATACCTGTGCTCCTGAGAATGCATGATGACAGTGCGTGGCTAGAGAACAGAGAGACGGATGTTGAGTGTGTCTGGGGCCAGGTGGAGGGGCGAGAGTTGGTGATACCTACGAGCTTCAGCTGTGCAGGCAAGGCCGCTTTTATGTTCCGCACCAAGCGAGGGATTCTTGCGGATACGGTACCGGTGCAGGCCGGGCAGAATACGGTGCGGGTGGCACTGCCGGATAATGCTTTCGGGAATGTTTCCGGGATGATTCTGTTGCCGATACAGAAAGCGGGAGTCTATCATGGTATGGAGGCTGCGGGATTCGTGGTGGACGCGCCAACTGCCAGGAAAGAGTTGGCGGTAGAGTGGCAACTCCCACCGGGCGTGCAGGCTCCGGGGAGCCGCGTGCAGGTGAGTGGCCGAGTGATGGGAGCCGATGGCTCGCCGGTCGAGCAGGCTTCCGTGTGTTTGTGGGCGGTGGACACCGGTATGCTGTCGGTGAGCCGCTACACGCTGCCCACTCTCGGTGCGGGGATGGAGCTTTCGTTGTATTGGGACAGCTATCTGCCGAAAGTCGGTGAATATACGTACACATTGCCGGAGTTGCACCAGGTGGTGCCGGCAATGTCGTCCTATTATCCTCAGGGGCTGCTATCGGCGCTCCGCGGGCTGGGGGATGATGACATCTATTTCGATTCACAGGAGATGGATTACTACGCGGGGCGCTGTAGGGTGCGCTGTAATTTCCGTGCTCAGGTATTGGCTGAGGTTGATGCTTTGTGGTCGGAGGAAGATGCCGAATTAGGGACTGGCCTGGGAAGTACGTGGTCAGGATTAGGAAGCGCGGGTTCTGTTATCCTCGCCAGTTCCTCTGCGCCTGAGAGCCCCAGGCCGCGATTGCGTTCGGACTTCACGCCCACGCCGCTGTGGCAGCCGGTTCTGCGTACGGATGCAGAGGGGCGTTTCACGGCGGAGCTACCCCTGCCGGATACCTTTACCACTTATCGCGTGATGGCGGTGGTGCAGGGGGCGGATGGTTGCTCTTTCGGCAATGGCGAGACGGAGCTGGTGGTGAATCAACCCGTGATGCTGGAGCCCGGTACTCCGTTTTTCATGAGCGTGGGTGATACCCTGCGCCTGCCGGTGACGGTGACAAATAACTCCGGGGCGGAGGGTACCTGGGCTGTCTCGATGCAGGGAGCGGCGGCTCCGCAGCAAGTGACGCTTGCTGCTGGGCAGGTGGCAACTCTGTATTTTGAGTTCACTGCTGTGAGCGAGGGTGAGAGTGTGTTGCAATGGCAAGCCGTGGGGGAGAATGGGAGCGATGCGGTGCAGGGGAGCTTCCCGGTGCGATTCCCCGCTCCTGTACTACAGGAGGCTCACCATGTAGCCTTGAAGGTTGGGGATGCTCCGCTGGTGCCGCAGGAGCTGCTGGGTGAGGAATTGCGCAGCGGGCGCGACTTGTGTGTGGCGGTGGAACTGTGCGCCGACCCGCTCGCGCAGCTGCGCGGATGCCTGGAGTTCTCGCTGACGTACCCCTATGGTTGCACGGAACAGCGTTCCTCTACCTTGCTGCCCTGGTTGTTGTATGAGCGATTGGCTCCTTACTGTCGAGCTTTGAAACATAAGAGCGCGGAGGATGTGAAGGAGGTTGTGGAAAAGACTGTGGCGGTGCTGTTGAAGCGTCAGCAGGCAGATGGTGGCCTGAGCTATTGGGATAGCGGTGAGAGCTGCTACTGGGCATCTGCTCAGGCAGCACAGGTGCTGACGATAGCCAAGACCCAGGGGTATGAGGTCCCGGCTGATGCGCTGAAAAAACTGTGTGACTACCTGTCGCGTAATAAGGCCAATCACGATTTCAAGAACCCCTTTACGCGCTATGCCGTGGCCAGCGTGTGTGAGGACGACAAGTTGATGACAGAAGCGCTGGCTGAGGCTACTGCGGAGAAACAGGAGAAATCTCGCTACCACAGCCGGGTGGCTCAGGCCAGCCTGCGTTTCCTGTCTGAGATGGATGGCAGTGATGAGGCGGTGTACGAGGCGTATAACCGCTGGTTGCGAACGGTAGCAGGCGGGGCTGTGCACTTGTCCACATGGGATAGTGGATGGGTATTCCTGGCGCTGCATGAGTTCATGCTTTTTGGGACTGAGAAAAGCGAAAAAACGGCCACGCTTACCACGGCCGCGGGACGAACACTGATTGTTGGTGCCGAGCCTGTTGTGCTGAGCGCAGAGGATGCGGCTACCCTCACCCCCACCGCCGGCACGGCTTATGTGACGGTGAAGGCCAAGGCACTGCCGGAGCAGACGGAGTACCCTGGTGTGACGGAGAAGGGCTTGCAGGTGACGCGCATTTACGAGAAGCGTGGCGAGGATGGCGTGTGGCGTGAGGCGCGCGAGTTCAACGTGGGCGACGTGGTGCGCGTGACGCTTACCTGCGCCAAGGGCGACCGCGAGCTGGAGTATTTCGTGCTCGAGGACTACCTGCCTGCCAGCATGGAGGCCATCAACCCGAATGTACCCTCGCAGGCCGCCGGGCTGGAGTGGAGCCCGTGGAGCAACTGGTTTGACCACAAGGAGTACTTGTCCTACCGCGTGCGCGGCTTCTGCACCCGCTGGGGGGGGCGCGACCTGCTCAACATGAGCTACTACGCCCGCGTGAAACGCGCCGGTACGGCCACCGCCCCGCCCGCCCAGGCTCAGCTCATGTACGAGCCGCAGACCTACGGCCTCTCGCCCAACTCGGTGATTACCACGCGATAGTCCACCCCATATCCCCGCATTTTTCACCCCAACCGCCGCGAGTACTCCATGTACCCGCGGCGGTTTTTTGCCGATTGACCAAGAAAGAACTGTTACAAATTCCCGAAAATCGGGAATCCGATTCCCGATTTTCGGGAATTTGGCTTGACTTGCGATGAGAAAAAGACGAAAATACGTGCGATGAAAGCGAAAGATAACAGTAGCTATGTGCCGCGCAGCATGTGCAAAAAAGTGGCAGAACTGAGCCGCTTTTTCCCTTGTGTGTTGCTGACGGGTGCGAGACAGGTGGGGAAATCCACGCTACTCCGGCACATGCTGCCGGAAGGAATGACTTATCTGACGCTGGATGATTATCAGTTGGCAGAATACGCGAAAAGCGACCCCATGGGGTTTTTGGATGCGTACCCGGAGCCGCTTTGCATAGATGAGATTCAGTATGCTCCCCAGTTGTTTCGCGCCATTAAAATGAAGGTCGATGCCAATCGGCATCCCGGTATGTATTGGATGACCGGTTCTCAGCGCTTCCACATGATGAAGGGGGTGAGTGATAGCTTAGCCGGGCGCATAGGGATAGTGGATTTGTATACATTGTCGCAGCGGGAGCTGTATGGGGATGCCGATAGTGGTGTGTATACTCCGGATAAGCCTGCTGCTGCCGTGTGCGAGAAGTCACTCTGTAGCTTACCTGAACTCTACGAGCGTATATGGCGCGGGGGGTACCCGGAGCTGTACCGTGAGGCTGATATGCCGATGTATGATTTCTACCGCGATTATGTGCAGACCTATGTGGAGCGCGATGTGCGCAGTCTGACGCAAGTGGGAGATTTGGAAGCATTCGTGAAACTGATGCGTTCTGCGGCTATGCGCACGGGACAGCAGTTGGTATACAGTGATCTGGCAAGGGATGCCGGAGTGAGCCCCAAAACGGCGGCTGCATGGATTTCTATCTTACAGGCATCGGGTATAGTGGAGCTGTTGGAGCCCTATCATGTGAACACTACAAAACGATTAGCTAAGACGCCCAAGCTCTATTTTTGTGACACCGGCTTGTGCTGTTGGTTGGCGGGGTGGCGAAGTGCTGAGCAGTTGATGGAAGGCTCCTTTGCCGGTGCGATTCTCGAAACCTGGGTATACGGGCAGCTGATACGCCGCTATGCAAACGCCGGGGTGAAGCCTATCATAACCTATTATCGAGACTTTGATGGCGCGGAGGTGGATTTTGTACTGGAGGAGAATGGCGGCGTCTATCCTTTGGAGGTGAAACGTAGCTCTGCGCCCATGGAGAACGATTTGCGTTGGTGCCGAAAACTTCCCGTGCCTTCGTGGGCTGAGCTGAAGGCTCCGACTGTTTTCTGTACTGCTGAAAAAGCACGCCCCATGGCACACGGTGCTTTCGCGTTCCCTATTTCCGGTTTGTAAAGAGTACGGTTGTTTTCCTAAAAATCGGGAATCGCATTCCCGATTTTTGGGAATTGAGCGGACGGCGAGTGCAAGAAAAGCCGCAGTCTGTTAAGACTGCGGCCTTTGTTTGCGGGCGGAAGCCCCGCCTGAATTTCAAATGGTCAATTGTCAATCGTCAATTGTCAATCCCCTTTACTCCCATTCGATGGATGCCGGGGGCTTGGTGCTGATGTCGAAGAGTACGCGGTTGATGCCCTTCACCTCGTTGAGGATGCGGTTGGAGGCCTCGCGCAGCAGGTCGTAGGGCAGCTGCACCCAGTCAGCGGTCATGGCGTCCTCGGACACGATAGCGCGCAGGTTGGTGGCGAACTCGTAGGAACGCTCGTCGCCCTTCACGCCCACGGTCTTTACGGGGATGAGGCCGGCGTAGGCCTGCCAGCACTTGTCGTACCAATCCCACTTGCGGAGGGTGCCGATGAAGATGGCGTCGCACTCACGGATGATGTCGAGACGCTCCTTGGTGACCTCGCCCGGGCAGCGCACGGCCAGACCGGGGCCGGGGAAGGGGTGGCGCCACAGGATGTCGTGGGAGATGCCCATGGAGGCACCTAGCTCACGTACTTCGTCCTTGAAGAGGAAGGCGAGCGGCTCGATGACCTTGCCCTCCTCCTGCATCTTGAGCACACGCTCTACGCGGTTGTGGTGGGTCTTAATGACGGAGGCTTTGCTCTTGGCGTTGGAGGCGCTTTCAATCACGTCCGGGTACAGGGTGCCCTGAGCCAGCATTTCGGCATCGCCCACGGCGTCCCAGAACACGTCGATGAAGAGGTTGCCGATGATGCGGCGCTTCTTCTCGGGGGCGGTCTCGCCGGCGAGGGCAGCGAGGAAACGCTCGGAGGCGTCCACGGTCTCAATCGTCACGCCCATGCGCTCGAAGTTGGCCTGAACCTCCTTGGCCTCGTCCTTACGCAGCAGGCCGTTGTCTACAAAGATGCAGCGTACATTCACGCCGGCCTCGTGCAGCAGCACGGCCAGCACGGTGCTGTCCACACCGCCGGATACACCGCACACCACCTGTTTGTCGCCTACCTTGGCGCGGATGTCGTCAATCAGCTCGCGCTTGAAATCGCCGATGTCGAAGGGGGCGAGCTCCTTAGCGTAGGAAAGGAAGTTGCGCAGGATGGTGCGCCCCTCGTGGGAGTGCGTTACCTCGGGGTGGAACTGAATGCCGAACATCTGCTCGCCCCACTGCAGGGATACGGGTACGCCGTCGCTGTTGCGGGCGATGACCTTGCAGTTGTCGGCCAGGTGGTCGACGGTGTCGGAGTGGCTCATCCACACCTGAGAGGAGGGGGACATGTCAGCGTAGAGCCCTTCGAGCTTCTCGGGGATGAGGGCGGCGGGGCCGTATTCGCGCTTGTTGCTGCTGCGCACGGTGCCACCGGTCTTGATGTTGAGCAGCTGCATGCCGTAGCATACACCCAGAATGGGCACGTTGAAGGAGGTGAGCCATTCGAAATCGATATCCGGGGCGTCGGGCTCGGAGGTGCTGCGGGGACCGCCGGAGAGGATGATAGCCCCGGGGTTGCTGATTTCGTGCAGATCCTCCAGTGCATAGAGCTTGGCCAGGAAGCCCAGCTCGCGCACGCGGCGCACGATGAGCTGCGTGTACTGAGAGCCGTAGTCGATAACGGCAACAATGTGTTTCGGCGTCATAAAACTGTTTGTGTTAACGTGTGGAACACTTAGTGTTTCGCGGATTATAGCATAGGTAGCCGATGAAGTGAAGCCCAAAATCGATGTCGGATTTTGATTTTTCAATGATTTTTTGTTGTCGGGCAGGAGCAATGATGCATGCAAGCGGCTGCTTATGGGGGCAAGTGACCGCAAATGGCAGGAAAAAGATAGGAAAAAGCGCGCCGGAAGCCGATTTAGCTTGCCAGAGCAGAGGGAAAGCGGTAGAATGCGGATTACAGGAAAGAAAGCTATGATGAGGAAATCCGCAGTTTTTACAATACTCGTAACGCTGATGAGTGCCGGCCTGCTGGTGACATGTGCCCAGCGCTATGGTTCCGTAGCTCAGGAGTCTGTGGTGGAGACTCTCTCATCGGACGCTATTGCCGTTACGCCGCGCATACCGGGCTTCCTGCTGGAGCCGGGGCAGATTCACCGCCTGAGCAGCAGCGAAATGCGCCTTCTGCGTACCCTGTTGCGTGGTGGCAAGATGCGCGTGGTGCACGAGCGTTATTACCATGATGATGTTCCCGGGCGCCGCGAGGACAGTGGCAAGGTGTTCTACCTGTACGGCAGCAACGAGCAGTGCCTGGGTGGCCGTGTGGTGGGTGATATGGTGGAGATGGACGACATTGAGCTGTCTGAGCCCGATAGCCGCGACCTGTACCGCTTGCTGTACCGTCATCTGGTGAAGGTGGTAGATATTCGCCCATGAGTCGGCGAGCTTACCAGTGGTGTGCTGCGCTGGCAGCGGCTGCGGCTATGCTGACCGGCACGGGGTGCCAGGAGCAGCTCCCGCCCGCACCGGGTATATACCCCACGCCCGATATGTCGTTTATAGGCCGCCGCACGCAGGTGCGCCTCAGCATGGAGCAGGCGGATGTGGCTTTCATCTTTATCGGTGGGTTTACGGAGCAGGTGCTTACCCACCTTCGGAGCTTGTATGAGGAGCTGCCCCCGCTGCCCAGCAAGGGTAAACAGGTACGCGCGTTCTATGCCTGGGATGGCGGCCGCGGCTGCCTGGTATACCACAACACGAGGCTGATACAGAATGACCTGCGGAAGTTTTTGAAGGCTAATCCCAAGGCGGATTTGGTATTCGTAGGGCATAGCTATGGTGGCTCGGCTATCATGGATGTACTGCGCCACGTGGACAAGCGCCAGGGGCGTACCTTGGTGGTGACGCTGGATGCCGTGAGCTGCCGCGAGCGTTCTCACCCCCGCGAGCGAGCGGCGGATGTGGATTACTGGGTGAACGTGTATTGCTCTCCCTACCGTCATTTTAAGGATCTGGCTGCCAGTATCGGCGGCCCGTGGCGCTACTGTGAGCAGGCGGATGTGAACATCTGCTTCAGTGGCAAGATGCGCGATAGCCAGGCCCGCCGCTACCAGCATGCCCAGCCGCAACCCCTCTTTGTGGAGAAGGCACCGGGGCAGTCGCTCTCAGCGAGCGAATTGCTGATTCAGGCCTGCCGCCGGCACGATATAGGTAACCCGCAGAAAACCCGATGACTTCTCCCACCGCACCCTGGCTGCGATTGCAGCAGAATGCCCGCGAGCTCGCTACCTTGCAGCCCGATGTGCGCGGCACTGTGCACCCCCAGGCTGTGGTGAGCGGTGTGCTCGCGCTGGGGGAGGGCTCGGTGGTGAAGCCCGGTACCGTCATCGAGGGGCGTGTGCGCATCGGCCGCAACTGTACCATTGGCCCGAATGCTTACCTGCGTGGCGATGTCACCATAGGCGATGGCTGTGTGGTGGGTAATGCCGTGGAGGTAAAGAGCAGTGTGCTGGGCAATGCCGTTTTTGTGTCGCACCTCACCTACATAGGTGATTCCGTGATAGAGGACGACGTGAATGTGGGCGGTGGCTGCATCTTCAGCAATTTCCGTCACGATGCCGGCGAGATTCGCATGCCCTGGGACGGCACCCTGCAACCCACCGGCACCAACAAACTGGGCTGCTATGTGGGCGCACACAGCCGCATCGGCTGCAAATGCGTTATCCTGCCCGGCCGCGTGCTGCCCCCAGGCACACAGACCTACCCCGGCACCGTGGTGAAGTAGGAAGGACGAATTCCGAAAGGGCGATTTTTTTTGAGTTCGAGGCTCGAAACTCGTAACTGATACTTTTCCCATTGTGAGGCAAAAATAAAAATCCGTTGTCATGACAGCTTTTTTTTGATACAATACGCTCGTTCGTGTGTCTAAGTGGCAAGCGAACCGTTATTTTTACCAGCCGAATAGCTATGACGACAAAATCGATACTCATCACCGCAGTGTGCGCCCTGAGCGGGCTGAGCATGCTGCAGGCCGAGGAAACGGTGCAAGCCGTTGCCGCCGTAGAACAACAGGCCGTGCAGCAGCAGGCCGAGCATCCTTATTTTCAGGACAAACCCTACCCTGCCTGGTCGAAGATGACCCCGGAGCAGGGCATTCGTGACACCCGTGCCGCGCTGGCGCTTGCCCGCGAGCGCATTGCCGCCGTGTGCCGCGTGACCCCGGAGCAGGCGACTTTCGAGAACACCTTCCTCGCCCTCAACCTCGCCAGCGATGAGCTCGGACAGGCTCAGGGCTACATGCACCACCTCTCCTCCGTGATGGATAACGAGGAGCTGCGCCAGGCGCAGGAATCCCTCATCCCCGAGCTCACGGCGTTCGACGCCGCCATTCTGGCCAACGAGAAGCTCTGGGAGGTCATCAAAAATGCCGCCGCTCAGCCCTGGGTGAAGGAGCTCTCCCCCGCCAAGCAGCGCTTCGTGCAGCAGACGGTGGACAGCTTTGTGGACAGCGGTGCCGACCTGCCCGCCGACAAGAAGGCACGCAAGGCCGAAATCGAGCGCGAGCTCTCCGAGCTTACCCTCCAATTCGGCAAGAATGTGCTGGATAGCACCAATGCCTGGAAGCTTCTTATCGTCAACAAAGACGAGCTCGCCGGTATGAGCGAGGACTGGATGAACAAGGCGCAGGCCGAGGCGCGTGCACGCGGCTTCGGTAGCGATGAAAAGCCCTGCTGGCTCATCACGCTCGACTACACCAGCATCGGCACCGTGATGCGCGATTGCGATGTGGAGGCCACCCGCAAGATGTGCTGGGAGGGGCAGAGCACCATTGGCGCCGTGGGTGAGTGGGACAACGCCTCCACTGTTGCCCGCGTGATGGAGCTGCGCCGCGAGCTGGCCGAGCTGCTGGGCTTTAAGACCTACGCCGACATGACCACGCACCGCCGCATGGTGGGTGGGGGCGACAACGCCATGGCGTTCATCGACAACATGGCCGAGAAAGTACTGCCTGCCTTCCGCGATGAGTGCCGCCAGCTGCTCGAATACGTCTCCGCCAAGAAGGGCAGCAACGTCATGTTCCTCGACCCCTGGGACCGCCGCTACTACCTCAACAAGATGTCGCAGGAGCTGTACTCCTTCGACCCCGAGGAGCTGCGTCCCTACCACCGAGCCGACAATGTAGTGAACGGCATGTTCGCCATCTACGGCAAGCTGCTCGGCGTCAGCTTTGCCGAGGTGCCCACCATGTGCCTGGAGAAAGGCTCCGTCTGCCCCGAGGGCGTGGTGGAGGTATGGCACCCTGAGGTCAAGGTGTTTAAGGTGACGGACAACAAAACCGGCGCCCACCTCGGTTCCTTCTACATGGACCTCTTCCCCCGCGCCAGCAAGCGCGCCGGTGCCTGGGTCATGCCCATGCGCTACGGCCGCGCCGGCGAGAATGGCGCGCCGCATGAGCCGCACCTCGCCTGCCTGGTGGGCAACCTCAGCACCCCCACCGAGGACAAGCCCGCCCTCTTCACTCACTACGATGTGCAGACCATCTTCCACGAGTTCGGGCACATGATGCACTGCATGCTGGGCGACACCGAGCTACAGGCTCACTGCGGCACCAGCGTTGCCTGGGACTTCGTGGAGCTGCCCAGCCAGATATTTGAGAACTGGACCTGGTACCCCGAGGGCATTGCCCAGTACGCCTTCCACTACGAAACCGGCGCACCCATGCCTGCCGAGCTGATTGAGAAGTTGCAGAAGAGCCGCTACTTCATGCCCGCCACCGATACCATGGGGCAGCTCTGCTATGGCAAGCTCGACCTCGAGATGCACATGAACTACAACGAGAAGTTCAAGGGCAAGAGCCTCGACCTGGCCACCAATCAGCTGCTCGATCCCTGGCGCCTGCCCATGTCCGTCAGCGCCCCCTCCTTCATGCGCCACCTCACCCACTGCATCACCGGTGGTTACTCTGCCGGTTACTACTCCTACAAGTGGGCCGAGGTGCTCTCGGCGGACGCCTTCACCCGCTTTAAGAAGGAAGGTATCATGAACCCCGCCACCGGCGCCGCCTTCCGCGAGGCCGTGCTCAGCAAGGGCGATAGTAAGGATGCCGCTGCCGTCTACCGCGACTTCATGGGCCGCGACCCCAACCCGGACGCCCTCCTGCAGGCTCAGGGCCTTGTGAAGTAAGCTACAAAGTAATAGCTTGGCGCCTATGGCGCATAAAGAACCGCAGTCTTTGCAGACTGCGGTTTTTTTATGCATGGTAATTCAGACAGATATCTTTGAACAGAAAAATACTTTTAATGCTCTAAATGGTAGAGAGCGTGAGCTCGATTTCCGTTAAAACAAAATTCAGACCTTAATAAGAACTCCTCATGAAAGAGAAAGATATAACGAACACCCACACGGCTGTTAGCCATAAATCTAACAGAGGGATTGTAATCGCCATTATTGCTACGGCAGTTGCTATGGGCGGTTTGTCTGCTATTCAGTACCATGTTCAGCGCGAAGCGAACAAGCAGGTAACGAGCCAGATGAACGCTCAAGTTGATTCTTTGAGTAAGGAAATCGCGCAGTTGAAGTCAGACCTGTCTAAAACCTTGGAGAGTAACCATCAGCAGACGGCCAAGCCGGTGACGGCGTTGACAAATCAGGTGACGGAGCTGGACAAGCAGGTAGCGGAGTTGAAAAAAGCTATTGAGGAAGGAGGTAAAGAAGGTGCTGTCATGCAGGCTCGTGCCCGTCGCTATTGGGAAGCCGCTCGCAAGGCTCGTGCTGAAGGGCTGGAGACAACGAATACTCTCTACCTCTCAGCCTTGACTTACGCTGAGGATAAGATGGAGATGCTACTCGAATACGTGAGCTGGAAAAAAGAGCAGTTGGAGAAGCTGGAGGAAAAGGATGTAGAGGCCGCTCGAGAGCTTATTGGAAATACTATGCGCATCTGTGATTCGCTGCTCAGTCAGGCATCTGTAAGTGATTTGGAGCAGTTGTCTGGCCTGAAAAATGCTTTAAAGGAGCTGGGTGATTTGCAGACGGAAAGAGAGAAGACTTCGGTTGCTGCCCACAAAGCGGAAATAGAAGGCTGGTTAGCTGAGTTGGAAGCTGCCCCGTCTGAGCGTTTGAGTGAAATGATGAATTCGTTGAGCCAGATTCCTGCTTATAGTGAGCTGGATGAGGCTCGAACGAAACTATTGCAGGGGATTGAGGTGCGTCAGCTTTGCCTCTTAGGCCATGAGGAGGAGCTGCGTTTACCGACAGAGACCGGGAATATGCCGTGGAAAGCGTGGCTGACCCACTTCCGTGACCGTTTGCGTGCTCGTGGAGGAAAGGGACAGGCGACAGCAGAAATCCGTTTGCAAGAGTATACCCAGGCTGAGCAACTGCTCACAGAAGCAGCCCAGATGAAGAACGAAGAGGTACAGCAGTTACTGAAAGAATTCACTGCCATTCGTGGCGAGCTGCGCCGCGAGGTGTGGATGCTCGAATTCCATAAACTTGACCGCAACAACAATGCCTCAGTTCAGGCTCTTATTAGTGTGGCTGATGCCTTTGCCGCAGATGAACGCAATGGTATTCAGGGGCAGGTGGACGATCTGCGACGTTGCCTGATGGATAAGTCTATTGATGAGATGTCAAAACAGTTTGTCGAGTTGAACCAGGCTCCTAAAGAGCTGCGTGGTCAGCTTCTGGGGAGTCTGTATATGCAGTGTTATCGAACCAGTCGCATGTTATCAGAACAGCAGGATGTTTATCAGCCTCAAATTAATCGTCTTAATCAATTATTGGAAAATATTCGCAATGCATACAAGATTGAGACTCAACAGCCAGTGAATGATAGGCAAGCTCGTTTGAGCAAGTATGCAGACTGGGCACATGAGCAGTTGAGAAAAGCTGAGAATCAATATAAAAAGGCAGTTGATTTCTGGGGGCCGACTAGCTTAGAAGATGCTCAGAGGCACTTGAGATATGGCTGGGAGGATTTGATGTGTATCAATCCCGGTACTTTGAATGAGGCTTCTGCATCGCTTTATACCAAGTATGAGCGTCTGAAGACGCAGCTCAATAATGACCTGAAGCCCGAAAATAGGTCGTATCCACGTCCGATTAACCTGGAAGATGCTCGCTTCAACCCCTAATTCATAACAGCAATGAAGAAGACTGATATTTTGCTTCTTTCCGGATTAATGTGCTGTGGCATTGCCACAGCACAGAGCAGCGCCCTGCTACGTGACATTAACAAGCAATATCTTGGAGATAGCTATGCGGTGAGATCGGTCGGGCAAACTCGCTCCCTCATTTCGCCGGATGCGCTGCTGCGGCAGGCTCCCTGGCTGGCACGAGAGCAGACAGTTGTAGCTACTGGTGATGTGGGTTTGATAGAGCAGTTGCAGGCGGAGAATGCGCGTGTAGGCGAGCGCTTAAATCAGAGCAATCGTGATAATGTGGCTGCTCGCAAGATTTCGGGTGATTTTGGAGAGCGCCTCATGGATAAGCACTTCGTTGACCAAGGGTGGGAGAAGCTTAATAGTAAGGTGGGTGTGCAGGGGCTCGATGGTATGTATGTACGCCGGGATAGCAATGGCCGTATTATTGAGTATCAGCCTGCTGAGGCAAAGACGGGCGATTCTCAGCTGAACATGACCAAAGCCGGAAAGCAGGCAACCTCTGGATATGTAAATGTGAAAATAAAAGAGATGATTGCCAGCGCTCAGAAGCAGTATGATGCGAACCCGACACCTGCGAACAAACGCTATCTGCAGGACTGTCAGGCACTGCAGACTGCTAAAGGGCATCCCGCTCAAGTGTTCCGAGCTAAGTACGTAACCTTAGATGGTAAGACTTACTTGCGAACAAGCCTTTCTTACGCAGATGGAACATCAGCCGGTACCACGAAGTATATCGATATGACGAAGGACACTGTTGAGTCGCGTGCTGTGAAGCGTGCTCTCTCGGCCTCGGTGGAAGAAGGTATGGGTTCTGCAAAGCTGGCCGGTACAATGAATAAACTGGAATCAGGTTTTAAGAGTGGGCGCATTGCGAGCTCCGGTGATGTTAACTGGACGCTGAAGAATGAGATACATAAGCCTGAGCCGGTGAAGATGAGTAGCTTAGCCCCGGCGAAGGTAGCAAAAGGAAGCAAGAGCGCTCCGCTCATGAACAAGTATGGTCTGGCTACAGCCAGCGTCGGTATTCTGAGTGAGAGTATGTTAATCTTGACTCATGACATCCTGCGGGGTAACGTAACCTGGGATACTGCTGGTGAGATAGCTAAACTGGGAGTATTGGCCGGGGCTACAGAGCTTACATTGCAATATTCCGGAACGATTACTCAGCTCGTGGCTCAAAATTGTTTCAATGTGACTGATGATGTGGCTAAGAGCTTGGCTTCCGTTACCAGTAAAACACTGGGTGCTGCAGCTGTTGGGTTGCAGGCAATTGTCGGTGGGTATATGGTCTACGATTATATTTCCCAATACAATGCGGGTGAAATCACTCTGACGGACATGTCGGTTAAAGGTTCTTTGGTTGCAGTTTCGGTAGTCTCTGATTTTTATATTGCTGAGGCAGGTTTCGCATTCCCTACCAGCGTTGGAGTGGGAGCAGGGGCCGGAATTCTGGGGGGGGTGGTAGGGGCAATAGGTCCTTTCTGCGGTGTAGGTATAGTCGTGTATGATTACTTCGCCGCTGAGGCCCGTGCGGAGGCTGCTTTCCGGGAGCAAATGATTATGGCTGGGTGGGAGGATGAACACCGCCGTCAGTTGCGAGCGGCCGGGCAATGGTGAGTATGGGAGATAAGTTAATAGGCGTTGGAATAATGAGATAACCGAGAAAATGGTTTTCTTTTAAGAGCAGCGAGCCAGTGGCTCGCTGCTCTTTGTCTCGGCGTAGCCCGCAGGGCGAAGGCGAAGTCTGGCTGTGGTGAAAGAGGCGGTGGTTACACTATAAGCCGTCGCTTTTCTTTTACAAGTGTTTTTCAAATTGCGGCTTTCTGTGTCTATTCACCATGCAAAACAGCCACGATGTGGTGGTTTTGCATGGTGAATTAGTGATTTTTTTTGACTTTATCATGCAAATCAGTCATCATATGGCAGAATTGCATGGTAAAATGATGGAAAACAAGAGAACAATAGCAGCAAAAATATCAGAAATGCACGAGGTGTTTCCTTGTGTGATGGTAACGGGTGCGCGTCAGGTTGGAAAATCGACCTTGTTAAAGAGTCTTTTGCCGGAGGGGATGCAATATGTAACATTTGACGATGAATTGATGTTGAGCCGTGCAAAGGAAGACCCGGTAGTTTTTTGGGCTGAAGGTAAGGGTAGTTACGCATACCCGATTTCAATGATATAATCTACGCATGACACAGACGCGCGCGAGGGGGCGTGCTTTCGGGTTGCAAGGTGGGGAGGAAAGGAGTAGAATGGCGATATGAGTTACGATTTGATTGTGATTGGTGGCGGCCCTGCCGGTTATGTGGGTGCGATTCGCGCTGCCCAGATGGGTAAGCGCGTAGTGTGTGTGGAGAAGGAGAACCTGGGCGGCACCTGTCTGAACTGGGGGTGCATACCCACGAAAGCTTTGCTGAAAAATGCCGAGGTGTACAATACGATGGCGAAGCATGCTGCGGAGTACGGTATTTCCTGCGGCGAGATGAGTGTGGACTGGCCGGCGGTGATTGCCCGCAGCCGTGCGGTGTCGGAGCGTCTTTCCAATGGTATTGCCTTCCTTTTCAAAAAGAATAAGATTGACCAGGTATTCGGTACGGCTCGCATCATGGAGCCCGGCCGTGTGGAGGTGGTAGGTGCCGATGGCGAGGTGAGCACGCTGGAGGGTGCTAATATCCTCATTGCTACCGGAGCCCGCACCCGCGAGGTGCCGGCGTTCCCCTTCAATGGCAAGACCATCATTGGCAGCAAGGATGCCCTGGTGATGCCTAAGCGCCCCGAGAGCATGATAGTGATTGGCTCCGGTGCCATTGGTACTGAGCTGTCGTACGTGTACCACTGCTTCGGCACGAAGGTGACGCTGGTGGAGGCGCTGCCGCGTATTCTGCCCAATGAGGACAATGACGTGTGCACGGCCATGGAGCGCTCGTTCAAGAAGCAGGGTATCACCTGCATGGCCGGCGCTAAGGTGGAGAGCCTGAAGGACAATGGCGAGAGCGTGACGGCTACCATTACGGCCAAGAATGGTAAGCAGCAGGAGATTACGGCTGATGTGTGCCTGGTGGCTATCGGCGTGGTACCTGTGGTGCCTGAGGCGAATGGGCTGGAGCTCACCGAGCGTGGTTTCATTAAGGTGGATGAGTCCTACCGCACCAGCATCTCCGGCGTGTATGCCGTGGGCGACTGCATCGGCGGTATCATGCTGGCCCATACGGCCAGCTTTGAGGCGGAGCAGGCTGTGGAGGGGATGTTCGACCCCAATCACAAGCCCAAGCAGCCGGTGAATGTGCCGGGCTGCACCTACTGCCACCCGCAGGTGGCCAGTGTGGGCAAGCGCGAGCGCGAGCTGAAGGAGGCCGGTGTGGAGTACAAGGTGGGCAAGTTCCCCTTCCTGGGCATTGGCAAGGCTGTGGCTGCCGGCGAGACGGAGGGCTTTGTGAAGCTGATTTTCGGCAAGGAAAACGGCGAGCTGCTGGGCGCACATATCATGGGCGACAGCGCTACGGAGATGATTGCCCACCCGGAGCTTGCGATGAACAGCGAGCTGACGGAGGCTGATATGAATGCGATGATTTATGCCCACCCCACGCTCTCGGAGGCTATTCACGAGGCGGTGCTGGCGGCTGATGGGCTTGCGATTCATGGCTAACCTTTACGCTCAATACCCCTGATGGCTCGTAAGTTTTACTACGATACCGGTAAAGAGAAAATCGGCCCCGTGAGCGGCAACGAGCTCGTGCAGCTGCGTGCCGCCGGGGAGATTGATAACAAGACCTGGGTGCGCCGGGAGGACTCCTCCACCTGGCGCCCGCTGGGCTCTACCGACTTGCGAGAAGAGGAGGAGGAAGAGGCGAATCCGAGCCTGTGGAAGCTGTTGTTCCGCAATGCTTCCGTGGGGCAGGTTGTGCTCTTTGTGGCGGTGGCTGTGGTGATGCTGTTGCTGCTGGTGGGTGTGCTGGGTTTTGCCTGGCCGGTGCTGCTGGTGGTGGTCGCCGTGTGGCTGCTGGCACGTGCTATTCGCTGATTTGCTGAATATTGCTGTATTATGCTGCCTGAGGCCGCTATTCATAACTTGCAGGAGGTGCAGTCCTTTGACCAGCACTGGTTGTTCTACCTGTGCTCTATTTTCGGCTCGATTGTGGGTGCCCTGGCCGGTGCCTCGGCCTCCAGCCGTGTGCGCATGGATTTGTTCGGCGTTATTGCGTGCGGTACGATTGCCTCGCTGGGTGGTGGTACGGTGCGCGATATGCTGCTGACGGGGCTGACGAGGCCGGATGGCTCGCCGGTGACGGTGTTCTGGGTGAACCCGAGCGATGTGGTGTTCCTGTACTGTGCTGTGGGTGCCAGCTTGTTTGTGTTTATCGTGACGCGTTTTATAGCGCCGCCTGTGGGTACCATTCGCGTGGCGGACGCTTTTGCTATGGCCTTCTTTACCCTGCTGGGTGTGGCTAAGGCGCACTGTATCGGCTGCCCGGGGCTGGTGTCCATCTGCATGGGCGTGTGCACTGGCGTAGCCGGTGGTGTGCTGCGCGATGTGCTGACGGGCAATGTGCCTTATGTCTTCCGTCCGGGCGAGTTGTATGCTACGGCATCATTCGCCGGGTGTGTGTTATTCGAGCTTCTCATGGCGCTTGGTTGCTCGTACTCGCTCTCCTTCATTCTGGGCGTGGCGATGGTGTTCGTGGTACGCATGGTGGCAGTGCACCACAACTGGAAACTTCCGTCCTACCGCCCGCTGTTTGATACCGTGGGGCGCCACCCGCTCGATGAGGAAGAAACGAAGTGAAGGACGAAGCGCGTTGAAGTACGAGGGACGAATTCCGAAGGACGAAGTGCTAGCTAGTCGGCTTACGCCGAAGGAGATGAGCGAAGCAAGCTCCACGCTTAACGCCTGCCTGCCGGCAGGCCCGCGCTTTCAAAGCGCGGAGCACAAGCCCTTGCAAAGCTTTGCTCACCCTTGCGCGAAAGGCGCCGAACTCATAACTTCGTCCTTCGTACCTCGTCCCTCGTACTTTCATATGTCTTTGCTGTCGCGCGCGGGGGTTGACATCTCGCGCGCGTGCTTTATAATGGGCTCATGAGCGAAACCGAAAAAGATTTGGAAAAGGAAATGCCCGAGGGCGCCGCATGCGATGACCCCTGCGGCTGCAACGAGCCCGAAAAGCCCGAGCAGGAGTACGCCGACGCGGTGGATGAATCCGCCGAGGGCGAGGCCGAAGCTGCTGTGGATGAGCTGCAGAAGTGGCGCGATATGGCTATGCGCACGGCTGCTGAGTACGATAACTACCGCAAGCGCTGCGTGAAGGACCGCGAGGAGTTCACCCGCTACGCTACGCGTGGTCTGCTGGAGGAGTTGCTGCCGGTGGTGGACAACTTCGAGATGGGCATGATGATGGCTGGTCAGGACACATCGTCCATGATTTACATTGGCATGAGCATGGTGCAGAAGCAGCTCAACGACTTCCTGGCAGGCCAGGGGGTGGAGGCTATCCCTACCGAGGTGGGGCAGATGTTCGACCACAATATCCATGAGGCCATCCAGAGCGAGCCGTCCGATAAGCCGGAGGGTACCATCATCCGTATTCTGCGCCGCGGCTACAACCTGAAGGGCCGCCTGCTGCGCCCTGTGAATGTGGTGGTAGCCGCTGCTCCCGAGGCTGATAAAGCCGCTGAGTAAAATATATACCCACTTTGCAGACAATGGCTAATGATTATTACAGCGTGCTTGGGGTAGAGAAGGGGGCGGACGACGCCACCATCAAGAAGGCTTACCGCAAGCTGGCCATGAAGTACCACCCCGACCGCAACCCGGACGATAAGGCTGCGGAGGAAAAGTTTAAGGAGGTGGGCGAGGCTTACGAGGTGCTGAGCAACCCCGATAAGCGCGCCGCTTACGACCGCCTGGGGCATGAGGCCTTCAAGAATGGCGGCATGGGTGGTGCAGGTGGCGCCGGTGGTTTCGGCGGCTTTACCGACCCCATGGACATCTTTGCCCAGTTCTTTGGCGGCATGGGTGGCTTTGGTGGTTTCGGCGGCGGTGGCCGTCGGCAGGCCGACCCGCGCCAGCCGGGGGCTGACCTGCGCTATGATTTGGAGATTACGCTGGAGGAGGCTGCTCACGGCTGCGACAAGACGCTCGAAATCGAGCGACTGGTACCCTGCGATGCCTGTGGTGCTACGGGCTCCAAGGATGGCCGCGATGGCTTTAAGACCTGCCCCACCTGTCATGGTACGGGTGTGGTGACGCGTCAGAGTGGCTTCTTTGTGCAGCAGACCACGTGTCCCAGCTGCCACGGCGCCGGTCAGACCATCAGCAACCCGTGCTCCAAGTGCCGCGGCGAAGGCCGTGTGCATAAGGATGTGCAGGTGACGCTTCACATCCCCGCTGGTGTGGACACCGGTAACAAGATGCGCTCCTCTGGCAATGGCGATGCCGGCCTGCATGGCGGCGAGACAGGCGACCTCTACGTGTTCCTGGAGGTTATGCCGCATGAAATCTTTACCCGCGAGGGCATGGATCTGCATGTGAGCATGCCGGTGACATTGCTGGACGCTACCCGCGGTGGTACCATTTCGGTGCCGACGCTTGATGGTGAGGCTAAGCTGAAGCTGCCTGCCGGTACGTCCGGTGGTACCATCTTCCGTGTGCGTGGCAAGGGTATGCCTGCGCTGAAGGGCTCCGCCCGTGGTGACCTGATGGTAGAGGTGCAGGTGGAGACTCCTGTCGGTCTGAACTCCAAGCAGCTGAAGGCGCTGGAAAGCTTCTGCGCAACGCTGGATAATGGCAATCAGCCCGAGGTGCGCGACTTCGCCAAGCGTGCTGCCAAGTACATGAAGTAATTGATTTCCCCCCATGCATCGCTGCTATCTGCCACAAGCTGACTTTGCCGCCAGTACCCTCATCATCGAGGGCGAGGAGGCGCACCACGCTCTGCGTGTGATGCGCCTGCGTGCGGGCGACGTCTGCGAGGTGTTTGATGGCGCAGGGCAGGCTGCCCGGGTGCAGGTGCTGAGTGGCCATGGCAGCAGCATGACCGTACAGGTACAGGAGCTGCTGCCTGCCATGCCGCCCGTGGCTGGCATTACCCTGGCACTGGCTGTGCCCAAAGGCAACAACATGGAGCTCATCGTTCAGAAGGCGGTGGAGCTGGGCGTGAACCGCATTATCCCCCTCATGACGGAGCGTACCATCGTGCGCCTGAGCGGCAAGGATGCCACGGCCAAGGCTGATAAGTGGCGCCGCACGGTGCTGGAGGCCTGCAAGCAGTGCGGCGTGAACACCCTGCCTGTGGTGGAGGAGCCGCAGGCGTACAAGTTATTCTTGCAGCGCGAGGATTTGCCGGCTCTCAAGGTGCAGTGTGCTATTGTGCCGCATGCACGCTCCCTGCGCGAGGTGCTGGAGGCCGGGCGCGCTGCCGGGCAGCGAGAGTGTGTGCTGCTGGTGGGGCCGGAGGGGGATTTTTCGCCTGCGGAGTATGCCGCTGGTGAGGCAGCCGGCTATGCTCCCACGGGGTTGGGACCCATCATTCTGCGAGTCGAAACCGCTGTGTTCATGGCTGCTGCGGCTGCTCGCTACGCGCTGGACTGAGGGCTGCGCGTGACAATTTTATGACGATACGAACACTCTTGTGTACCGCGCTCTGCCTTGTGCCGGGCGCGATGACGGTGGCTGCGGAATCCGCGCCGCTGGTGGCTGCTGCGGCTGTGCAGCATCCTTATTTTGAGGATATGCCGTACCCGGCGTGGTCCAGGCTGACAGCGGAGCAGGCGCTGAAGGATGCCCCGGTGGCAATGCAGCTGGCCACTGCCCGCCTGGATGCTATCCGCTCCCTTACCCCGGAGCAGATGACCTTTGAGAACACCTTTGTGGCTCTGGGGGACGCAACCCGCGAGCTGGAGCGTGTGAATGATTACCTGCGCACCCGCGCCGCTGTGCTCGATGCACCGGATGTACGCGATGCTCAGGCGGCTCTGATGCCGGAGCTCAATCGCTTTTACTCGGCCATGATGTCCGATACCCGTTTGTGGGAGGTGCTGCGTGCGGCATCCGGCTGCGAGTGGGTGGCTCAGCTGAGTGCGCAGCAGAAGATGCTCATGCAGCAGACGCTCGATGGGTTCCGCGACAACGGCGCAGAGCTGCCGGAGGACAAGAAGGCTCGCAAGAATGCCATCGAGCAGGAGCTCTCGCAGCTCACGATGCAGTTCAGCAAGAATATGCTCGATTCCACCAACGCGTGGGAGCATATCGTGACTGATAAGGCGCAGCTGGCAGGCATGAGCGATAACTGGCTGGCTGCCGCTGCTGCGGAGGCCGTTGCGCGTGGGCATGGCACGGCTGAGGCACCGGCCTGGCGTATTTCGCTGAAGGCGGGCAGTGCTGGTACAGTGCTGCGCGACTGCGAGGTGGAGGCCACACGTAAGCTGTGCTGGGAGGCTCAGATGACCATCGGTAAGGGCGGGGCGTTCGACAACGCCGCCATTGTGGGGCGCGTGATGGAGCTGCGTGCCGAGCTGGCGCAGTTGCTGGGATTTGCCACGTATGCCGACTACAAAACCCATCACCGCATGGTGAACAGCGGCGCGAAGGCACTGGGATTTGTGGATGGGACGATGCAGCGCCTTGCTCCCGCGTTCCGCGCCGAATGCGCTGAGCTGCTGGCCTATGCCAATGAGTGCCGTGGAGAAAAGAGCGAGACGCTCGCTCCCTGGAATTTCCGCTATTACCTCAATGAATATACGCAGAGGAAATGTGCGTATGATGCGGAGGCCGTGCGTCCGTACCTGGCCTGCGATAATGTGCTCCAGGGCATGTTCTCCATCTTCTCGGGGCTGTACAACATTACGGTGAGCGAGCTGCCCGCCGTATGTCTGGAGCCCGGACAGGTATGCCCGGAGGGCAAGGTGGAGGTGTGGCACCCGGAGGTACGCATGTTCGCCATCACGGACAATGCCACGGGGGCTCACCTCGGTTCATTCTACCTCGACCTGCACCCCCGTGCCGGCAAGCGAGCCGGTGCCTGGGTAGCGCCGCTGCGTGCCGGTGCCCCCGGCAAGAATGGTGCTCCCCATGCCCCGCACCTGGCCTCCATCACCGCCAACCTTACGCGCCCTGTGGGCGACAAGCCCGCGCTGTTCAGCCACATGGATGTGCAGACGCTGTTCCATGAGTTCGGCCACATGCTCCATACCATGTTGACCGATACGGAGCTGGCCGCGCACTGGTGCTCCAACATTGCCTGGGATTTCATGGAGCTGCCCAGTACAATGAATGAAAACTGGACATGGGAGCCGCAGTCGCTTGCGCTCTTTGCCCGCCATTACGAGACCGGCGAGCCCATGCCTGCCGAGCTGGTAGAGCAGATGAATGCCGGGCGTCATTTCATGACTGCACTGGCGATGATGCGTCAGTTCTGCCTGGCTAAGCTCGACCTCGAAATGCACATGAATTACGCCACACGCTTTGCCGGGCGTGACCTGGATGCCGCCAGCGCCGAGCTGCTGAGCCCGTGGCAGATGCCCTCCGGCGTGGCGGAGCCCTCCTACATGCGCCGCCTGGCTCACTGCATGACTGGTGCCTATGCGGCCGGTTATTATTCGTACCAGTGGGCAGATGTGCTGGCTGCAGATGCCTACCGCCGCTTCAAGGAGGAGGGTATCCTCAACCCCGCACCCGCTGCTGCGTTCCGCAAGGCGGTGCTTTCCGTGGGTGGTAGCAAGCACGCAATCGATGCCTTCCGCGACTTCATGGGTCGCGAGCCTGACCCCGACGCTCACCTGAAAGCCGTGGGGATTATGAAGTAAGCCTACCAAGCAAAAGCGCCTCTTCTTACAGAGGCGCTTTTTGTTAAGTGAATGCAAGATGTAAACTGTATAAAATCAATGATTTGTCATAAAGCGTGTAAAATCGGGGATTGAATCGACGATTTTACACGCTTTGTTGTAAGGGCCTTATTGAGAATTGATTATATTGTGGTAATTGGCGAAGTTGTGTACTTGTACTTCGTGGAACAGCCCCATGTCTTTACCGCCATAAATAAGAGCCGCCGGCAGGGCATCCGGGACGCGAGCTGTAAACTGCTCCAGATTTTTTACCATAGCCGGGGTGAAGGTCATGCCGGATTTGATTTCGATGGGGCGAGGGCGGCGAGCCTCATCCAGAATAAGGTCAATTTCAAATCCTTTTGTATCGCGGAAGAAGTAAAGGTTGGCGCGCTTACCTGCGTTAAAGCGCGTTTTAAGAGCTTCTACCACGACCATATTCTCAAAGATATTACCCAGCAGGGGGTCGCGGCCGAGTTGCTCCGGCGATTCGATACCGAGCAGGCAGGGGATGAGCCCGGGCTCTGTAAAGTATATCTTGGGGGATTTTGTAAGCCTCTTACCGTAGTTGTTGTAATAGGGATAGAGGGTAAAAACTATGTAGGAGGCCTCTAGTACCGATACCCACTCCCGGATGGTACTGGCACTTACCCCGATATCTGTTGCCAGGGTTGCAAGGTTGAGCACCTGGCCGACTCGTGAGGCAAGGAGTTTAAGAAAGAGCTCAAAAGCCTGTAGATTGCGAAGGTTGATGAGTTGGCGAACATCGCGCTCGACGTAGGTGCGGAGATAGTCTGAGTAGACTTGTCCCGGTTCAAGGCCATGCTCGTACACTCGGGGCATGCAACCACGGAACAGTGCCGTGTCTCTGTCCTCTTTGATGCCGGCCATGGCGAGCTCATGCAGGGAAAGCGGCAGAAGGTCGACGATGCCGGTGCGCCCAGCCAGTGATTGGGTGATAGCCTGCTGGAGTTCCATTTGGCGGCTGCCGGTGATGATGTACATGCCCGTTTGTTTCTGCTCATCGACAATTCCTTGCAGGTAACTGAGCAGCTCGGGGGTATTCTGTACCTCATCGAAGATACAGGGCGCTTTGTGTTGTTGCAGAAAGTGTGTGGGGTCCTCGCGGAAGTACTGACTTTCACGAAAATCCTCCATGCTCACGTAGTCAAAGTCCGGGTACAGGTGGCGCGCTAATGTGGTTTTTCCGGATTGGCGGGGGCCAGCAATCGTGACAATCGGGTACATGCCCATGAGTTTTTGTACATGGGCGCTCATCGCTCTTGGTATGTATCCTAGTGGCTTCACGTAGAGTATTATACAACAAAGCGTGTAAAATGCAAGGTTGAATCGACGATTTTACACGCTTTGTTGTAATATGTTGGGCTATAATGCTTACGAAGAGTGAAAGCTTGCTTGGCTACGGCATGGGCGTGGGAAGGAGAGCCTTCATGATATCCTGGGAGAAGCCGGGGGTGGCGAAGATGCTGTTGTGGTCGGCGGGGTAGGATTTCACCGCAGGTGGTGTGGAGAAGGAGCGGATGAGGGCGTCGGTGGAAGCCGGTGGTACGATGGTATCGTACTGAGCGCGGAAGATGGTGACCGGGCAGGTGATGCGCGGGGCGTAGGAGGCGGAGCGCCACGCATCAATGGGGAGGAGGCGGGGGAGCACGGGCACTATGCCGCAGGCGACAGTGGTGATGCTGTCGAATGGGCAGATGAGGACGAGAGCGTCCGGCTGCTCGGCGGCGGCTACCTGGGTGGCGACACCGCTGCCCAGGCTGAACCCGATGAGGTACAGTGGCGTATGGTCGCCGGCCAGCAAGGCGCGTGCATGGGCGATGCAGTGACGGGCATCGGCCACGATGGCGGCCTCGCTCGGCTGGCCTTCGCTACCACCATAGCCGCGGTAGTTCATGAGCAGGTAGGAGCGAGTGGTATCCGCCTCGGCGATATTGGCAAAAGCACCGACATTCATGGCATTGCCGCCGAACATAGTGACAAGCGGAGTCCCGGCACCTCGGTTGAAGAACCAGCCACGCAGCACCGTGCCATCGGTGGCTGGTATGGTGATAGCATGTGCCCGGTAGCCGTAGTTCGCATCTCTCAGCTGCATGGTACTACCGGGGTACACCAGCATATCGACTGAGCAGGCTGCCAGCCCCCAGAAAGCCGCGATGAGCAGCAGGGCTGCAATCAGGCAGTTGCGGAGTATTTTCATGTCGTCAGACCTCTTCTGCTGCCGTTACCTGTTGGCTGGGCAGAGCCTGCATGATATCCTGCGTGAAACTCGGGCAGGAGAAAATGGAGTTGTGGTCTGCCGGGTAAATCTTTACAGTGGGCGGTGTGATGAAAGAGCGGATGAGCTTGTCCGTGCTGTCGGTGGGTACGATATCATCCGTGAGGGAGCGCATGATGGTGACCGGGCAGCTGATGGAAGGTGCCACGGTAGCGGAGTCCCAGCTATCCATGGGCAAGATGCGGGGCAGGAGCGGCACCTGATTGCAGGCAACGGTGGTCATGCTGTCGAAGGGGCAGATGAGCACGAGTGCAGCCACATTCTTACCGGCGGCTACCTGCATGGCGACACCGGAACCCAGGCTGTACCCCACCAGGGCAAGCGGGCCGGGGGTACCCATTTTGGCACGAGCCTGTGCAATGCAGCTGCGGGCGTCGTCCACCATGATGGCTTCACTCGGCTTGCCCTCGCTGCCACCGTAACCACGGTAGTTCATGAGCAGGTATGAGCGCGTGGTGTCAGCTGCTGCGATGTTGGCGAAATTGCCCACGTTCATGGCATTGCCACCGTAGAATACCACCAGCGGCGTACCGGCTCCGCGGTTGAAGAACCAGCCGCGCAGTGTCGTGCCATCCGTGGCTTGCATGGCAACAGCATGCTCGGTGTAGCCGTAGGTGAGGTCGGGCTTGTTCTTACCGGCGCCGTTGTATACGATGGAGTTGATGCAGGAGGGCAACAGGCAGCTGAGTGCCAGCGACAGGGTGATGAGTGATTTACGCATGTGGGTGTTAATGAAGGAGGATGCCGGCTTTTTTCGCCGCTTTCTCGATTTCGGGGGTGATGACGAAGTTCTTGGTGCCACGCATGACCATGGGGGCGGGAGGCGTGCCAGGGCGCCCCAGCAGGACGCGGCACAGCCAGTTGACCAGGCGCACAAAGCGGATGCGCTTCATGTAGGCACCGGCGCGGCGGATGCACTTGAGGGGGCCGGAGGGGTCAGATACGGCAATGACGACCCCTTCGCACACCACGGCGGAGTTGCCGATGCCCAGCTGTTCGAGCGCAGTAGCCATGGTCAGGGCGTGCTCGGCGTCATCCGGTATATGGCCGGGGTCGGCAACAGTGAGGCCATCGGTGGGCATATCCATGGCATGCAGGGTGATGCCGTGGGCGTTGCAGTGGTCGATGACGGCCTGTCGCTGGAAGAGGATGGTACGGCGCGCCTCGAAAACAATGTGATTGACCCCGGAGGCGGAGCAATGCTGCACGGTACGCAGGCCGATGCAGGGGACATCGAAGCGCATGTCGTGCCCGGGCTTGGTGACTTTGCACAGTGTGATGGGCGGCTTGCCGGCATTGCGGATGCATTCGTTGGTGCCCTTGTAGGCTTCCACACAGGCAACGGTGTCGCCGCGCATGAGGAGGCTCTGGCCGATGTCGAGGCGGGCGATTTCGCGCGCGAGCTGCATGCCGTGGCGCGCTTGCTGCATTTGCTCCTCCGTAGGAGCCGGGCCTGCCAGGTGGCCGGGGGGTGGCAGCACCTCCTCCATAAAGCAGGTGGAGGGCAGCATGGTCATGCCGTGGCGGGTGATGTAGTTGCAGCAGGCGGTGAAGATGGTGTGGGCGTTGCGGCGGTCGAGCTGTGCCAGCTCGCGGCGCGCCGTGGCATCCGGCCACATGGTGTAGATGCAGGCGGGCTTAATCTGCCCGGTCATGACAACGTGGGTGACGCCGTTCTCCAGCAGGAACTTGAGCGGAGCCTCCATCGAGCCGATGCGGAACTTGCGGAAGGCATCGCACATGGCCGGAATCTCCTTGCCTACGGCACCGCGAAAGCCAACGACAACCACGCGCATGCCGGCACGCTTGGCTCCCTGTATCATGAGGCGCGGGTATTCACCGGCGCCTGCCAATACGCCGAGTACGTGTTTGCTGGGATCTGGTCGCTCCATATTGGTATTACAGCAGTTCGGGGTGCTCAAGGTAGTAGGCTATCTTCTGCATCAGGCGACCGATATCACCGCCGTCCACCACACGGTGGTCGAAGGAAGCCACGATGTTGGCCTTCTCTACGGGGATGAAGCACTCCACCTCATCGCTCCATACCGGGGTTTTCTGCACGGAGCCGATGCCCAGAATGAGGCTTTCGCTCGGCAGGGGCATGGGAGAGGCAAAGGTGAGGCCGAAGCCGCCGAAGTTCGACACGGTGGCAATGCCGCCGCCAATGTAGGCGGGGTCGAGCTTGCGGTCGCGTGCCTGGGATACTACCTTGTTGTACTCGTCAATGAGCTCATCGAGGGTGTATTCATCCACATTACGCATGACGGGTACCATCACGCCATCCGCTACCTGTACAGCCACGCCCAGGTCGATGCGGCGCGGGGTGAGAATGCGGCCGCCCACCATGTAGCCGGCGCATTCCGGTGCCTGCGCCAGGGCGATGGCCAGGGCTCGCAGGAAGTAGAGGGTAACACCGGGCTTGCGGGGGTGATTGCGGCGGTGCAGGATGATGGGTGCCATGTAGATGGGGCGCCCGGCGCTGGCAATGGGGCGGCGCCAGGTGCGCTGCATGCTGCTGGCTACGCTGCGGCGCATGGGCGATACCGGGCGCGAGGGCCAGCCGTCCACGTAGTCCAGGAAGTTCTCAAAGTCATCGATGGTGATGCGACCACCCGCGCCGGTGCCGGTCACGTAGGCGAGGTCGGCCTCGGTGATGTGCAGCTCATCCATACGGGAGCGGATGCGGGGGGAGAGGTAGTGGGCGCCGCGGGTGCCGACAGGTACGGGCAGGCCGCGGCCACCTGTCTGCGGGGTGGGGCTGGTGCCTTCGCGGTATTCGCCCTCGGTGGCAAAGTGGGCGCCATCGCTGCCGATGCTGCTGGTCATGGGGGCAGGGGCGGCGGGTGCCTCGCCGTCTGCCAGCGGGGTAGCGCCGGAACGCTCGATTTCTTCCTCCGTCGCTTCGATGAGCCCCATCACTGCGCCCACGGCTACGGTTTCGCCCTCGGCTACGCTGATGCTGGTCACCTTGCCCGAGCAGGTGATGGTTACGCCCATGACGGCTTTGTTGGTTTCGACCTCGATTACCTCCTGGTCGGCCTGTACCTCATCGCCCGGCTGTATGAGCAGGCGCATGATGGTAGCCTCGGCGATGGATTCGCCCAACTGGGGCATGAGTATGGGAACTTGCGGCATGGTATGGAGGAGAACGTGGTTAGAAGAGGTTAGCAGTAAGTGAAATCAGAGCGAAATGAGGTAGCGGGCCGCCTCGACAATGTGGTTGCTGTGCGGGCGGTGGGCTTTCCACAGGTTCGGATGGTAGGGGATAGGCGTGTCCTTGGAGGTGACGCGCAGGGGCGGGGCATCCAGCAGGTGGAAGCCCTGGCTGGCGACGCGGGCTATGACCTCGGCCGCTACGCCACCCCAGGGGAAATCCTCGCTCACGACCAGCAGGCGACCAGTGCGGGCAACGGAGGCCAGGATGGTGTCGGTGTCCAGCGGCTTTACGCTGCGTAAGTCAACGACCTCCAGGCTGTAGCCGGAGTTGGCGGCCAGCTCGTCGGCGGCTTTGAGTGCCTCCGGCACCATAGCCGAGAAGGCAACGACGGTAGCATGGCGCCCCGGGCGGGCGATGCGGGCACGGCCAATGGGCAGCGGGTCGGCGTCCACCCAGGTATCGGCCTTCAGCCAGCGGTACAGGAACTTGTGCTCCATGAAGACTACGGGGTCCGGAATCTGTACAGCCTGCTTGAGCATGTAGTAGGCATCCGCCACGGTGGCAGGACACAGCACGTGCACACCGGGGTAGTGTGCAAACAGAGCCTCAACGGATTGGCTGTGGTAGGGACCACCGCCAGGGGTGCCGCCGCAGGGCATACGCAGGGTGACATTCACCGGGATGCCGGTGCGGTAATAGTGGGCGGCGGCGTTGTTGCCCAGCTGGTTCTGTGCCAGTGTGCCAAAGTCGGCAAACTGCATTTCCACAATGGGTTTCATGCCGCTCAGGGCTGCACCGATGGCCAGACCCATGATGGCGTCCTCGGCAATGGGGGCATTGAGCACGCGGCCGGGGAACTGCTCCGCCAGGCCTTTCGTGGCTTTGAAAGCACCGCCGAACTTGCCTGCTATGTCCTCGCCGTACAGAAAGACCTTCTCGTCCTCTGCCAGCAGCTCGGCCATGGCCTGGTGTATGGCGTCGATGTAGGTTACGCTCATGATGGTGCAATAAGGGGTGCGGGGTTAATAGCGGGTGGGTTTCCAGGAGGTGGCGCTCCAGTCCTCGGTGGCGGGATTGGGGGCTGGTTCTTTCTGTGCCTGAGCCATGGCCTGCTGTACTTCCTCCGCGCATTCGGCCTGAATGGTGGCGATGTCCTCAGCGGTCAGCCAGCCTTGCTCCTGCACCTGGCGGCGTGCTACGGCCAGCGGGTCGCGGTCGGCGTATTGTTTCTTGAGCTCCTGGGGGATGTAGGCGGCATCATCGTGCTCGCCGTGGCCGCACATGCGCAGGGTGTTCGCTACGACCCACTGCGGTCCTTCGCCTGCTCGGGCAGCGGCAATAGCGCGCCCCATGACTTGCAGGGTTTGCAGGAAATCCGTGCCATCGCACTCGTGTGTAGCCATGCCATAGCCCACGCCACGGTCCATGAGGCTGCGGCAGGCGAACTCCTGGCTGTTGGGGGTGGAGTAGGCAAACTGGTTGTTCGTGACCACGATGACGGCGGGGAGTTTCTCCACAGCTATCAGGTTGCAGGCCTCGTGGGTGGAGCCTACGGAGGTGGTGCCATCGCCTATGCAGATGACGCCGGCAAAATTCGTCTTGCCCTGCATGCGGCGTGCCATCAGCATGCCGGCGGCTACGGATACGGCTGCACCCAGGTGGGAGATGGTGGCCACGGTACCCTCGTGCGGCTTGCCCCAGTGCACGTTGCCCTCGCGCCCGCGCATGATGCCCCTGGCGCTGCCCAGGTAGCACTGGGCGCTATCCAGTACGCTGTCGCCCCAGGCGCAGCGGCCTGCCTGTTCACGGATGAACGGTGTGTAAACGTCGTGCCCTTTCTGCAGGTAGACGCCCTCGCAGGCGGCAATAGCCTCGTGCCCGCGCCCGATGAACACGCCGCCGAATATCTTGCCGGCTTTGTAGAGAGCAGAGAGTTTGGTCTCGAACGCCCGGGCCATTTCCATGGCTCGATACGCCTTCAATGCAGTATCTTTCAACTCATTACCGTTCACGTGTTCCAGTATACTATCCTTTGGTACTTGACGCAAGCTCTAAGTTCTCAAAATTGTGCCTTAATTTTGATAGATAAAACGCCCCGCTGCACGGCCCGGAAGGCCGAATATGCGCGGGGTTTGCTCAAATGGCTCTCTCCTGTGTCATATTTAAGCTGCCAGTGTGGCGGGGCGCGGTTTTAGCTTGACACGAAGTGTGCTGCCGCCTATACTACCCGCGTATGGGTGCGCCGTTGTGTGCACGCATCAGAACGGCCTGCGCCGAACCGGCACGATGGGTTCATCCCCTGAAAAGGAGGACTCGCCGGTAGCGGAGCAGGATGTCACCCATAACAAATCCCCCACATCACAACTTTTTACAAATGTCTCGTTTTTTTAAGAAATTAGCCGGGTGGTTCTCGTATGATATCGGGATTGACCTCGGCACAGCCAACACACTGGTCTACATTAAGGACCAGGGTATTGTGCTGCGAGAGCCCTCCGTTGTCGCCATGAGTGGCGAGAAGGTGAGGGCCGTGGGTGAGGATGCGAAACGAATGGTAGGCCGCACGCCCGGAAGCGTGGTGGCCATTCGCCCGCTGAAGGATGGCGTGATTGCCGACCTGAACGTGGCGGAGGAAATGCTTAAGTATTTCATCCAGAAGGCCTGCTCTCGCCGTAGCCTGCGTGGGCCTCGCATTCTCATAGCTCATCCTTCCGGCATTACCGAGGTGGAGCGTCGCGCTATTGAAGACAGCGCTGCGCACGCCGGCGCCATTGCTGTGCAGCTCATCGAAGAGCCCATGGCAGCGGCTATCGGTGTTGGCCTTCCGTATACCGAGCCCATCGGCAGCATGATTGTCGATATCGGTGGCGGTACCACGGAGGTGGCCATCATATCCCTTTCCGGCATCGTCTACAGCCAATCTGAGAAGTGCGGCGGCGATGCGTTGGACGAAACCATCACCCGCCACATGCAAAATACGCACAACCTGTTTATCGGGCCGCGTACGGCGGAGGACATCAAGATTCGTGTCGGTTCGGCACACCCCCTGAAGCAGGAATTGCAGATGGAGGTGAAAGGCCGCGACCGCGGCACGGGTCTGCCCAAGACGGTTACCGTAAGATCCGAAGAAATCCGTGAGGCCCTGAAGGACAAGCTCGATGTTATCGTGAGCGCTGTGCGTCAGACGCTGGATCACTGCCCGCCTGAGCTGGCAAGTGACCTCTATGACTGCGGCATCGTGGTAGCGGGCGGCGGCGCCCTTCTGCGTGGCCTGGCTGACCTGCTGCATGAGCAGACCGGCCTTCCTATCACCATTGCGGACGATCCTTTGAGTGCTGTAGCTGAAGGTACAGGCAAATACTTGCAGGAGAACGACTTTGTCTTCGATGATGAGTGATAGGGGCATACCCGTTTGCCCCTGAGAGCACTCTCCCATCACGTAAGCTCCGGTCGCGCTTTCCTGCCACACAACAGGAAGAGCCGCCGGGGCTGCGCGCTTACGAGGAGCAGGTTCCCTCAGGGTCGACAAGCAGGTATGCGGGCTATGTTATCATGATTTTCATGTGTACAACCCCAAACTAACCTGAAACTTTGTCCATTATTTCCAAAATGATTCAAAACGTGAAACGCCTCTTCGGGTTTGGCCAGTGCAACCCGAAGGAAGGCACAACCATCGTCATCAACTCAGAAAAACTGGAGCGCCGTGTCGCATTGCTCGAAGACGGCGTGCTGGAGGAATACAGCATTGAGCGTGAAGGCGAAGATAACATCGTAGGCGGTATCTTCAAGGGCCGCGTCAAGAACATCGAGCCTGGTCTCAAGGCGATGTTCGTCGACATCGGCTACGAGAAGAACGCCTTCCTGCACTTCTGGGATGCGCTGCCGCTCGCCCTGGACTCCTCGCTGGAGGAGATTCAGAAGGAGGGCCGCCCCCGCAAGCAGCAGAAGAAGATTACCAGCAAGGATATTCCGGATATCTACCCCATCGGCTCCGAGATTATGGTGCAGGTGACCAAGGGCCCCATTTCTTCCAAAGGACCTCGCGTTACCACCAATATCTCCCTGGCAGGGCGCTACATCGTGCTCATGCCCTTTACGGATCAGTTCGGTATCTCTCGCAAGATTGACGACCCCAAGGAGCGCCAGCGCCTGCGCCAGATTGTGCAGAAGCTCAACGTCCCCGAGGGTATGGGTATCATCATGCGTACGGTGGCTCAGGGGCAGCGCTTCCGCCACTTTGTGCGCGACCTCGCTATGCTGTTGCAGCAGTGGCGTGAGGTGGAGGAGAAGTTCGCCTCCCGTCCCGCTCCGCTGTGCGTGTACCGCGAGCCCGACCTCATCGAGCGCACCGCTCGCGACTTCCTGACCGACAATGTGGACAATATTGTATGTGATAATCTGGAGACCACCCAGCGCATGCAGGAGATTGCCGGCAAGATTTCCCGCCGTGCCAAGCGCCACATTCAGCACTACTCCTGCCGCCAACCCATCTTCGAGGAACTGGGCGTGGAGAAGCAGATTAACGAGGCCTTCCAGCGCCAGGTGCTGCTGCCCTGCGGTGGTTACCTGGTGATTGATGAGACTGAGGCTCTGATTGCTATCGATATCAACACCGGCCGCAACAAGGGTAACAAGGACCTCGATAAGACGATTCTGGAGACCAACCTGGAATCCGCCCGCGAGATTGCTCGCCAGCTGCGCCTGCGCAACATCGGCGGTCTGGTCGTGGTGGACTTCATTGATATGCGCCACCGCAAGGACCAGATGGCAGTGTACAAGGCCATGAAGGAAGCCCTCAAGCGCGACAAGGCCAAGACCCAAGTGATGCAGATTACCCCCATCGGCCTTATGGAAATGACGCGTCAGCGCATCAATGAGTCTCTGCTCGACTACGTGAACGACCATTGCCCCTACTGCCATGGCCGCGGCCGTATTAAGAGCGTGATGACCATGAGCGTGGAGATTCAGCGCCAGCTGAAGGCCACCATCCTGCGCTACCGCGACACCGTGGGCGATATGATGGTGGTGGTGAACAGCGATGTGCTCTCCCGCTTTAAGAATGAGGATGCTAAGCTCCTCATGGAGCTGGAGCGCCAGTGCGCCGGTCGCCTCATCTTCCGCAGCGACCCCTCCATCCACCGCGAGGCATTCGCCATCCTCGACCCGGCTAACAACAATAAGACTCTTTACCAGGTCAATATGTAAGCCACCGAGCTTTGCTTCTCCAAACAATCGCGCCGTTTACCCATCGCAGGTAAACGGTGCTTTTTTTGGCAGAAAGCAAAATAGAAGTATTTGTTTGATTACTTGTTCAATACTTGATTGTATATGGAACAAAGTTTTTTAATTTTTTCGTCCCACGAGTATATTTTGCTTTGTTTAAGGCAGTTAAGTGCCATTTTGTATCTAAGTTCCTCGTTTTCGTACAAATAATCAAAAGCGGCAGCAAAGTCTTTGGCGATTTGATTATGATTTGTTATAGGAATTTTGATGCCTGTATTTTCGTTGACGACTGTTGAGTAGCCGCAGTGATTAAGGCAAACGATGGGGAGCCCATTTTGTAATGCTTCGAGGGCTACAGTGCCAGTCCCTCCTTCTTTAATGCTGGATATGCACAGAAGATGGCACTGTGACATAATAGACAGTACGTCATCATGTTTTTTTTCACCTTTAAATATAACATTGTTTTCTATTTGTAATCTCTGTGCTAGATTTTTCCAGTCAGTAAATTGGGGACCTCCTCCTACTATTTCTAAGTGTATTGGATGCTTGCAATATTTTAGAGCGGGAAGAAGGAGATGAAGCGCTTTCGTATTGATGAGATGGCCGACCCAGCATATGCGCAGTGGCTGTGTTTTGTCGCGTGAAGCCGGTTGACGATTTGCGCCATTGCTGTATGTTCCGACTTCTAGCATTATAGTGCTATCTCGCTTCCAATGTTTTTTTATGTCTAATGCCCCTCCATTATCAGAAACAAGAATGGTATCAGCATGCTTGGAGAGAGTTCGGGCTGCGTAGCCATATCTTTTTTGCATAGCATTAACAATGTTACGCATGCCGATGTATAGTATATCTCGTATATTTTGCCCTGATAACAATTTCCAATTTGTTTGAGTAAAGCCTCCTAAAGGTCCAATGACAAAAGGCGCATCTAATTTCCAGAGAAAGCCAGGAGAGCGATAGCCTGCAATATTGACCTGATGAATAATATCGAAATGTTCTTTTAGGTGTAGTTGGTAAGCGTATTCATATGCTCGTTTTTGCCATTTTTTGTAAAAAAAGTAAAAACTTGGTTTATACAAAAAATTAAATAGGGGCGCCCACATTTTTTTTGCAGATAAGTAATTGGGGTCTTGTATGAAATGGAAACTTAAGTTTTTTGTTTCGTTAGGGAATTTTTTTATATATTGAGTTATAGATTCTTCATCCCAATGGGCAACTAACACATGAACATCGTGATATTTTGCCACATTTATAGCGAAATTCCACCCCATGCCAGATTCTGAGCCGCTGTTTGGTCTGCAAGCAAAGCAGGCTAGTAAGATTTTTAGTTTACTTCCCATGAAAGGTGATTGTATCAGATTTTTGTTGCAATGTACAGAGGAATATAGAGAATGGATGAGCAGCTGTCTTATTTTGCAAACTCGGCTTGCAGGTATTGAATCACCGCCTGTATTTCTTCCTCGGTGGTGAGGCCGGGGGGGAGCATGGTGGCGTTCCAGGGGGTGCCGTTGACGGTGATGGGGCCGCTGAGGCCGCGGGTGAGGATTTCCGGCAGGCGGGAGGGGGGGGCGGTGAGCCATTCGGAGCCGCGCAGGGGAGGGTAGGTGCCGGGCTGGCCTTCGCCTTGGGTGCCGTGGCAGGCGGCGCATTTGGCGCGGTAGAGGGAGGCGCCAAGGGAGCTTTTGCGGGTTTCTGCCAGGTGCGGCAGGTGTTTGGAGGTGAGCCAGTCGGTGAGTTCTTCGACTGCGCCGTGGCTGAGGTGGGGGTGGACTTGCAGGAGCTCACGGCGCAGGATGGGTGAGAGCGGGGTGCCGGGCTGCCAGCGGCGCAGGGCGGGGATGTCGTGAGCGGCGCTGCTGTGGCAGAGTACACAGCCACGCTGGCGTGCTGCGCGTTCGCTCGGGGTGACTGCCCCTTCCACCCATACCCAAAGGAACAGGGCAGCGCTGAGCGTGAGGAATAAAAAGGCGCAGAGTGAGCCTTTGAGCACGCGGCTACAGGTCACTCTGCGCATGAAAGGGGGGAGGCTGTATCAGTCTTCACCTAAGCCGCTATCTTCATCGAGTACGCGCTTCACGCGGGCGCCAAGGATTTCGAGCTTGTCGTCCAGCATTTCGTAGCCGCGGTCGATGTGGTAGAGACGGTGAATATCCGTCGTGCCCTCGGCCGCCAGAGCGGCGAGCACAAGTGCGGCACTGGCGCGCAGGTCGCTGGCCATGACTGGTGCGCCGGACAGGCCGTCCACGCCGGTGATGATGGCGGTGCCGTTGTCTACCTTGATGTTGGCCCCCATGCGCTTCAGCTCGGAGCAGTGCATGAAGCGCTGCGGGAAGATGGTGTCTTTCACTACGCTGATGCCGGGGGTGAGGGCGAAGAGCGCCGTCATCTGTGCCTGCATGTCGGTGGGGTAACCCGGGTAGGGGTTGGTGAGAATCTTGCCGCTGCACGGACGCTCACCGGGCTTCACGAAGACGGATGTACCCTCCTCGTTGTACTGTACCACGTGGCCGCACTCTACCAGCAGGTCGGAGATGGACTTCATGTGCTCGCGGCATACGCGGTTGAGGGTGATGCCATCGCTCACGTTCATGACACCTGCCACCATGAAGGTGCCGGCCTCGATGCGGTCGGGAATGACGGTGTGCTCGCAGCCGTGGAGCTTTTCTACGCCGTGAATGGTGATAGTGCGGGAGCCGGCGCCTTCGATGCGGGCACCCATTTTGTTGAGGAAGTTGGCCAGGTCTACCACCTCGGGCTCACGGGCGGCGGACTCAATGATTGTGGTGCCCTTAGCGAGTACGGCAGCCATCATCAGGTTGTCGGTGCCCAGCACGGTCGGGCCGCTGTCGCCACGCATATCGACGGTGGTGCCTACGAGGCCGTTCGGTGCCTCAATCACCATGTTACCGCCCTTCACGCGTACGCGGGCACCCAGTGCCTGGATGGCGCGCAGGTGCAGGTCCACCGGGCGGTCGCCAATCACGCAGCCGCCGGGCAGGGGCAGGGTGCAGCGGTGCATGCGGGCCATCATGGGCCCCAGCAGGCAGATGGAGGCACGCATCTTACGCACCTGCTCATAGGAGGCGCTGGAGCTGATGCCATCCGGAGATTCAATGCGAACGGTGCCGCTGGAGCGCTCCACGGAGGCGCCCAACTGGCTGAGAATCTGAATCATGTAGTTGGTGTCCGATACGTCGGGTACGCGGGAAATACGTACCGGCTCATCGGTGAGCAGGGCTGCCGCCAGGATGGGCAGGGATGCATTCTTGGAGCCGCTGATGTTGACGGTACCACTGAGTCTGTGACCACCTTCGACGATGAGTTTGTCCATGGTTGTGTAAGTATGAGATGTTATGTTACATGCATTCTACCATATCGCGCCCATATTGCAAGTATTATGTGCCAGATATTGGTGGCTACCGGTAAATTTGTGCCAAATGGAATCCTTCGAGCCGCGCCAGCGGCTCATCCACGGCTCCTGTACAGGAGCCGTTTTTCACCGTGAGGCGAAGCCGAACTTCTCTTCGCGGGCAGTGGTAACGCTCGGCTGGCAAAGCCCGCGGAATATTCGTCAGCCGAGGCTACCACAAAAAGAAGCCCGCCCATCGGCATGCTGCCATGGGCGGGTCGCGCGATGCGAGGCTTGGTTACCCCACTTGAAACTATCAACCAAAGAATTGCCCATTTGCGAAAAAACCGTGGCTACACCCAAAAGGAACTCGCCTCTTTGCTTGACATCAATTATAACACCTATTCGCAGCTTGAAAGAAAAGGTGAC